>NC_015161.1:1645000-2010000 GCF_000190555.1 Deinococcus proteolyticus MRP
ACGGATGCAGTGCCCCCACAGGACTGGGGCTGGGGTACCGTGCCAAGTTCACGCCGGCCTGCACCGTTCACGACTTCGCCTATCACAATTTGCGGGTGCTGGAGCCGACAGCCGACAACCGCCGAGCCAGCGACGAAGCTTTTCGCCGGAACCTGTGGGCGGTCTGTGAACGCGAGGCGGCGGCGGCGCAGCCTGGCTGCTTCTCGGCAGCGGTAGCCTACTACGCGGCAGTGCGGCTCAGCGGAAGCAGGCGCTTTGCGCCGAACACCTAGCGCAGTTTGCAGTTCTCTGCTGCACAGCTTCGCAGGCCCGCATGGAGTGCTGCAGGATTCCAGTTCCGCATCACTCCATGTTCCGTCTGGCCCCGTGTGCTGCACTTTCTGTGCTTTCTGTACTCTCTGTGCTCACAGCACGCGTGGGCGCCGTTGCCTACGCTTCAGCGCGCCTGACGCTCCGCCGCCCAGCGCGGCTCGGCCCGCACCCGCGCCCAGGCCCGCTCGAACGCCGGGTGGGGCCGGGCGTCGGCCAGCAGTTCGGCCAGGCCAGCGGTCAGAGGCAGCCGGCGCAGGTGCAGGCTGGACTGAAAACCTCCGCCAGACCACTCCGCCCGGGCATGAATCACACCGCCCTCGCCCGCTTCCAGCAGGAAACGGGTCCCGGCTCCGCTCAGTTCGACGCCGCACAGGTCGCCGTTCTCACGGCCACAGTCGTCAGATTCGACCGTCACGGTACCCAGTCCGGGCCAGCCCAGGGTATCGGCCACCCAGGCGCCATACAGCTGGGCAGGCAGCGGATTCTGCCCAGCGTAAGTAAGCCGCAGTTCGCTCAGGCCGGGCAGTTGCCGGGCCGCTTCGGGGCGGTCGAACAGCTGCGCCAGTGCCTCGCGCCAGCCGCTTAGGCGGGGCCAGCCCAGGTCGGCCAGCGCGTAGTGGCGTCCAGGGCTGATATCCAGGGTCAGCGAATCACAAATGACCTTATCGGCCAGCTCGGTCAGTTCGGTCAGCAGGGGGCCACCGGGCCGGCGCTCGGCCGCCCACCAGATGTAGTTGAGCGTGGCCGGGCGCAGCAGCGGCAGGATGGCTCCGCGCAGCTGCTCCTCGCCGGCACTCAGCACCAGCCGCTCCACGTACCGCCCTCCTTCCTGCGGCACCAGACTCACCGTCACCTGCACCTCGTCCGCATCGTCACCGTCCAGCACCCCGATAATCTGCCGTCCAGCGTAGCGCCCTTGCAGTCCGGCCAGCGCCCCCTCTACTTTTTTCAGGTGGGCACGCTCGGTCAGGGCCACCAGGTTGCCGGTAGCGGCGCGGGTCTGCACACCCAGGCTGTCCCACAGCTCACCAATCGCCTGTTCGGCCCCGCGCACGGTGCTTAGGCGCGGCTTCAGACCTGCGGGGGCTGCGGCGCGGCCCAGCCCGGGCGGGGTCACAGCCGCCTCCAGCGCCGGCCTTCACCCATCAGGCGGTCGGCGTCGTCGGGTCCCCAGGTGCCGCTGGTGTACAGCTGCGGGCGGCCCTGGCCTTCCCAGGTGTCAATCAGGCCCTGCACGATACGCCACGACTCCATCACCTCTTCCGCGCGGGGAAACAGCGAGGCGTCGCCGGTCAGGGCGTCCAGCAGCAGGCGCGAGTAGGGGCTTTCCAGCGGCGCTCCGAACGCGTCGTAGCGGAAATCCATCACCACTTCGCGCAGGTCCATCTCCTGCCCCGGCATCTTGGAACTGATTTTGAGGCTGACCCCTTCATCCGGCTGAATGCGGAAGGCCAGCACGTTGCGCTCCACATTGGGAAAGATGCTCAGCGGCGGGCGCTTGAACACCACCGCGATTTCGGTAACTTTTTTGGGCAGGCGCTTGCCAGTCCGCAGGAAAAAGGGCACGCCCTGCCAGCGCCAGTTGTCCACTTCCAGGCGCACGGCCACGTAGGTCGCAGTGCGCGAGTCGGGGTCCACACCGTTCTCGTCCTTGTAAGCGGCCAGGCGCTCGCCGTACAGCGTGCCGGCCGCGTACTGCCCGCGCACCGCCACCTCGTCCACCGTTTCCGGGGTGATGCGGCGGGTGGCCTGCAGCACTTTGGCCTTTTCATCACGCAAGGCGTCCGGCGAGCCGGGAGCGGGCGGCTCCATCGCGGTCAGGGCCAGCAGCTGGAGCAGGTGGTTTTGCAGCATGTCGCGCACGGCGCCGGCTTCCTCGTAGTAGCCGGCGCGGCCCTCCAGGCCCAGGTCCTCGGACGCCGTAATCTGCACATGGTCAATCAGGTTGCGGTTCCAGAGCGGCTCGAAAATGGCGTTGCCGAAGCGGATGGCCAGCAGGTTCTGCACCGTCTCCTTGCCCAGGTAGTGGTCGATGCGGTAAATCTGCGACTCGTCCCAGTGTCGGGTCAGCCGCGCCTGCAGATCGCGGGCCGATTCCAGGTCGCGCCCAAACGGCTTTTCGATCACCAGCCGGCGCCAGCCCTCGTCCTGGCGGTGCAGGCCCTGGGCCGCCAGCCCGTCGCTGACGGTGATAAACAGGCTGGGCGGCAGCGACAGGTAGAACAGGGCGTTGGAAGTTTCGTGCTCGCTGCAGAGCGCAGCAATCTGCCCATACACCTCCGGCCCGGCCAGGTCGCCGGCACAGTAGGCCAGTGTCTCCAGAAACGCCCCCAGGCTCGCTTCGTCAATCTCGTCGGTCTCGCTGCTCTCACGCAGGGCCTGCTCCACGAAGCTCTGGAATTCGCCTGCCAGCATCTCCTGGCGGCCCACGCCCAGAATCTGCACCGCGCTGCTCAGCAGGCCGTCTTGAAACAGCCCGAAGATGGCCGGCAGCAGCTTGCGCCGCGCCAGGTCGCCGGACACTCCAAAAATGACCAGGGTGGCCGGCTCGGGAGCACTCTGGCGGCGCATCACCTCACGGAAAGGGTTGCTGGCCGGGCCATCTGCCGGGGAACGTTCCGCCACACCGGCGTCGGTCCTCTCCGCAGCTGGAATCTGCGGGCCCTTCGCACCCGTGACCTTTTCGGGCTTGCGGCCGCTGGCCTTCTCACGCGACTTCCGGCCTGCCGCTTGACCGTCCGCCTCCTTCCCGGCAGTTGCCTTTTTGGTGGTTGCCTTTTTGGCTGGAGCTGTGGCAGAGGGACTGGCCGCTCCGGCTTCCGAAGACGACTTCTTGCCTTTTCCAGCGCTCATTCGCTGTCCTTGACCCGCTGCTGGCCGGTTTCACCCAGCTGCTCGGCGGCGCTGGTGTCGGCGGGGTTGATGTCGGGAATCAGGCCCTCTTCGCGGTGGGCTTCCACCGTTTTGATGGCGTGGCCGCCAAAAGCACGGCGCATGACGCTCAGCATCTGGCCGGCGTAGCTCAGTTCCTGCTGGCTGCGGAAGCGCATCTGGGTGGCCAGGGTAATCACGGGGGTGGGCACGCCCTGCTCAGTAGAATCGATGATGGTCCAGCGGCCCTCACCGGAATCGGCCACGTAGTCGCTCACGCCGCTCAGCTCCGTGTCCGACTGCAGGGCTTCGGCGGTCAGGTCCAGCAGCCAGGAGCGAATCACGCTGCCATGCCGCCACAGCTCGGCAATCTGGGCCATATCCAGGGCGAACTCGGTCTTGGCCTTCATCAGCTCGAAGCCCTCGGCGTAGGCCTGCATCATGCCGTACTCGATGCCGTTGTGGACCATCTTCACGTAGTGCCCCGAGCCGCTCGGCCCCATGCGGCCCCAGCCCCGGTCGGCAGCGGGCGCCAGGGTTTCCAGCAGCGGGCGCAGGCGCTCTACCGCCGCCTCATCGCCGCCCACCATCATGGCGTACCCTTCCTGCAGACCCCACACTCCGCCGGACGTGCCCACGTCCACATAGTGAATGCCCCGCGCACGCAGTTCCTCGGCGCGGCGCATGGTGTCCTTGAAGTTGGAATTGCCGCCGTCGATGATGATGTCGCCGGGGGCCATCTGCGAAGCCAGGTCCTCCAGCACGCTCTGGGTGACAGGCCCGGCCGGCACCATCATCCACACGGCGCGGGTGCCGGGTTCGCCCAGCCGGGCCAGCAGATCAGCAGTGCTGTCTGCGCCTTCCATACCCTGCGCGGCCAGGTCCGCCACCACGCCGGCGTCCCGGTCCAGACCCACGATGCGGTGCCCGCCCAGCAGCAGGCGGCGCACCATGTTGCCGCCCATCTTGCCCAGGCCAATCATACCCATCGCTGCGGTGTTCGTCGTTGCTGTCATGGAGGCATGATACGCGCCACACGTCAGGCCGGGGAGCGGCCGCTTTGGCCGGAGCGCCGTGTCAGTGGGCCGCAGCAGGTACCGGCAAGGGGGGCAACGGGACGTCCCCAGCTGGGGCACCCTGCAGAGCCTGGGGGCCCAGCACCAGCATCATCAGAATGAACAGGCTGACCACCACCGCATTGTTCAGGCCGTGCAGCAGCATGGAATAGCGCAGGCCCCGCGTGCTGGCGGCGTGCCAGGTGAGCAGGCCCAGCCAGAGCTGCGGCAACGGCAGGGTGCCCGGCATCAGGTTATGCACGCTGGCAAACACCACTGCCGAGACCAGCCCGATACCCAGCGACAGACCCCGCGCCCACCCCGGCGGCACGACCCGCAGCAGCCCCAGCCGCAGCAGCAACGGAATGCCCCGGAAGATCAGTTCTTCAGTGACCGGCACCACCACCGTGAGCAGCAGGGCGGCGCCGGCCAGCGCCAGGTAAGGGTTCGTACCGCCCAGCGCGTCCTGAAATACGCTGTCTATGCCGGCAGCATTGTCCTCGCTCATGGCAAGCTCGGGGACCAACAATGTCAGCGGCAGCAGCAAGACATACCCCAGGTACGCCAGCCCCAGCTCGCGCAGGGTCTTGCCCAGCGGGCCCGAGCGGGCATAGGCCGCCTGCCAGCGCCGCAGCGGGGCCGGCAGCCAGGCAGGCGGAGCAGGCGGCGGGGCAGCAGGCCGGTCGGTGTCGGTCCCGGGCAAGGTCATCTAGCGCCTGTTCCTGTTGCCCTTGCGGGCAGCTTTTTCGGCCTTGCGCCGGGCTTCTTCCTGGCGGCGCAGTTCCTGATTCATCTCGTCAATGCGGCTGGCGGTCGGGGCGTCCACCTCGCGCTGCATGTCCAGCAGCGTGCTGAGCAGCATGTTCTGCATCATGCGCTCCACCTGCGCCCGCACCCACCCGAACCGCACCTGCCCACGCAGGGTGAGGGTCACTTCAGTGACCGGCTGGCCCGGCACAGGCTTGAAGGTCCACTCCTGCGAGAACTCCTCCAGCGGCCCCATGCCGCGCACACTGCGCCAGCCCCCGGACCGCGAGGTTTTGAGGCCGCCATACTCGGCCTCGAACTTCAGGCCGCCCAGCCGGCGCACCAGCCGGAAGCGGGCGCGGGCACCATTTTTCAGCGTCTGGGTGCTGTCTGCCCACGCGGACTCGGCCATGTTGGAGTCCCAGGCGGCGCGGCGGGTGGGGACCAGCGCCAGCCGGTACAACACTTCCGGACGCGCACGCATAGGCACGGTGTGACGCACGGCGATAGGCTCGGGCCGCCCGGCGCGGGTTGCCGGTGCAGTGCTGACGGGAGCACCGCTGGCGGGAGAACCACTGACAGGGGCAGAGGCCGCCCCCTGACTGCCGCGCACCTCGGGCCGCGCCCTGAAGGTGGTCTGCGACTCTTCGGGGGCGGGCGGCGACTTGGAGCCGGGTTTGCGGAGCAGCTTAAACATGTGCACCACTGTAAAGCAGCCCGGCGTGACCGGCGGCCCTGCACTGCTGGACAGCTCCCCTCATCTCAGTAGGCGCAGGGTAAAGGGATAGCGGTAAGGTCGGCCGTCCGACACACTCATCACCGCCACAATCATAAAAATGATGGGCAGGACATAGAAGAACAGGCCGCCCAGCATCAGCAGGAAGATAAAGCCAATACCGCTGAAGATACCCAGGCCCGCCAGCGCGTCCGACCCGGCAGCGGCCCCGGCGGCTCCGCCCAGGAAGCCCAAGCCGGCCAGGCCCAGCAGCAGCAGCACGCCCAGCGTGGAATAAATCCACATGGAAATCTGAAAGTTCAGCGCTTCTTTTCCCTGGTCGTCCAGCGTACGGCTGCGGTCGCGGTACACCAGCCAGGCCACCAGCGGCCCCAGCAGGTTGCCGAAGGCCGGAATCAGGAAGGCCAGCAGCGGCGAGAGGTGAATCAGCATGGCGGGAGTGCGGTCAGGTTCACTCAGGCCTGCGCCGGCAAGCGAATCCAGCTGCGCCGCTGCAGGCGTCGAGAAGCTTGCTGGCGGAACTCCGGCAGGGTGAGCTTCGGAAGTGGGAGGAACGCGCTTCATACTTGACACTACGCTCCCAGGCTCACTACAGTTCCCGGACTGTGACACGCCCCGGCTCCCGCTTCCGCCCCCGCTCTGCCAAGGACACGGCCGCCCGCGACCGGCTGCCGCTGAAGTCGGTGATTCAGCCGGCCACGCCGGTCAGCGGGCAGCGCGTGACCCTGTTCAGCGATGGGGCCTGCGACACCACCAAGGGGCACGGCGGCTGGGCCACCATCTTGCGCTACGGCGAGCACGAACTGGTCCTGAGCGGCAACGAGCGGGACACCACCAACAACCGCATGGAGCTGCGCGGCCTGCTGGAGGGCCTGCAGGCGCTCAGGCGCCCGTGTCAGGTGCAGGTGGTCACCGACAGCCAGTACCTGCGTAAAGCCTTTACCGATAGCTGGATTACCGGCTGGATGCGCAACGGCTGGAAGACGGCCAGCCGCGAGCCGGTCAAGAATCAGGACCTCTGGGAAGCCCTGATTGATCAGGCACGCACCCACGAGCTGACGTTCGTCTGGGTCAAGGGCCATGCCGGGCACTCCGAGAACGAGCGGGTCGATGAACTGGCGGTGCAGGAGCGCAAGAAACTGCGCTGAGCCTCAAATTCGCCCCTCCGCGAAGCCCGTTTGGCCGGAAAAATCCCTTTCGGAGACTTTTCTCCATTAGTTAGCCGCTTTTTCAATGTGTCTTGCCAGCTGTCACGTTGTAAGAGCCTGAGTTATCCGTGTACCTGCGCGCCTCAGCGAAGAACTCTCTTCCGCCCGATTGGCAATTGACCTATGCTGTGGCCGTGAGCGCTGTTATTCATCTGCAAGCCCTGGGTCTGACCGAGTACGAGGCGCGGGCCTACACTGCCCTGCTGGCCCTGGGACGCTCCGTACCGGCGCGGGTGGCGCGGCAGGCCGGTATTCCCCGGCCCAAAATCTACGAAACCCTGGAACGCCTCGAAGGCCGTGGCCTGGCCAGCAAAGTGGGCCAAAACCCGCTGGAATATGCCCCGCTCAGCGCCCGCGAGTACCTGACACGCTCGCGCCGGGCTTTCAGCGACCGGCTCGAAGCGCTGGACCGCGACCTGTCGCGCCTGACGCCTGACCCCGCACCGGAGGCCGTGTACCACCTCAACGGTGAAGCGGCCCTGCGCTCGCTGTGCGAGGACCTGATTCTCAATGCCCGGCAGCAGGTGTACATGGCCGGCAGCCCCGCTCTGGCCGACCGCCTGGAAGCGCTATGCCCACGCGGTGTGGCTTTGACCCGTGCCCACCTGGCCGACCTGCCCCCCATCGCCGCCAGCGGCCAGGACGCTTTTCTGCTCACCCGCGACGCCGAGGCGGCCGTCATTGCCCACTTTGTCCCGGCGGACGCCGACATTGAGGCCCACGGCGTCCATACCCACAATCCGGTCATCATTCACCTGATTGACGGCTACGTGCGCCTGGCCGCCCAGCACCCGGCGCCGGCCAAAGCGAAGGCAGCCCGCACGGCCCGGGGCAGCAAAAGTGCCGTGCAGCTCCAAGAAAGCTGACCCGCAGCGGAGGTGTTGACAAGACCGGGCCTCCGCTGTAATCTATCTGAGCCTTCGGGGCTGTGGCGCAGTTGGGAGCGCGTCTGAATGGCATTCAGAAGGTCAGGGGTTCGAATCCCCTCAGCTCCACCAAGATGGAAAAGGAACGCCCGGCAACTTTGCCGGGCGTTCTCCTTATCTCACCCTCCTGTGTTCTCCTAGGGGTGGGGCTTGCATCCTCTCGCTCACCGCGCTACTCTGTATCGGCCCTAAGGTCAGCCCTGAGGCGACGTAGCTCAGCTGGTTAGAGCGCACGACTCATAATCGTGAGGTCGAGAGTTCAAGTCTCTCTGTCGCCACCACCTTCCCCCGCCCCACCCGGCGGGGATTTTTTGTGCCCTTATGCTGGAGCCATGAGCGCAGCGGCCTCCAGCACATCCGAACCCACCAAAGCGCAGCGCCTGCGCCGCCCGGAGCGGCTGGCCCGGCTGGAGCTGCCCCGCGTGCTGGCAGCCTTTGCCCCCGTTCCGGCACGGGTGCTGGACATCGGGACTGGAAGCGGCGTCTTCGCCCAAGCGTTTGCCGAGGCGGGAGCGCGGCAGGTGGCCGGCGTGGACCTGAGTAGCGAACTCATTCAGGCCGCCCGCGAGTACCTGCCGGCCGGCAACTTCCGGGTGGCCCCGGCCGAGACGCTGCCCTTTGCCGCCGGCACCTTCGACCTGGCCTTCATGGGCCTGATGCTGCACGAATCGCCTGACATGGCCGCAGCCCTGCAAGAAGCCCGCCGGGTGGCCCCACGCCTGGGCGTACTGGAATGGGCCTACCGCGAGGAGGAAAGCGGACCACCCCTATCCCGGCGCCTGAACCCCCCGCAGTTGGAGGCACTGGCGCGGGCGGCCGGTTTCAGCCGTATGCAGCAACTGGAACTGAGCGAATTCGTGCTGTACCGGCTGGAGGCGTAGGCAGCGGCATAAGAAAGGGCCCCACAGTGGGGCCTCTCAGCAGGACTTGACAGCTTACTCCTGCAAGTCTGCCGGCACATCCGCCGCAGGAATCACGAAATAGTCAATCGGCTTGAAGGTGCCGTTGTTGCTGCCCTCCGCCGAGCACGCGGTCAGGCCCACAATCATGTCCATTTCGGCGCGCAGTTCCAGACGCTGCCCGGCCTGCGAGATGGGCGGCCCGATGTTGACCCGGCCCTGCCCATCCACCAGCACGTTCATAAAGATGTTCAGCGTGGTGGGGATCTGGTCGGGCTGAATGCCGTAGGGCGCGAACGCCTGTACCAGGTTGGAAAAGCAGCTGGGGTGGCCCTCGGCGGTGCCGGGCGGGTAGAGAATCTCGAAGGTTTCGGTGGAACAGGGGGTCAGCAGAAAATCGTGCCGGCCCACGTCGTCGCGCAGCAGAGTGAACATGGGACGCGAACGGTTGGAATACAGCACGTGCCCGGTGGTCAGGTAGATGGTCTCGTTGTAGTCGAAGGTGCGGCCCGACGAGAGCCACTCCTCTTTGTTGTCGGCGGCAAAGGCCATCAGGTCGGACACCTGTTCGCCCTGCGGGTCAATGACGACCAGAATATCGCCCCTACTCATGGTGAAGCCGCTGCCGCTCTGGGGCGGAATACGGGTCACGTCGTAGCCTGATTCGTCGCGGGCAGCGTGGCCGGAAGTGGGTTGGGTCATGCATTCTCCTCTGTTGATGGGGCGGCCTGTGGCAGAGCGGCCGCGTTCTCAGGCGCAGCGCCGAAGCCGAGCGGGCAGTGGCCGAACGGGGCCTGCCAGCCGGGTTCCACGGCCCGACCAGAATACTGCCGCGCTTCGGGGGCGGTGCCGTAGTCGGCCAGGTTGGGGTTGATGCTGCCCTGCAATTTGATATCGCGGCTGCGGATGGTCTCCTGAA
This sequence comes from Deinococcus proteolyticus MRP, assembly GCF_000190555.1. GTDB lineage: Bacteria > Deinococcota > Deinococci > Deinococcales > Deinococcaceae > Deinococcus > Deinococcus proteolyticus. The sequence goes on from NC_015161.1 coordinate 1,654,674, forward strand.
AGCGGGTCCAGCGCCCATCGGCCTTCAGGGCACGGAACTGATGGTGCGAGTTGAAGACCAGCATGGCGTAGGGAAACCGCCGAGCAATGCGCGAGGCCCCAGGATGCAGCCCCACAATGAAAAAAGCCTGCCCACCGAACGAGTAGCCAAAATCGGGCGAGGTGCTGTCACTGCTGACTTCAGTGCTGTAAGGCTGGTCGTCCAGCAGCGAGAGCGCGTGCAGCTGCTCCCAGACCAGGCGCTCGAAGGTCAGTTCGTCCACCTCGCCGGGAAACTCGAACACGCTGACAAAGCTGGTGAAGTCCGAGTCCATCTTCGGCTGCTCGGCCTGGAAAGTGCGCAGGTCCCGGGCCAGGGCCAGCGTGGTGTCCAGAGTGGCCAGCTGTCCGTAGGTGCGCAGGCGGTACATGTCGGTATTGACCGACGCCTTGGCTGCCACACAGGGAAAGTCGGGGGCCAGAATCTTGTCACGGAAGGCCGCCTCGGCGCGCACGGCAAAAGGCTCGGGGGCAGAGGCGGGGGCTGGATAAATCAGCGGGCCGGGCAGGTGGCCGGCGCGGCGTGGAGGGTTGTGAATCGTCATAAAGCCTCGGGGTTGAAAGGAAAGGAGGACGTTCAGGTCACTTTCGACCTCTCAACCATAGGGACTGCGGCAGCGGCGGCGTGTGGCTTATGCCCTTTATGGCGGACTTCTCAACCCCGCCTAAAGCCTGTGGAAAGGCCTGTTCATCTTCCGAGTCCGTCCCGGCGCCCCAGGGCGAGCAGCACGCGGGGAGCGTAAGCTCCAACCCGCTTCCTCCGGGCAGATTTCCTAGACTGCCCCGCATGACCGCCGTGACCGAACCTGCCGTGACCGAACCCCTGACCCTGCCCTGCGGCGTAACGGTCAAGAACCGCCTGCTCAAGGGCGCCATGAGTGAGGCTCTGGGAAGGCGCGACCACGCCCCCCGGCCCGAACTGCCCGCGCTGTACCGCCGCTGGGCCGAGGGCGGCACCGGCATCCTGCTGACCGGCAACGTGATGGTGGACGCCCGCGCCCTGGGCGAACCGGGCAACGTGGTGCTGGAAGACGAGCGGCACCTCGCCGAGTTCCACGCCTGGGCGGTGCAGGGAAGCCGGAACGGAGCGGCACTGTGGATGCAGCTGAACCACCCCGGCAAGCAGGCGCCACGCGGGCTGAATGCCGGCGGCACGGTGGCGCCAAGCGCCGTGCCGTACCCCGGCGGCATGGCCCGCGCTTTCGAGACGCCGCGTGCGCTAACAGTCTCCGAGATTCATGACCTGACGGCCCGCTTCGCACGCTCGGCGCGGCTGGCGCAGCGGGCAGGCTTCGGCGGGGTCCAACTGCACGCGGCGCACGGCTACCTGATGTCGCAGTTCCTCTCTCCCCGGCACAACGTGCGGCGAGACGAGTACGGAGGCAGCCTGGAGAACCGGATGCGCTTTGTGCTCGAAACCTTCAGGGCAGTGCGGGCGGCAGTGGGACCACATTTTCCGGTCAGCGTGAAGCTCAACTCCTCGGATTTCGTGCGCGGCGGTTTCTCGGAAGAAGACAGTCTGGCGGTGGTGGCGGCGCTGGGCGAACAGGGCTGCGACCTGATCGAGATTTCCGGCGGCACCTACGAGAAACCGATGATGCTGGGGTCACGCGAACGCGGCGGCTTTTTCGCTGACTTCGCGGGGCGGGCGCGGGCGGCGGCGGGCGTGCCGCTGTGCGTGACCGGGGGCTTCCGTGACGCCGCCACCATCCGGCAGGCGCTGGCGAGCGGGGCAGCCGACGTGGTAGGTCTGGCCCGCCCACTGGTCACCGACCCGCAGTTCAGCGCCCGCGTGCTGCGCGGCGAGGACGTGAGCAGCGAGGTGCGCCCGCTGAGGACCGGCGTCGCTCTGCTGGACGGCACCGGCTACCTGGAAATCGCCTGGTACGAGGACGCCATGCGGCGGCTGGCACGCGGCGAGCAGGTCCGTGCCAGCGAGGCTCCGCTTCTTGCCCTGGCCCGCATTGCCGCCGAAACCGGCCTGGGCGCGGTGCTGAAGCGGCGGCGGGCCTAGGAAATGTCAGCACACGGTGTCAGGCGCAGAATGTGAGCACAGAGGGCAGCGAGCAGCGCAGACCAAAGACCTGTGGGAGGGGACCAATGGTAGCGCTTCGGCCTCAGTTTCGCACGGCCCGACTTCACGGTAAAAGGGCGGCGGGCAGCGTTGAATGGTCGGTGTAACAGCGAATGAAACGCGCACTCTAACCCTCAGCAGCGCCGGGAGAACTGGCGCCGTCCGGCCGCCGCTACCGCCTTTGCCTTGCCGTTTTCCTACCCCGAGAACCCAGGAGGATTTCCATGTCCAGACCACTGCTCATCCCTGCCCCGCTGACCGCACTTGCCGTTTCGGCGCTGCTCTCGCTGGGAACTGCCGCCGCCCAGACCTCCACGGCCCAAACTTCTACAGCTCAGACTTCTACAGCCCTGGCGGCCACCGCGCAGACCACCGGCACGCCGGCTGATATGGCCCCGCCCCCTGCTCCCGACCCTGCCGCCCGCGTCCAGGCGCCGGCCGGTACGGTGACCGGCTTTGTGCAGAGCGGCGTGAAGCGCTGGTTGGGGCTGCCCTACGCCCAGCCGCCAGTGGGTGAGCGGCGCTGGAAGGCCCCGCAGCCGCTGCCGCGCTGGGACGGGGAACGCAGCGCCACCGTGGCCGGGGCGGCATGCCCGCAGTTCATCTCCATTCCTGGCGTGGGCCAGCAGAGCCGCGGCGCCGAGGACTGCCTGACGCTGAACGTGTACGCTCCAGACGGCGCGGTGCAGACCGCCCAGCCACTGCCGGTCATGGTGTGGATTCACGGCGGCAGCTATCAGACCGGCGCCGGCTACGACTATGACCCCAGTGTGCTGGCCCGTGAGCAGAACGTGGTGGTGGTCAGCGTCAACTACCGCCTGGGTGCCCTGGGCTTCCTGGCTGCCGAGGCGCTCAACGATGGTGGCCGCGTGGGCAATTTCGGCCTGCTGGACCAGCAACTGGCCCTGAACTGGGTGCGCGGCAACATCGCGGCGTTCGGTGGAGACGCCCGCAACGTGACCGTGTTCGGGGAATCAGCCGGCGGCATGAGCATCTGCCAGCAGCTGGCCGCACCGGGGGCGCGGGGCCTGTTCGACAAGGCCATTATCCAGAGCGGCCCCTGCACCGCGCCGGGCATCACCGTGCCGCGTGCCGAGGCGGTGGCCCGCAGCAGCCGGATGATCGAGGCGCTGGGCTGCGCAGTGAACGACGCCGACTGCCTGCGCGCTCTGCCGGCCGAGCAGCTGGCGAGGGCCCGCCCCGAAGGCCTGGGCGCCGGCTTCGTACCGTTCCCGCCGCTGCACGGTGACGCCACCTTGCCCCGCGACCCGGCTGAGGTGTTCGCTGCCGGGAACCAGCAGCGCGTGCCGGTACTGATCGGCAGCAACTTGGACGAGGGCACCCTGTTCACCGCCTGGGCGGGCGACCCGCACCGCGACCTGAGCTTGGGCGAGTACGTCGGCCTGAACGTGGTCATGAACCGTGGCCGGGCCCTGCGCGTGCTGGGCGCCTATCCGGTCAGCGCCTACGGCACCCGCGCCCTGGCCGGCGCCGCCTCCGTGACCGACAGCGTGTTCGCCTGCCCCACCAGCGACCTGGCCCGTAACCTGAGTGCCGCAGCGCCCGTGTACGCCTACGAGTTCCGCGACCGCAGCGCCCCCAGCCGCCTGACACCCACCGCCGGCATTCCCCGCTACGGCGCCTTCCACGCCGCCGAGCTGCCCAGTATTTTCGGCACCCCCGTCAGTCTGGGCGACCCGGCGCAGTTCACGCCGCAGCAGGCGCAGCTGGCCCGCACCATGCGGACCTACTGGGCCAACTTCGCCCGCACCGGCAACCCCGGCGGCAGCGGCCTGCCCCAGTGGCCGGTGATGCAGCCGGGAGGCGCTCCGGTGGTCACCTTCCAGCCGCAGGGCGTGGGCATCACCAACGATTTCCGCAAGCTGCACCAGTGCGGCACGGTCTGGCGCTAGGCTGGCAAACATGATCGCCGTCGCCAACCGTATCCCCGTGAACCCCGAGTTCGCCGCCGCCTTTGAGGAGCGCTTTTTGAACCGTCCCGGCAACGTGGAAGCGCAGCCGGGCTTCATCGCCACGCACCTGCTGCGGCCCACCGCGCCGGGCCAGCCCTACACCGTGCTGACCTACTGGGAGAGCCGCGAAGCGTTCGAAGCGTGGCGCACCAGCCCCAGTTTCAAGGAAGGCCACAAGGGCGGGCAGACCCTGCCGGAAGGCACGCTGGCCGGCCGCAACGAGCTGGAACTCTGGGAGGTGTTCAGCCACACCGGAGACGCCCTCTAGGGTTGGGAGACCCCGGCCATATCCTGCTTGCGCGCTGCCGTCAGGGTCTGCCGGCGGCGGCTCCATTCCAGAGAAATCGGCGGCCCCAAAACGAGCATGCACCAGCGGTCGGGCTGACCGGCTTCATCCACGAAAGGCCCCGGAACCAGGCCCGGCAGGAGCGGCAAGAACGCCATCAGGCTTCCCAGCAGCACCCCCAGGCCCCACAGCGTGAAGGGCCCAGCGTCCGCCCAGGCGGCCTGAGTGCGGGTCAGGCCCCTGGACAGCAGCTGCCCGCGCAGTGCCGTAAGGGCCTGGTCGCCCCGGCCCGCCACTGTCCAGAAGTTCCAGCCTCCAGGCCGAAGCTCCTGCGAGGCGGTTCAGGATAGCCTGCAGGCCTAGAGGACGCCGGAAACAGTGCCCGCCCCCATGGCCTAGCATGGGCCGCATGAAACTCCAGCTTGGCCAGCCTGCTCCCGAATTCAGCGCCGTCAGCGACGACGGCCGCCACGTCCGCCTGCAGGACCTGCGCGGACAGTGGACGGTGCTGTATTTCTACCCCCGGGCCAACAGCTACGGCTGCTCTATCGAGGCGCAGCGCTTCGAGCAGTTCCTGCCGCAGTTCGCGGCGCTGGGAGCGCAGGTGATCGGGATCAGTACCGACGCGGCGCCGGGGCAGGCAGCTTTCCGAGAGAAGTGCGGGCTGTCCTATCCCCTGCTGCCCGACCCGGACCAGACCATCTGCCGCGCCTACGGTGTGGTGGGTGGACTGACCGGCCTGCTCGGGGTCTCGGGACGGGCCTCATTCGTCATTGACCCTCAGGGCCTGCTGGTCCACCAGCGCCACGACCTGAACCACACCGTACACGTGCAGGCTGCGCTACAAGCGATTCGGGAGAAGCAAGAGCAGCTGGCATAAGCATATCCAGAACATAATTTTTCCATCCCCGTGTGCAATATTTCTCCCTTCATCTTCACAGTTCAGAAAGGAGTTTCGCTCTCTGCTGTTCTATCTGTTAGGTTGGCCGCATGTCCAAAAAACTCGGGTATCTGACGGCCCTGCTGGGCCTGTCCCTGCTCACCTCCGCTCGGGCCGATGCGGATGCAGCGGAGCCCGTCGCAACTTCTGGCGCGGCCACGGCGACTTCCAGCGCAGCAGCGCGCAGGGTCACCGCACCTCCCAGCTTCGACCCACGGGTAATGGAACTGGCAGCGGCTCCCCGGGCAGACCGCATTGAGGCGGACATCCGCACTCTGGTGGGCTTCGGAACCCGCCACACCATGTCCGAAACGGCGTCGGACACCCAGGGCATCGGCGCAGCCGTGCGCTGGATGAAGGCCGAGTTCGAGAAAATCAGCGCCGAGTGCGGCGGCTGCCTGGAGGTCTACGAGCAGCGCACCCTGGTCAAGGCCGGCAGCGAGCGCATTGACCGCGACACCGAGGTGGTGAACGTGTACGCCGTACTGCGCGGCACCGTGCGCCCCAACGATTACGTCATCATGTCCGGCGACATCGACAGCCGGGTGACCGACGTGATGAATTCCACCTCGGTCAGCCCTGGCGCCAACGACAACGCCAGCGGCCTGGCCGGAACCATTGAGGCGGCCCGTGTGCTGAGCCGCTACAAGTTCGCCAACTCCATCGTCCTGGCGGGCCTGAGTGGCGAGGAGCAGAACCTGTACGGCGGCGAGTTCCTGGCGGCCAAAGCCAAGGCGGAAGGCTGGAATGTTATCGGAGTACTGAACAACGACATGATCGGCAACATCGAGGGCGTGAACGGTGTGGTGAACAACCGCAGCTTCCGCATCTTCTCCGAGCCGTACTTCCAGGGCGCCGACGAGAAAACCTTGCAGCAGCGGCGCTACTACGGCGGCGAGGTAGACGGCCCCAGCCGGCAGCTGGCGCGCTACGTCTACCGCACCACCCAGACCTATCTGCCGCAGCTGGACCCGATGATGGTGTACCGCCTGGACCGCTTCGGGCGCGGCGGCCACCACACGCCCTTCAACAACGCCGGCTTTCCGGCCGTGCGACTGATGGAAACCAACGAGAACTACAACCGCCAGCACCAGGACATCCGCACCGAGAACGGTGTGCAGTACGGCGACGTGATTGAAGGCGTGAACTTCGACTACGCGGCCCGCCTGACCGGGGCAAACGTGGCGGCGCTCGCTTCGCTGGGCTGGGCTCCCGCCGCGCCGACGGACGTGGCCCTGGGCGGTGGGGTGCAGCCGGCCGCCAAGCTGCGCTGGAAGCCGGGAAGCAGCCGTAACCTGCTGGGCCACAAAATCTACTACCGCCTGACCACCGAGCCGCAGTGGACCCACTCGGTCTGGGTGCCCGCTGGCACCAACGAATACACCATGACTGGCCTGGTGGTGGACAACTACTACTTCGGCGTGGCCGCCGTGAGCCGCGACGGCAACGAGAGCCTGGTGCAGTTCCCCAGCAGCGTGTTCCGCGACTGACCCCGCAAGCAGCCACGGTCAACCGCATGCAGAGGGAGCCACTCAACTGGTGGCTCCCTCTTTTGCCTGCAGCTCTCCGCCGGGCTCGCCGGGGGCTGTCCTCGTCTGCGGCCCACCTGCGGCATTTCCTTATTCAGGGGGCCGGCCAGCCCTGAACAGCTTATTCCTCGTCTTCTTCCTCTACCGTTTCGCCGGCCAGCACCTGCTCAAAGGCGGCGGTCAGCTTGGCAGGTGTGGCCCTGGCTCCGCCGATACGCTGCGTGCCATGCGGACCATGTACCAGCAGCGTGGGATAACCGGAGATGTCCAGCGTCTGGCGGCGCTCGAAGCCGGCCAGCGCCTGAATTTCGGCCGCAGGGTCGGCAAGGGCGCGGGCAGCAGCGGCAGCGTCCAGTCCCAGTTCGCGGGCCACACCCCCAATCACTGCCGGGTCATGCAGGTCCAGGCCGTCCCAGTACCAGGCGTGCTGCAGGGCATGGGCAATGTCCAGTCCACGCGACGGCGCCAGCGAGTGCAGCGCCCAGTACGCCCGCGCCGCCACGCCGGAATCCAGCACGGTGCTGCCCTCCTCCACGCTGCGGCGAAAGCCCTCGCCGGTGGGCACGCCCGTCATGTTGGCCACCCGCGCCGCCGATTCCAGCACGCGGGGTTTTTCGCCTACCGGCTGCACCCGGTCCCCAACCAGCAGGCCGCCGGGCAGCACTTCCAATTCGATGCGGTCTGCGTTCTGCTGGGCAAATCCACGCAGCGCCTCGCCGAAGCCCCAGCACCAGATGCAGTAGGTGTCGGTGACATAGGTCAGCTTGGTTTTGGTCATGGGAGGATTGTGGCATGCCGGGCGAATGCTGCGCCGGACTAAGGACTCCGCCGGCACTGCTCCGCCAGCCATGCCCGCGCCGCCTCCGGGGCCGCTCCGGGGTCGGTGGGCTGCTGCGGCTCAAGGACTCCGCCGTACACTTTCCCCGCAGCGTCCGTATCCAGCGCCACGGTAAGCAGCATCTCCGTGCCGCCGTACAACCTGCGAACCTGATTGGCCGATGACAGCCCGGCGCTGGGCGCCCCAAAGGTGCGGGTGTCGCCGCGCCCATAAAACGCCAGCAGCGCCACCTCGCCCGAAGAGGCGGTCCGCCCATCTTGCAGCACAGCCACCGGGCCCTTGAGCGGTTGAGAGTGCTGCGTGCCGAACGTGGAGCGGCCGCCCAGATACACTGCGCCGTCCTGGAGGGCAAGCTCGGTCACGTTGCCCCGGTTGTCCACGAACCCGCCGACCCGGCCACTGCCCAGCAGCGGGCTCAGCCCCGCCAGCATCGGCTCCATGTTGCCGCCGGTGTTGCCGCGCAGGTCCACGACCCAGCCGCAGCCCGTCGCGGCCTCAGCGTTGACCAACCCCTGCGCCAGCATGTCCGCGTACGTCTGGAGAACCTGGGCATCATCGGCCGCCACTGCGGGCACCGCCACGGTGGTCACCCCATCCGAGGTTTCTACGGTGGGGGTCCGAGGTGGTCCCATCCGCTCGGAGAGGCTCTGACCTTCCTCCAGCAACTTGGAGTGTGGCCCGCCGGCCACCGCCAGCGCTTTCCGCAAAGCCGGAAAGGTGGAGGCGTAGTCGGGAGCTTTCCGCGTGGCAGCCACAGCTTCTGCACGTGCCCTCTGCCACTGCTCGCCTGTAGCGTAGTAGCCGTTGTCCATCAGGCTCAGGGCCGTATCCGCGTAGGCGGCCGGGGCCGGCGGCCTCAGATAGACACCGAAGCGGGGGCCATACTGCCACAGGAGCGCCAGCCCCGCCAGTAGCCCCAGCAACAGCAGGCCCAACACCACCTTGAACGGGGCGGGGAACCGGCCCCGCCGTTCCTTGCCACGCGACATCTGGTCCATATGCCAACCTAACAGCCGGGCTCCTCCACCGTATGAGCCGCCCTCGCCCCCTTGCCCTCAGCGGCAATCAGGGCCAGCGCCACCCGTAGAGCTTCGGTCCGGCGCCTCATCAGCGTGTGCTGGGCGGGCTTCAGCTTGCCGCCGGCCAGCACCTTCTCGCACTTGCCCAGCAAGGAGGCGAGGGCGCGGTGGGCTTCAGCGAGTTGGTCGGGGGTGAAGGTGGACATGGGGTGAGGATAGAGAGGAGCACCGGGAGAACACGTCGGCCAAATGGACTAAAGGCAAAAGGGCCCAAGCTTGCGCCCAGGCCCCTTCTCGCATGCCGTGATGCTGGCAACCGTTACTTCTCGCGGACCGTCCAGCCCTGCGCCTTCACCGCGTCAATCTGCGCGGCGAACACCGGGTCCACTTCCTCATCGGTCAGCGTCCGTGCGCCACGGTAGGTCAGGCGCACGGCCACCGAGCGGTTGCCCTCGCCCACCTGCTCGCCCTGATACACGTCGAACGGCTCCACGCTTTCCAGCAACTCGCCGCCCTCGCGTTTCAGCACGGCGGCAATCTCGCCGTAGCTCACGTCCTGCGGCGCAATCACCGCCAGGTCACGCCACGCGGCGGGGGCGCGGCTGGGGTCGCGGAAAGCCCACTCGCCCGCAGGCAGCGGCAGGCCCAACTCGGCCAGGAAGGTGTCGCCCTTCAGCCCGAATTCCTGCGCAATTTCGGGGTGCAGCGCGCCCAGCCAGCCGGCGGGCTGACCGTTCCACAGCACTTCGCCGGCAATGCCAGGGTGCAGGGCCGCTGGAACCTCGTCGCCGCGCAGCTGCCGCAGCTCGAAGCTGGCGCCGCTGGCTGCCGCGAAGCTCTGCACCAGCCCCCGGAACACGCTGAAATCCCCGCTCACGCCATCCTGATAGGTCTTGGCGGCCAGGTCGCCGCGCATCAGCAGGCCGAGGCGCTCGGTTTCGCCGCCCGCCGGGAAAATCCGCCCAATCTCGAACAGCAGCGCCCGCTCGCCCTTGGCGTAGGCGCCCGCTGCCCGCAGGAGCGAAGGGTAAAGGGCGGTCCGCAGGCCAGTGCGGTCGGCGGTCTGGGGGTTTTGCAGCCGCACGCCGGGCACCTCGGTGCGGGCCTTGCCGGCTTCGTCGTCGCTGGTAAAGGTGTAGGTCACAGCTTCCTGAAAGCCCAGGCCGCTCAGGGTGCGGCGCAGCGTGTCGCGGCGCTCGCTCTGGGCAGAAGCGCCCACGTTGCTGCCGTGAACGCGCAGGGTGGGCAGCGTCTCGGGCAGCTCGGCGTAGCCGTGCAGGCGGGCCACTTCCTCGGCCAGGTCCTGCCAGATGTGCAGGTCCACCCGCCAGGAGGGCGGCTGCACGGTAAGCGCGTCGCCCTCGCCCGACACCTGGCAGCCCAGCCGCGAGAGGATGCCGCGCATCTCGGCCGTTTCGATGTGCATGCCCAGCAGGGTACGAATCTGGTCGCCGCTGGTCTCGATGGGACCGGGAACGCTGGGGCTGGGGTCGCCCACCACCGTGGCGCCGGGATGCGGCTGTCCGCCTGCCCCGGCCAGCAGGCCCACCAGGCGGTCGGCGGCGCGGGGCGGCAGCAACGGGTCCACGCCGCGCTCGAAGCGGTACACGGCGTCGGTCTTCAGCCCCAGGCGCGAAGCGGTGCGCCGCAGCAGCACCGGGTCAAAGTGGGCCGCTTCGATGACCACACCGGTCGTGCCCGCTGTGACATGGCCGTGCTCGCCACCCACGATGCCGGCAATGCCCAGCACACCCTGGCCCTCCTTGGCTTTACCCGCCGAACCGAAGGCCTCGGCCACGCTGGAAATGCCCCGGTCGCGGCCGTCCAGAATCAGCAGGTCTTCCTGGCCTACCGTGTGCGTGCCGCCCAGCAGGTCGCGGACTTCTTCGCCCTGGCGCAGGCCGAAGCTCACCAGAATCTGGTCGCCCTGCACCTCGGCGCGGTCGTACATGGCGGTGGGCTGGCCCAGTTCCAGCATCACGTAGTTGCTGGCGTCCACAATCAGGTCGCGGGGGCGCAGGCCGCTCAGCGTCAGGCGGCGCTGCATCCACAGCGGGCTGGGGCCGTTCTGAAGCCCCGAGACCGTGCGCGCCACGAAGTGGTCGCAGCCGTCGCGGTAGGTGCCGGTGGTGTCCCGCTCCAGCACCAAGCCTTTGGGAGGCAGCGACACGGTGATTTCGCCGGGGCTCGTGGCCGCCGGGCCGGCGGGCGGCTCGCGCAGTTCCAGCTCCAAAAAGGCCGCCAGGTCGCGGGCCAAGCCCAGCGCGCTCAGCACATCGGCGCGGTTGGGGGTCACTTCTATGTCCAGCACGGAATCGGCAGGCCAGAGCGTGTGCAGTGGCGTGCCCGCCGGGGCCTCGCCGGCACGAATCAGCATCACGCCGGCATTCTGTTCCCCAATGCCCAGCTCCTTTTCGCTGGCCGCCATGCCCCAGCTCTCCACGCCCTGCAGCTCGCGCACGCCGTAGGTCATGCCGCCGAGAGTGGTGCCGGGAGTCACCAGGGCCAGCATGGTGCCCGCAGGCAGGCCCACCGCGTTGGGCGCACCGCTGGCGATGGTGCGCTGACCGTGCTCGGGGCCGGCATCAAAGGTGATTTTGGTCAGTTTGGTGCCTTCGATGGGCTCGGTGCTCAGGACTTCGGCCAGAATCACGCCCTGCGGGACGGTCGGCACGTCTTCCACGCCTTCCAGCGGCAGGCCAATCTGCGAGAAGATCGGCTCCAGTTCAGTGACGGGCGGCAAGGCGGGAATCAGTTCTTTGAGCCAGGAATAGGGAAGTTTCATAGGTTGACCTCGTCGGGGGCATGGAGGTGGGGGGCATGTTCGCGGACCAGAGCGCGCAGCACTTCGGGGACCAGATTCACCTCGTCCAGCCGGGACAGGTCCACCCACTGCGGGTCGTAGGAGTTGGCTGCACTGTTGCGGATGCCTTCGGGGCCGTCGCCCAGGCGCATCTCACCCCGGACAGCCCGGCACAGGAAGTAGTGTTCGTGGTTGTTCAGGTTGTCCAGCTCCAGCACCTGCTGGCCCACCTCCACGGTCAGGTTGACTTCTTCGAGCACCTCGCGGGCGGCAGCTTCGGCGGGCGTTTCGCCGTCCTCAATGCCGCCGCCGGGCAGGGTGGCGTAGGCGTGGCCGTTCTTGCGGCGCAGAATCAGCAGAATCTGGTGGTCGTTATAGATAAGCGCGGCAGCACGCTGTCTCATGGGGTTCCTCCTTGGGAAAGGGAGGCCGGGGCGGGCAGGTCGTCCTGCCACTCGCCCCCGGCCAGCAGGGAATGCTCGGGCAGCGGCTGGGCATACACGTACACCCAGGCCGTGCACACCGAGCCGTCCGCCAGCGTCACTTCACGCAGTTCGCGGTGGTAGAGGTTGGCCGCATCGCCCGGGCCACGGTAGCCTTCCAGCTCGTCTAGCCGCGCCAGTACCGCGTCCATTTGCGCGGACGGGTAGGTGTACAGGTAGCCCTGCACCTCTCCCCCAGTCTCGGCAAAGACCAGGCCCGGATAAGCGCCCAGATGGTGCAGCGCCGCGCCGCCGAGCGTGGCGGGCTGGGCCTGCGGCTGGGCCACGGCCGCAGGCCAAGCGGCATTGCGGTGCCCCGGCTTGAGCGTGCCGTACACGAAGACGTGCGGCGTGGCAAGCTGCGCGGCCAGGTACTGCCGCAGTGCGCCCAGATGCAGCGGATAAAACGTTTCTGGCCGGGCGTCCAGCAGGCCCTGCAGTTCGGTCAGCGGCACCCAGCGGGGGCTGTGGCTTTCGCCGCTGCCCTGCGGTTCTCCGGCTGCCTCACACAGGAAGGTGGTCAGCAAGATGGAATACCCACCCGACAGGTTCTGGGTGACACAGTAGGGCTGGAACGTCTGCACGCCGTAGCCCAGGCTTGCGCCCGTCCAGCAGGCGGCTTCACCTCCGATCTGGGTCAGGGTCAGGCCCGTTTCTTCGGCCACCTCACGGCGCAGGGTGTCGAACACGCTTTCGTACTCGCGCACCTTGCCGGCGGGCAGCTCCAGCAGGCCGTTTTCTCTACCCGCGCCGGGCTTGCAGCGGGTTTGCAGCAGCAAGCAGGGCACACCGCCCACCGTGCGGACGATAAGGGCCGCCGCACAGGGAACAGCGAAAGATTCAGTGGTGGGCGCAGGCAGCTCAATCATGGCACTATCCGTTCAGCTCACCCCGGAACTGCCCCATCACCTTGGGGTCGTTGGCGTAGAAGTAGCGGATGTCGGGAATGCCGTATTTCAGCATCGCAATTCGCTCCGGCCCCAGCCCGAACGCGAAGCCCGTTTTGCCCTCGTACACGCGCTCTTTGCCCGCTTGCTCGCGCAGGTCGTCCACGGCCCTAAACACGTTGGGGTGAACCATGCCGCAGCCGCCCAGCTCCAGCCATTTGCTCTCGCCGCGTGGGTTGTCCCAGTACACGGCGAAGTCGGCGCCCGGCTCCACGAAGGGGTAGTAGCTCGGCTGGAAGCGCACTTTGGCGCCCGCGCCGTACAGCCCGCGTGCCATTTCGGCAATCGTGCCCTTGAGGTCGGCCATGCTGATGCCGTCGCCCACCACCAGGCCTTCCAGCTGGTGAAACATCGCCTCGTGGGTGGCGTCGGTGGCCTCGTAGCGGTAGACCTTGCCCCGCGAAACCATCTTCAGCGGCGGCTCGTGCTCCACCATGTAGCGAATCTGCATGTTGGAGGTGTGGGTGCGCAGCAACCGGCCGTCTTCCAGCCAGAAGGTGTCCTGCAGCTCGCGGGCGGGGTGATACCAGGGGATGTTCAGGGCCTCGAAGTTGTAGTGCTCCTCCTCCACTTCCGGGCCTTCCACCACCTCGTAGCCCATCCGGCGGTAAATATCGGTCAGTTCGCTGTACACGCGGGTAATAGGGTGCAGGCCCCCGGCAGGCAGGCCCAGGCCGGGCAGGGTCACGTCAATGGCTTCGCCGCGCAGCCGGGCGTCCAGGGCTTCACGCTTGAGCACGCCCTCACGTTCGTCGAGCGCAGCCTGAATCGCGGTGCGCACCACGTTGATTTCCGCTCCGCGCGCCTTGCGCTCCTCGGGGGGCAGCTTGCCCAGCGCTCCCAACTCCTGGGTGACCAGGCCCTTTTTGCCCACGTAGCGGGTCTTGACCTGCTGCAGCGTGTCCAGGTCCTGGGCGGCTGCAATTTCCTGAATGGCTTGTTCTTGCATCGTTTCTCCTCTGTATCTCTTCTGGTGTATCTGTTCTGGTGTATCTGTTCTGGTGTATCTGTTCTGGTGTATCTGTTCTGGCTCCTGCTGACGGTCCACTATTGCTGGCGGTCCTGTGCTCCTGACGGTCCTGTACTGCTAACAGCGGCCCTGCACCTGCTTGCCAAAAAAACCCCCCGCCACAGGACAGGGCGGGGGAAGCACGGGGCCGAAAACTTTCAGCCCGGTGCGTTTCCCCCGCTGGTAAATGGCGAACGTGTACCCACAGCCCCTAACCTAGCGGCTGCGCAGCTGACCTGGCAAGCCGGGCTCGGGGCAGCAGCGAACCAGCACCCAGCAGGCAGGAATCCGCACCCAGGCGCCAGCCTTCGGGCATCAGTCTTCCGGTCTGGCGGCCTGCGGACTGCCGCAGACCACCCGCTAACATAGGGACGATGAAGGAGTGCCTTTGAATACCGAACTTGCCCTGCTGGTCACTGGCCTGCTGCTGCTGGTCAGTCTGGTGGTGGGCCGGGTCGGGGGCCGCCTGGGCGTGCCGGGGCTGCTGCTGTTCCTGGGCGTGGGGATGCTGGCCGGCACCGACGGCCTGGGAATTGAATTCAGCAACTACACGCTGGCGCAGGGCCTGGGAACATTGGCGCTGTGCTTCATCCTGTTTCAGGGCGGCCTGAGCACCGACTGGCGGGAAACTCGCCCCGTCGTGCCGCGCGGGCTGGTGCTGGCTACCCTGGGCGTGTTGCTGACCGCCGGCGTCATGGCGACCTTCGCCCACTATGTGCTGAGCCTGCCCTGGCTGATGGCCTGGCTGCTGGGCGCCATCGTCAGTTCCACCGACGCCAGCGCCGTGTTCTCGGTTCTGCGTGAGCGGCAGCTGGCCCTGACCGGCGATATCGCTCCACTGCTGGAATTCGAATCCGGCGGCAACGACCCGATGGCCGTGTTTCTGACCGTAGGCATCCTGACACTGATCGAGCAGCCGGAGCTGGGCGTGGTCAGCATCGTGCCGCTGTTCATCAAGCAGATGGTGATTGGGGCTGTGCTGGGATTCGCGCTGGGGCGGCTGGGCCTGCGGGCGCTGCGGCGGCTGCCGCTTCAGTTCGAGGGCCTGTATCCGGTGCTGACCATCGCCATCGCCCTGCTGATTTTCGGCGGCGCGGCGGTGGCGGGGGGCAGCGGATTCCTGGCGGTGTACATCGCCGGCGTCATCATCGGCAATGCCACCTTTACACACAAGCGCAGCCTGCTTTCGTTTCACGACGGCCTTTCGTGGCTGATGCAGGTGCTGATGTTCCTGACGCTGGGCCTGCTGGTGAACCCCCACGAGCTGCTGCCCACGGCCGGCGCGGCGATGCTGGCGGCCCTGGTGCTGGTGTTCGTGGCGCGGCCACTGTCGGTGTTCGCCTCCCTGCTGCCGTTCGGCATGCCGCTGCGTGAAGTGAGCATGGTGGCCTGGGTGGGCCTGCGCGGCGCCGTGCCTATCGTGCTGGCGACCTTTCCGCTGCTGGCCGGGGTGCCCTACGCCCAGAGCCTGTTCAACCTGGTGTTTTTCATGGTGCTCACCAGCGTGCTGCTGCAGGGCACCACCCTGCCGCAGGTGGCGCGGCTCCTGGGCGTGCGCGGAACCTTTGAGGAACCGACCCACCACCCCATCTCTTTTACGCCCACCGGCCGCGGCAAGAACGACATGGTCGAAGTCGAGGTGGGCAGCGGCAGCCCCGCCGACGGCGCCATGATTATGGACCTGCCACTGCCCGAAGAGGCGCTGATTATGCTGGTCCACCGCCAGGGCGAGTACCTGGTGCCCAAAGGCCCCACCGAGCTGCGCGGCGGCGACAGCCTGCTGGTCCTGGCCACCCCGAGCGAGCTGGACGAACTGCGCCGCTGCTTGCAGGCCCCGGCCTGAGCAGGCCCCACCAGAGATTTGCCGGCCTGCTCCTGCATCTCCGCTCCTGCATCTTTATGGATAGGCCCGCAGCTACGTCTGCCCCAGGGAGACATGGCTGGCCGCCCTCAGGCGCGTCCGGTGGACACAGGTGCTAGCGTAAGGCAAATGACCACGCCATTAGAGCAGAAGGACCAAACCGTCTTCGACCTGATTCAGCAGGAAGCCGAGCGCCAGCGCCTGGGGCTGGAACTGATCGCCTCCGAGAACTTCACCTCGGCAGCAGTGCGTGAGGCGGTCGGCAGCATCGCCACCAACAAGTACGCCGAGGGCTACCCCGGCAAGCGCTGGTACGGCGGCTGCGAAGTGATTGACAAGATCGAGCAGCTCGCCATTGACCGGGCCTGCGAACTGTTCGGCGCCGCCTGGGCCAACGTGCAGCCGCACTCGGGGTCCAGCGCCAACATCGCCGTGTACGCCGCGCTGCTCGAAGAGGGAGACACCGTGATGGGCATGGACCTCAGCCACGGTGGGCACCTGACCCACGGCAGCCCGGTGAACTTCAGCGGCAAGCGTTTCAACATCGTGGGCTACCGGGTGGACGAGGAAACCGAGCGCCTGGACATGGAAGCGGTGCGCGCCCTGGCCCTGGAGCACAGGCCCAAGATGATCATCGCCGGGGCCAGCGCCTACAGCCGCCAGATCGACTTTGCGGCGTTCCGCGCCATTGCGGACGAGGTCGGCGCGTACCTGTTCGCGGACATCGCTCACATCGCCGGACTGGTGGCCGCCGGGCTGCACCCCAATCCGGTCCCCCACGCCCACATCGTGGCGACCACCACCCACAAGACCCTGCGCGGCCCCCGCTCGGGCCTGCTGCTGTCCAACGACCCCGAGCTGGGTGCCAAAATCGACCGCGCCATTTTCCCCGGCCACCAGGGCGGCCCCCTGGAGCACGTGATTGCCGGCAAGGCCGTGGCCTTCGGTGAAGCGCTCCAGCCCGCTTTCAAGGACTACGCCGCGCAAATCATCAAGAATGCTCAGGCGCTGGCTGCCGCTATGGAAGCGCGTGGCTACCGCATCGTGACCGGCGGCACCGACAACCACATGTTCCTGGCAGACCTGCGCCCCCAGGGCCTGAACGGCACCAAGGCCACGCAGGCGCTGGACGCCAACTTTATTACCATCTCCAAGTCCACCCTGCCCTTTGATACCGAGAAAATCCTGCACGGCGGCGGTATCCGTATCGGCACGCCCGCAGTGACCACCCGCGGCATGAAAGAAAGCGACATGGACCGGGTGGCCGACCTGATTGACCGCGCCCTGAAGGGTGAAGACGTGAAGGAAGAAGTCCACGCCTTCGCCGGTCAGTTCCCGATGCCATAAGGCCAGTCAAAAGGTCTAAAAGTCGAAGGGTCTAAGGAAATCATCCCTTAGACCCTTTGACCTTTAGACGCTCAGACAGTCAGACTCAGAGTTCTTCGAACTCGAAGCGGTCGAACTGGCCGCCGCGCAGCACGCTCTGGGTCTGTTCGCCCAGGTAGGTCTTGCCGGTGATGGCTTCCAGCGCGCCCCAGATGGCGCCCATGGTAAAGGTGCAGTTGCGGTCGCTGCCCATCTCCTCGCCGGCCGAGCACACCGTGTCGGTGGTGTCCACGATGATTTTGCCGTTTTCCTCGCGCACGTCGTGCACGGCGGCCAGGCGGGTGCCTTCCTTACCGATGGCGCCGTTCAGTTTGGCGGCCAGTTCACCGATAGGAGCGTTGGTGCCGGCCACGCCCAGGTCGCGGGCCAGGTTGCCGCCGCGCACTTTGCCGGCGCGGGTGAACACCACGCTGGCCCCGTCTTTGCCCAGGGTGTCTTCCACGCCGGTAATCACGGCCTTGAAGCACACCACACTGCTGAATTCGCCCAGTTCGTCTCGTTGGTAGGTCATGTTCGTCTCCTTTTTCCTTACAGAACCGCGGTCACGCGGGAAGCGGCGTCACGGGCTTCCATGTTCAGCAGGCCGATGTTCATGCCGCTGGGGGCCACCACAGCCAGCACGCCTTTGCGTCCTGCGGCGTAGATGTAGACCTGGCCGTCCAGACCCGCCACGCTCATTTCGCTGAGGTCGCCGGTGCCCAGGGTGTCGTTGATGCGCTTGCCCAGACCCAGGGCGGTTGCCGCCATGGCGGCGACGCGGTTGCCGTCGGTGTTGTCGGTAAAGAGTTGGGCGATGGGGAGGCCGTCCACGGTGGCGATCATGGCGCCGCGCAGGTCGGGAATGGCGCTCCGCAGGTCGGAGATGATGGCTTGCAGCTGTTCCTGTTTACTTCCGGTCATGGTGGGCTCCTTTTGGACCGGAGGGATTCCAGTCCGCAAGACACCGGGAGAGACTGTTTCACCAGCCTAGGGGGAAACCCGGTGTCTGAACACCCAAATCAAAACATTCTGCCACTTACAGCCTCGTCACACGGTTTGGGGGCCAAATCGCCAGAGATCAGGCAAGGAATCTGTCAGATGTTATCTGTCAGACACGGCGATATCAGCGGCGGCGGCGCTCCTCCAACTGGGCCTGCTGGCGCTCCAGCTGCTGCTCGTACACCTGCCGGCCCAGGTCCAAAAAGAGGTAGACGTCCGGGTCTTCGTTGCGGTAATAGGCCAGCGTGCCTTCCTTGCGGTAGGTGACAAAGTGATTGGTGCGCAGCACGGCAAGGTGCTGGCTGATGCTGGCCTGCTCGCCGCCGGTCAGCTCCTGAAGCTGGGTCACGGTCTTTTCTCCGTCGCGCAGGACATCAAGAATCGCCAGGCGCAGCGGATGAGCCAACGCCTTGAAGAACTTGGCCTTGTACTGGTGAATGGGTTGGTTCATGCTTGCTCCTCTGGGCGCTGCGGCTCTCTTTTCCCTACAGGAACTGAGGCAAGAGACGCCGCGCATTTTTGTTTGCGGGCAAGTATACTAGGATGTTTAACGTCCCCGGAGACTTGCGGGGAGTGGAAAGAGCACGGCAAGCCCACCCGGGGCGCCGCCAAGAGGAGTGAAATGGCAGAGAAGAATATTGACCGCATGTTGGAAATGACGGACAGCAAGTACCGCCTGTCGGTAATTACCGCCAAACGTGCCCTGCAGCTGAGTGCCGGTGCCCCCAGCGTGCTGCCGGCCGAGCAGAAAGCCAAAATTCACAACGTGGTGACCCTGGCCATGCGCGAACTGGCCACCGGCCAGCTGACCACCGGCCAGGAGCTGATTGACGAGCAGCGCTTTTTTCAGGACTATCAGCGCCAGCGCCAGATTGAACTGCAAAAGCAGCTGACCGCCGAGCGCGAACGCGAACGCGACTGAGCCGGCATCCGGCGCTGCTTCCGGTGGCGAACCTCGGAAGCGCAGCAGACCCTGCACCCCAGAGTTGCAGGGTCTGTTTCTATTTCTATTTTGTCTGCCCCTTAGCCGGGGCCGCGCCCGTAGTCCAGCAGCCGGGGCACCAGCGGGCGCAGTTCAGGGGCCAGGCGGGCAATCAGGCGTTGCTGCTCGGCCGGGACATGGTGGCCGAGCGCTCCCCAGGCCTTGAGAGCGTAGATGGCAGCGTGCTGCGCGTGCGTGCCCACGTGGGCCGTGGCGGCAGCGTGCCCGGCCGAGCGGGCGGCGAACTGCGCGGCGCGGCCCGTGCTGCCCTCTCCCCAGCGGCGTGCCGCTGCATGGGCCGCCAGTGCTCGCTGCCGGGCAGCGGACATGTCCAGTTCTCCGGCCGCCCAGCACCGAGCCGCTTGCACTGCCTGGTCCGGGGCCGGGTCGCCGGAGGCAGCCTCGGCGCACAGCGCCAGCACCTCCTGGGCGCAGTCGGCCGCCCAGCGGGCCAGCGCCTGCTGCTCGGTCAGGGATATGGACATGGTCAGGGACATGCAGTTCTCCATTCTGCTGCGCCGGCCCCGGTCAGCAGGGGCCAGCAAGGGGGCAAAGCGGGTACGGGGACAGTGGCCCAGTGGACAGGTGCTCCAGTGTCCCTCCCCCACTCGCACAGCGCACTGACAGCCGTGGCGTGCCTTCTCTCCTGTTCGCCTACTTCTTCTACCAGCCCTCAATCTGCCGGGCCGCCTCGAAGGCTGCTACGCCCGCCGCCACGCTGAGGTTCAGGCTGCGCCCAGTTCCCGGCTGCGGCAGCTTGAGCGTGGGCAGCGGCTCTCGCAGCCAGGCAGGCAGGCCGCGTGACTCGGGGCCCAGCAACAGGTAGTCACCGCGCTGAAAGCCGGCCTGCGTATGGTACTGCTGGGCGTGCGTGGAGAACGCCCAAACCCGCGCCGTCTGCGGCAGTGCCGATTGAAACGCGGTCCAGCTGTCATGCTGGTGCAGCTCCACCCCCTGCAGGTAATCCATCACGGCGCGGCGAAACTCGCGGTCGCCCAGGTGGAAGCCGTAGGGCCGAATCAGGTGCAGCGCTGCGCCCAGCACCGCGCAGGTGCGGGCCACGTTGCCCACGTTGCCGGCCTTTTCCGGCTCAAACAGCACCACGTGCAGCAGGGGACCGGGCGCTTCCATCTCAGTCACCGGCGCGCACCAGCAGCACGGTGGCCCGCGCCTGCACGTGGTCCGGGGCCAGGCCCTCGGAGGTCTTGAAGCTGAGGCCCACCTCGGCCGGGTTCAGGCCGCACAGCCGCGCCACGTTCGCGGCGATGTCGGCCCGCAGCGGCCCCAGCTTGGGCCGGTCGAGTGTGACCACCAGCGCCAGGTTGCCGGGCAGGTAACCGCGCTCCCGCACCACTTCCAGCGCCCGCTTGAGGATGTGGGCCGAGTCCAACCCTTTCCAGGCCGCGTCGGTGTCGGGGAAGTACTGGCCGATGTCGCCCGCCGCCACGCCGCTCAGCAGGGCGTCGGCCAGGGTGTGCAGAATCACGTCGCCGTCGCTGTGAGCCTCGGCACCGCGCTCGGCAGGCACGGTCACGCCACCCAGCACGAGCAACCGCCCGGCGCTCAGGCGGTGGGCATCTTCGCCGTAGCCGACGCGGAAAGGAAGTGAAGCAGTCATGCCCAGGATTCTAGACTGGGCAGACCGCTGGCCGTCCCCGCGTCAGTCCACAACCGTCACGACCAGCCGTTTCATCCACCCCGCCCGAAGTTGGCAGAAAGCACCCCGGTCACGGTCGCCGCCCACAAGCCAGCTTTCGCTGCCCTGGCGCTGGGCAGCGGGGTTGCTCCGTGCCTGGGCGAAGCACGCCGCCAGCTGCGGGGCCGTGACGGTCCGGCCCAGGCCCAGCGAGGCGAAGCGGACGGCCAGCGGCTCATCACCCATGCCGCGAAAATCGAGTGCAGCGTAGACCACCAGGCCAGACAGCTCAGGGGCTCTGGGCTCATCACGGCGGCCAATGGTTACTGTGGCCCCATCTCGCAGACGGTAATGGTAGTCCTTGATCCACCCCAGAGACTCGGAATCTATACGCTCGGAACCCACAAAGCGGCAGCCCTCGGCGCGGCAAAAGTCACTGTGAAAAAAAGACGCCTGACTGGAAATCAGCGGGGTGCGGCTGGCTGCGAGCGCCGGGGCCAGCGCGGACAGGGCGGCCAGGGTGAGCGAGAAGAGGGCCACACTGTTCAGACGGGTCATCGGCAGCACTCCTTGCTGGTGGGGCAAACGGCGAAGGAACATGGGCCGGTCACTGGAGGCCGGGCCTGCCCAGAGCTTAGCAGTATTCAGCCCTGCGTCACACTGCCTAAGCACTCCGTCAGCCTGGGCGCCGGGGAGCCGGGGAGGCGCGCCAGCACGGCAGGGACAGTTGGCGGGTTTCTCACTCCGCCTTCCCTTAGAATGGCCTCCAGATGTGGGCCGAGTCGCACCACAATTTGAAGGCGAAAAGCAGGGAGGGGCGGAGGTGAGCCGGGAGACCGGGCACCCCGCGCCGCCTGTTCCCGTCTCCCGGCCACGTCCTTTGCGCCGCCGGGCCGCCAGCCTCTCGGTGGTGGCGCTGGCGCTGATTCTGGCGTTCCTGGCTGCCTACGCACCGGCGCTGCTGGGCCGCTGGATTTTGCTGCGCGTGACCGAGGATGTGCAGGCTACGAGCATCGGCGGGCCGCTGTGGCGCCCTGTGCTGCACGGCACGCAGGTGCGGCTGCCCGGCATCACCGCGCAGGCCGAGCGGCTGGGTGTAGGCCTGGCCGGCTTCGACCTGAGGCGGCGGGTGCTGTATGTGTCGGTGGACCTGCGCGGCGCCGAGGTGGCCCTGGAGCTGGCCGAACTGTTCGGGCAGGGCGAAGACGCCATCACCACCGAAGAAGGCTGGAAGGTGCAGCTGCGGCAGCTGACCGTATCCGACACGGCGCTGAAGGTGAACGGCGAGCAGGCCAGTGTCCCGGACGGCACCTTTCAGGTCACCCAGGCGCGTGACGGCGGTCTGCTGGCCCAGGGCCGCACCGCCGACGGTGAGATCAGCGCCCACCTGCGCTTCCGCCAGGGTGCCGGCGGCACCGAGTACGTGACCAACTTTCAGGCCGACGCCCGCGTGCTGCGCTACTACTGGGAGGGCGTGGAAGAAGGCACCGTGACCGGCGAATACCTGTTCGGCCAGGGCCCGGTGCGCGGCCAACTGCAGCTGAGCGGCGGGCGTATCCGGGTGCCTGAAGCCGACTGGGCCGAGGTGGACAGCATCAGCGGGAGCGCCACACACCTGGGCGACCTGATTCAGGTGCAGCTGAAAGGCGAGGGCTACGGCAAGCCAGTCACGGCCGTGGCCGACGTGAACCTGGCCGCCCAGCAGTGGAAGGTGCGGCTGGCCGGCACCCCGCAGTTGGACCGGCTGGCCGGCGCGCTGGGGACCGGCGGCAAGGGGGAAGCCCGGCTGACCGCGCAGGCGCACAACCTGGGGCCGGGCTGGAAAGGTGTGGAGGTGGTGGCCCAGGCGAACAGCCGAGCCGGGACCCTGGCGGGCATTCCCTTCGAGCGGCTGGCCAACGAGTACCGCTACGTGGACCGTGATGGTGACAGCCAGACACGCCCCGAGCTGAACCGCTGGCGGCTGGGAGCAGACACTGGGCTGCTGGGCGAACGCCAGCGCCTGAACAGCGAGTGGAACTTCGGCGGGACCGGGAAGCTGAGCTGGCGCGGCGCCCTGCTGGACACACCGCTGGACCTGAGCGCCAGCATCGCCCGCGAGACGCTGGAAGGCCGCCCCGCCGACTTTGCCACCATCACGGGCACGGCGCTGGGTGGGCCAGCGCAGGGGCGCGTAGCACTGTCGGGCCGGGTCATCGAAGTGCGGCTGAATCCTGAGTTGGACAGCCTCAGCGGAGCGCTGGCGCTGTCGGGCCAGGCCGGTGACCTGCGCCTGAGCGCCCAGGGCCTGAACGCCGCCGGATTTGCGCTGGACGGTGAGGCCCGCTTCAGTGAGGCGGGCACCACGGCCCAAATCCGCCAGCCGGACGGGGGCCGCTTCAGCCTGAATCTGAACAGCGACTGGAAAGGCCGCTGGACTGCCCAGGAGCTGAGGGGCAACGGCGTCACCCTGAGCGGCCAGGGCGCTCTGGACGTGCCCGCCGCGCAGCTGAGCGGACAACTGGGCCTGAGCAGTGGCCTGCTGGAACGCACGCTGAGCGGTCCCCTTAACCTGAACTGGGACACCCGGCAGGCCCGCTGGGACGCGGGCGGCCAGAGCCTGCGCTGGAGCGGTGAGCGGCTGCTGGCAGACCTCCGTGGCCTGCGCCTGAACAGCGGTATTCGGCTGGACGGGTCGCTGAATGCTGCCCTGGACCTGAGCGACCTGCGCGGCACCCTGCGCGGCCAGGGCGAAGGCTTCAGCGTCACGGCCACCGGCGAGGGGGACCGCGTGCGCTGGCAGGGCAGCCTGGGTCAGGGCCGCCGCAGCGTGGCCCTGCGCGGACTGACGCGGCTGGACGAGGACTTCGCCACGGCAGTCACCCTCAGCGGGGCGGACGTGAGCGCCGACGTGCGGGTCAGAAATGGACTGAGCTTCGACTTCGACCTGCGTACGGCGGATGAGCGGGCCAGCGGCACCATTGAGGGCGAGAACTGGGACGCCCAGGGCTGCGTGAATCTGGGTGCCCTGCGCCCGGTACTGAACGGCGTGCTGGGGCCGGACTCGCCGCTGGCCGACCTGAGCGGCACGCTGGACCTGAACCTGAGCGGCCAAAGCGGCACGGCACGGGTGCAGGCGCGGGCAGCGGGCGCGGCGCTCACCGGCTCGCTACGGCGGCAAGGCGGCGCCGTCACTGCCGAACGTTTGCAGGCCAGCGGAGGCACAGGCGGTCCGCTGGCCGGGTTCCAGGCCACCGCCAGCGGCGAGGTGTACCCCCGCGTGAACCTGCGCGGCCCGGTCACGCTGGGGCCGCTGGGCGGCGTGCAGGGACTGGATGGGCAGGTGCTTCAGGGCCGGTTGTACGGCAGCTACGGCACGCTGAATGCCGCCCTCAACGGCCAGACCGCTCCCCTGAGCGCCGGGGGCGCGTCCCTGCCAGCCCAGACCCTGGCGCTGGGTGGCCGCCTCACACCCTCACTTGACCTGAGCGGGCGCTGGGGTGGCCTTGACCTGCGCTACCGCAGCGGACTTTTCAGCGTGAGCGGCACGCAGGCGCTGACGGTGCAGGGCCGCGCCGCGACTGGGCGTGGCCGCGCCAGCTGGGGCCAGGGGCAAGCGGGGCAGAGCTGGCAGGGACAGGCCGACCTGACCGGCAGCACAGCGGACGGCTACGCCCTCGCCGTGCGTGGTCCCTGGAACGCCCTGCGCGTGACCGCCTCGCACCCGGACGGCCTGCGGGCCGCCGGCACGGTGAATGCCCCCCGCCAGAGCTACGACCTGGCCGTGTCGGGCCGCGCTCCCCTGTTCGGCAGCCGCAGTTTCGGGGTGCAGGGCCGGGTGCGTGGGCAGGGCCTGAACCCACGCGGCACGCTGACCCTGACCGACGGCCAGGGCGGCCGCGCCTTCTTGACTCTCAGCGGCCTGGACAACCTCACTGTGCGGGCCGAGGCGCTACGGCTGGGTGGACAGACCCTCAGCGGCGACCTGCGCAGCGTAGATGGTCTGGCCGACGGGCAACTGACCACCAGCGCCCACGGACAGACCCTGACACTGCAGGCCACCCGTGGGCGGGTCAATGTCAGCGGTGTGGTGCAGAATCACCGCGTGCAGGCCAGCGGACAGCTGCGCCTGCCGGGTGCGGGCGGGGCGCTGCGCCTGAGCGGCCTGCGGCTAAACGTGAACGGTCCCTATCTGGCGGCGCAGGCGGCCGGGTCGCTGCAGAGCCTGCGCGGGCAGGTCACGCTCAAAGCGCAGCAGTTCGGAGAAGGCGACGCGGTACTGATCCTGCCGCAGCAGACCCTGCCGCTGAGCGCCAGCCTCACGCCGCTGCGGGCCACGGTGGGCGGCCTGACCTACGCCGGTGGGCGCTGGAGCGGCAACGCTTCGCTGAGCTACCTGGTACGCACGCGGGGAGCCCAGGCTCAGGCGGCGCGGGGCGGGCAGGTGCAGCTGCGCGGCAGCGGCCAGGGCCTCACAGCCCTTTCCAGCGGCGCACTGGCGGGCCGGGTGGCGCTGCTGCCCACCGTTGGCGGCACGCTGAGTGCTGACACCGCCCTGCTGCGCCCACTGCTGCCCGCCGAGCTGCAGGACCTGCGCGGCGGGCGGGTGCAGGCCACCTTTACCGCGCAGGGTGCCCGCCTCAGCACGCCGGGCGTGCGCTACCGGGGGCAGGCGCTGAGCCTGAGTGCACAAGTGGACTGGGGGCGCGGTTTCTCGCCCGGCACCCTGCAGGCCAGCGGCGTCCTAGCGACCGGGCGCTCGCGGCTCCCCTTTCAGCTGCGCGGCGGCGCACTGACCCTGACCGGCGCACGGGTAGATGCCCGCGACGTGCAGCCACTGCTCGGCACTGCTCTGTCTGGCACGGGCCAGCCGCTGCCGACGGGGGCCAGTTTCCGGGGCAACCTGTTCGTGCCGGACATCGGTGATTTCAGCCTGAACACCTTGGGCGTGCGCGGCGTGCTCACCTCGGGCCATTCGCAGGCCCCGCTGACCCTGCGCGGCGGCACCCTCACGCTGGAAGATGCGCTGCTGGACGTGCGCGACGTGCGGCCTTTCGTGCCCGCGGCCACCCGCCTCCCCGCTGACGGCACCTTCCGGGGCGACCTGCGCCTCAC
Organism: Deinococcus proteolyticus MRP; assembly: GCF_000190555.1. Lineage (GTDB taxonomy): Bacteria > Deinococcota > Deinococci > Deinococcales > Deinococcaceae > Deinococcus > Deinococcus proteolyticus. The sequence goes on from NC_015161.1 coordinate 1,680,549, forward strand.
CGACCTGGCGCACTTCAGCCTGGCCAACGTGCAGGCCCAGGGCGTGCTGGCGTCGGGCCGCTCGCGGGCTCCACTGTCGCTGCGGCGGGGGGCACTGCGGGTCACAGGCGGGGTGCTGGACGTGCGCGACCTCAGACCCCTGGTGGACGACCCCGCCTCGCTGCCGGCCGGCGGCACCTTCCAGGGCGACCTGTACGTGCCGGACCTGAACAAGTTCGACCTGCAGCACGTCCGCGCCCGTGGAGTGCTGGCGTCGGGGGCTTCACGTCTGCCGCTGGACATCCGCAACGACACCCTGCGGGTGAGCGGCGGCGTCCTGAACGTGAACGACGTGCGCCGCTGGCTGGACCCGGAGCTGCGTGAGAAGCTGCCCGGAAGCGCCACCTTCCGGGGCGACCTGACGCTGCGGAATCTGGGCGACTTTGCCCCCGAGAACCTCAACGTGCGCGGCGTGCTGAACGTGGGCAACTCGCGCCTGCCGCTCACGCTGGCCGGCCGCGCCCTGACCGTGACCGGCGGCCGCCTGGACCTGGCCGACGTGCAGCCGTATCTGGACCTGCCCGCACGCGGTGTGCTGCGCGGGGACCTCTACCTGCCGGACGTGCTGAACCCTGACCTGAACACCGTCCGCGCCGACCTGGTGACCGGCGGCCTGACCGCCACCAACCTGGCGGACACTTCGGCTCAGGGCCGCCTGCGCCTGCGCGGCGGGCAGCTGTGGGCCGACCTGAGTGGGCAGGTCCAGGGACAGCCGCTGACCCTACGCGGCGACGTGTACCCGCGTGCTAACGCCACCCTGCGTTCCGAGGAACTCACCGCCCGCCTCAGCGGCCACGCTGAGGGCACCCTGAACTTCAGCGCGGCCGGCGAATACCAGGGCCGCGCCGTAGCTGTGCAGGGCACCCTGAACGGCCTGCTGGCGGAGGGCCGCGCCGCCCGCGCGGCGCTGTCCGGCACGGTGAGTGGAGCGCAGCTGGACCTGACGCTGAACGAAGCCAGCACGGCCTGGGAAGACTGGCGGGTCAGCGGCTCGCTGCTGGTGCCGGACGCCCGCACGCTGGACCCTGGCCTGAGCGGCAGCCTGAGCGGCAGCGTGGGCGGCACGCTGGGCCGCGCCGATTTGCGGGTGCAGGGCACGGTGAACGACATCGCCCTGAATGTCCCCGCAACCTTCAGCGGCGGCGAGCTGCGGGTGCGGGAGGCCCAGGCTGGCTCGGCCGAGTTGGGCACGGCCACCCTCAGCGGGCTGGCTTTCCCCCGCCTGAACCTGAGCGGGGCCGCCCAGCTGCGCGGCGACCTGGCCGGGAGCTACCGCCTGAACGTGTCGGGCGACTACAGCGCTCCCACCGCTCGCCTGGACGGACAACTGGCAGGCGAATCCGGCAGCGTCCACCCCAGTGGCCTGAATATCGGCGGAACCGGAGTCACCGCCACCTTGCAGGGGGGCCGCTGGCAGGCCCAGCTGAGCGGCCCGGCCGTGCGCGGCACCGTCAGCGGCGTGCTGGGCGCACAGGTGGCCGGGCAGGACACCCCGCTGGGCCTGCAACGCGCCGACCTGAACCTGAATGCCCGCTACCGCCGGGACGGCGACGACCTCACCCTGAGCGGCCCACTGGCCTGGAACGGCGCGGCGGGCACGGCTGGCTGGCGCGGCAACGTGAACGTGCGCGGCACCCTGGGCGGCGAACGCCTCAGCGCCCAGGCCACCGGCACTGGCCCCCTCAGCGTGACCGCCCGCCTGGGCGACGCCTCGCTGCGGGCCGAGCTGGGCCGGCTGGCTCCGGTGCGCCCGGAAGGTTGGGTGGCCACCGAGCGCTGGGACGTGGGAGCGCTGTGGGGCCGCCCCGAGCAGCTGCGCCTGACTGGCCGCGCCGACCTGGCCGGCCCCAACTGGCAGAGCGTGCAAGCCCGCCTCAGTGGGCAGCTGGACGACGTGACCGGCGAGCTGAGCGGCACCCTCAGCGGCGAGTGGACCCAGGCGCAGGGCGGCACCTTCGCCCTCAGTGGACCCCGCGTGCAGGCGAACGGCACCCTGCGCGGCGGCCGCTACACCGTGGACGCCCGCCTGGGCGAGGGGCCGCAGGGAACGCAGGTAGGCCTGGCGCGCCTGCTTCCTGCCGAGTGGGGGATTACGGCGCTCAAAGCATCGGGCAGCCTCAACGTGCGGGGCAGCCTGACGGGCGGCGTAGAGCAGCTGGACGCCAGCGGGCTGGAAGTGAACGGCGAGCAGCAAGGAGCCGGCCCCTTTACCCTGTACGGCCGCGCCAGCTACCGCCCACAGCAGGAGACACTGGACGCCGCGCTGGCCGGGGGTTACGGCGGCGGTATTTTCCGTATCGGGGGCAGTCTGCCGCAGGGGCTGAATGTGCAGGTGGCGAATGTCTCGCTGGCGGCGTTCGCCTCGGAGAACTTCGACCCCGGCCGCCTGAACGGCGAGGCCACGCTGCGTGGTCCACTGAGCCGCGCCGCCCTGAGCGGGACCCTGCGCACCACGGGCGGCAATGTGGACGCGGCGGTGGACCTGCTGGGACGCCTGGACGACCCCCGCGTGCAGGCCCGCTTGAACCTGCGCGGCGAACAGAGCGGCGAGCTGACCCTCAGCGCGCGCGACTTTGACCTGCCGGGCCGCACTTTTGCAGGCGAGCTGCGCGGGCAGGTTCGCCAGGGGGACACGGTGGCCGACCTCGACCTGCGCGGACAGTGGCCCCGACTGGGCGGACAGGTGCGGGTGCAGGACCCTGAACTGGCCCAGCCGGTCACGCTGCGCGGGCAACATGGGCAGTTCACCCTGGACCCCGGCGTGGCAGGGGCGGGCAGCGGCAGCGTGACCCTGGCGCCCGGTGCGGGCTGGCTGCCCACGCTGACCGCCCAGGCCGACCTGAACCCGCTGGCACTGCTGCCTGGCGCTTCGGGCGAGGCCCGGCTGCGCCTGAATGCAGGCGGCGAGCTGAACGCCCTGACTGTGCAGGGCACCCTTAGTGCCCCCGCAGCGACGCTGGCCGGCGTGACGGTACGTGACCTGAACGGCACTTTCGGCGGCCCGCTGAACGGCGGCCTGACCGGCCTAAGCGGCGAGCTGACCCAGCGCGGGCAGGCGGTGGGCACGCTGGCCGGCGGCCGCCTCAACTTGAGCGGCCTGCGCGCTGAGGCCGCCGGCTCTACCCTGGCGCTGAGTGGGCCGGTGGCGCTGGATACGCTGAACGCCGCCCTCACTGCCGACGTGAGCGGGTCACTCAGCGGGGAGCTGCGGCTCAACTACGCCGGGGGCCGCCTCAGCAGCAGCGGCACGTTGGAGGGCCTGGGCTACCGCGCCGCGCTGGACGTGCAAGGGTCACAGGAAAGCGGCTGGAGCGGCACCGTGACCGCCCGCGATATCCAGGGCGCACCCGAAGTGCTGACCACCCCCGCCACCCTGACGGTAAGCGGTCCCTGGAACACCCCGCGCCTGCGCGGCACGCTGGGCCTGCTGAACGCCGCCGCCATGCTGGAGGCCAGCCCGGACGGCGCCGCACTGACCCTGGCCGACGGAGTCACAGCCAAGGGTTCCGGCACCCTGCGCGTGGCCCCCGACCCGGCCGGCGTGTGGCGCTGGACCGGCGCGGCCAGCGTGGACAGCCCACGTCTGCGCCTGAGCGTGACCCCACGCGGCGAGCTGGCCGACCCACTGGTGGGCGTGGCCGCCGGGCGCGGGACCTGGCAGGCCACCGGCTCGGTCAGCCGGGCAGCGGGCCGCCTGAGCGTCAGCGACGGCGAACGGCAGGGCCGCCTGGACTGGCAAGGTCAGGTGCTCAGCGCCGACCTGCCGGGCCTGGACCTGGCCGGGCTGCGCTGGCGGGGGCTGGCGGGCCGCCTGAGCGCCCAGGGCACGGTGAACTTGGGCAATGCGGTAAATCCAGGCAGCGACGCTGTGGCGGGCGGCGCCCTCCCCTTCCGCATAGACGGCCTGCGCTCGCCCTGGCGGGTGGACGCGCTGAACCTGCCGCTGTCGGGCGACGTGAGCGGCACCCTGCAACTGGTAGGCGGCCGCCCCAGCGTGCAGGCCCAGGCCGCGCTGGGCAGCGAGGGGACCGCGCAGGGCCAGGCCACCCTCACGGCCACGCAGCAGCCGGGCGGCAAGTGGTTCGGCCGTCTGCAGGGCCGCCTGCAGCAGGGCAGCGGCACCCTCAGCGCAGACGTGCGCTCGGACGCCGCCGGCCTGACCGGGCAGGTGCAGGCCACCGGCTACCCGGTCACGCTGCAGGAGCAGACCCTGGCGCTGAACGGCGCGGCGCGGCTGAACGGGCAGACCTTCAGCGCGGACCTGAACCTGGACGGCGTGGCCGGCGAAGCCAGCCTCAGCGGGGGCGGCAGCCTGGGCGCGGCGCTGCCTGCCCTGACCGGCCTCACCGCGCTGGAAGACACCGGCGCGGGCTATACCCTCACCGGCACCCTGGGCGGGGTGGACCTGGGGCAGCTGGGCCTGGTGCCGGACCTCAGCGGCACCGTCAGCGGCGAGCTGGACATCACCGACGGGGCGGGGCAGTTCGTGCTGCGCTCGGCCGACCTGAACCTGGCCGGCGAGGCGCTGCCCAGCCGCTTTGAGGGCGTGCTGGTAGGCCAGGACTGGCGGATTCGCGGCTACCTGGGCGACACCGACATCTTTGCCGGAGTCAGCGGCGGCGTGCTGTCGGGCAATGCCGAACTGCAGGGCCTGCCGCTGGGCGCCGTGGCCAACGCCCTGGCGGGGCAGCGCCTGGCCGACGGCCGCGTGACCGGCGTGGCCCGCTTCGAGGCACCACTGGCCGACCCCCTAGCGGGCCGCGCCACCGTGGTGGCCGAGCGCATCCGCCTGACCACGCTGCCCAGCACGGAGGGCGGCGAAACCGCCGAGTCCGAAACCCTGACCGGCTCCGGCTCGCTGGACTTCCAGAACCGCGAACTGCGCAGCATCAATGTGCAGCTGGGCGGCGCGGGAAGTTGGGACATTCGTGGGCAGTACACCCGCGAGCGGGTAGACGTGCGCGCCAATTTTACCGAAACCACCTTCACGCCGCTGCTGGCGCTGATCCCTTCGCTGGCCGAGCAGAGCCCCCGCCTCAAGGGCAGCCTGAATGTGGCGGTGCTGGGCGATTACGGCCAGCCGGTCGGCACGCTGGACGCCCGCAATCTGCGCGGTTCGCTGGCAGGGGTGTCGCTGGAAGTGCCTGCCCTGACAGGCCGCCTGGACCAGAGCGGACGCTGGACCCTGGGCGGCGGCGTGCGGACCGGCGGGGCGCTGGATTCGGCCGGCACCCTGCAGGGCAGCGGCCTGTGGCGGGACTGGCAGCTGAGCGAGTCGGCGCTGAACTACAGCGGGCAGCTGTCACCGGGCAGCGCCGTGGGCACCCTGTCCGGCGTGCAGGCCACCCTCAGCCAGAACCGCACGGACCCGGAGCGCTGGGTGCTGGACGCCCGCTCGGTCAGCCGCAACGCGACCACCGGGCAGGGGCTGCTGGAGGTGCGCGGCCAGCTGATTCCCGCCTGGGACCTGAGCGTGCGGGCCACCAACTATGACCTGGCGCTGCCCGGCGTCTTCCTGCGCGAGTCGGCGCTGAACGGAGCCCTCACGCTGCGGCAGGACCCCGGCAGCGAGGATATCCGCGTGAGCGGCTCGGCGGACTTTGCCCGCGCCGTGCTGGGCCGCCCCGACGCGGCCGACAACCTGGACGCCCTGGTGCCCAGCCCCGAGCAGCCCCGCAGCGAGGACGGCGACCCGGACAACTTCGTCAGCCCGCTGCCCAAGCAGTACACCACCTTCCCGCAGCCGGAAGCCGCAGCAGACGCCGGCACGGAGCCGGCCCCCCCCGCGCTGCCGCTGCTGGAGCGGCTGATTCTGGAAGATATTCCGGTCAGCTTCTCCGGCGGTATTCAGCTGCAAGAAAGCCTGGCGCAGGCCGAGCTGGGCGGTTCGCTGCGCCTAAGCGGGACCGGAGCGCGCCCGCACATTGCCGGCCACCTGAGCGGGCAGCGCGGCACCCTGCTGCTGCGCGACACCGAATTTGCCCTGCGGAACCTGGACATCGACTTCAGCGGCACCTCGCCGTACCCCACGTTCAACCTGCTGGCCGAGGGCCGGGTGCGCCCGCTGACCGGCGGGGCCGCCGTGCCGGTCACGCTGGACGTGCAGGGCAGCTTCCTGGAAGACGGCGCGGGAGGCGCCAGCCTGGACCTGAAAACCGCGCTGCGCTGCACCGAGCAGACGGCCGCCTGCAACGACCCCCAGACCGGGCAGCCCTACACCGAGTCGCAGCTGTACGCCCTGGTGCTGACCGGCGTGCCCAACGTGGAAAACCTGCCCGAGAACCTGGGCAGCCTGGGCGCCAGCGCCCTGAACACCGCCCTGAACGTGTTCGTGCTGGGCGAGCTGAGCCGCAACCTGGCCGACGCGCTGGGTGTGGACGTGCTGCGCTTTACCCCCGCGCTGGTGGGCGAGGGCGGCGCCACCATCACCATCGGGTCACAGCTGACCGAGAACCTCTACCTGGAATATCAGGTGGACCTACGCGGCGAAGGGCTGATCAACGCGGCCTACAACACCCCGGACGGCCGCTTTACCTTCAAGGTGAGCACCGAGTTCGACTTCGGCGAGTCCAAGGGCTTCCGCCCCAGCGTCAGCGCCGGCTACAACATCAACGAGCGCACCTCGGTGGCCTTTAACATCGAAAATACCTCCGAAACCAACCGTTTCAGCGTGGGCGTGCAGTACCGCCTGCCGAGCAACTTCTGGAAGCGGGAGCGCTGAGAGCTGGTGCTAGAGCAGACCTGTCCCGCATACCCTTGACGCATACTGCATAACACGCTAGAGTATTCAACATAACCGCTCCGAGTGAGCGGGTTTTTTATTGTCATTGCAGATAGAAGACCTTCGGCGCCAGGCGCTCACTCCCCATACTGCCCCGCCTGCAAGCGCCACAGCTCGGCGTACTCGCCGCCGCGTGCCAGCAGTTCCTCATGGGTGCCGTCTTCGGTCACGCGGCCAGAGCGCATCACCACGATGCGGTCGGCCATCCGCACACTGCCCAGGCGGTGGGTGACCAGCAGGGCAGTGCGGCCACGGGCCAGCTCGGCAAAGGCGGCGAAGACTTCGGCCTCACTGCGGGGGTCCAGGGCTGCTGTCGGCTCGTCCAGAATCAGCACGCGGGCCTCGGCGCGGTACAGCGCACGGGCGGTGACCAGCTTTTGCCACTGCCCGCCCGACAGGTCCACCCCGCCGTACGCCTGTCCGATGCGTGTATTCAGACCGTCTTCCAGGCGGGGCAGCATGGCGCTGAGGCCCGAAGCGTCGGCGGCGTAGCTCAGGCGCTGCGGGTCTTCCTGCTGGCCCAGCAGCACGTTCTGGCGCACGTCCCACTCGAAGCGGGCGTAGTCCTGAAACACTGCCGCCACCTGCGAGCGCCATTCGGCGGGGTCCACGTCCCGCAGGTCGGTTTGCTCGCCAGCGCTGCCCAGCAGGATACGGCCCGCGCTGGGGTCGTAAAAGCGCAGCAGCAGCTTGATCAGGGTGGATTTGCCGGCCCCGTTTTCGCCCACAATCGCCACCGTCTGCCCTTCGGGAATGTGCAGCGACAGGTTCTCGATGACGGGTGCGTGGCCCTGATAGCCGAAAGTGACCCCTTCCAGGGTGAGGTCCAGGCGCTGCGGCAACGGCTGAGGTTGCGCGGGGGCCGCCACCTGCGGCACGGCGTCCAGAAATTCGTAGTATTTGGCGAACCAGTGCAGGTGCTCGCTGCCCACCCCGAGGCTGTCGGCCAGGCTTTGCAGGTCGCCGCGCACCTGCGAGAGCGCCCCAATCACCAGCACCACCGCGCCAGGAGTCAGGTTGCCCTGCTGCGCCTGCCACACCGCGTAGGCGAACACGCCCGCCGTGACCGCCAGCGCCAGAATCTGTGCGGGCAGCACGCCCAGCAGTTGCTTGTTGCGCACGCCGCGCATGGTGCGCTGATAGTCCAGCGTGCGCTCCGTGTATTCGCGGGTCAGGTACGGCATCAGCCCGTACAGCCGAATTTCCTTGGCGAACTGCTGGTTCAGCGCCGCTTTCTGAAAGTAGTTCAGCTCGCGGGACGCCTGCGTGTTCTGAATGGTCATGCTCCAACCGAGTTCGTACAGCCGCATTTGCGTGAGCGTGAGCGGCACCATGCCCGCCACCACCACCAGCGGCACCCACCAGCCCACCGTGAGCAGCACCCCGCTCACACCCAGCAGGCCCACCAGCGTGCCCAGCAGCCCCAGGATGGTAGCCGTCAGGTTGAGCGGGCGGCGCGGCGCACCCATTTGCAGAATCTGGATATCGTCGTGAAAGCGGGGGTCTTCCAGCACCTCCAGGCCCGTCAGGTCGTTCATCTTGTCCATCAGGCGGCGCGAGGTCTGCACGGTGAATTTGTCGGCGGCGTAGCCTTGCAGCACCTGCCGCGCAATGCCCGTGACCTGCCCCAGCAGCGCCGCCCCTGCCCAGGCCGCCGCCAGCAGTGCCAGATCGGCCTCGCCGCCTGCCGCCACCCGTGACACCCCGTCTACCGCCCACTTGGAAATCAGCAGCGTTGCGGCGGGAATCAGCCCGCCCAGCAGCGCCATCAGCCCCAGCAGCGACACCAGCATGGGCGAGGAGTGCCACAGCTCCGGCAGGGTGCGCCACAGAATCCGCAGCAGTTGGGCGGTGTCGGGGGCGGACTGGTCACGCAGGCGGGGAGGGCGGGGCATGGGGAGGATTGTAGAGGGTGGATGGATAGAGCCGGGCTTCCAGGCTCCATAGCTCTGATGGCGCCTTACTGCACTACTGGCTGTGCCGCAGGGGCAGCGGCGAACTGCTCGAAAGCTGGCCTTCTCAGGAGAGCGTCAAGGAAGCGCTGGGCCAGCGCTCCGACTTCTAACCGCAGCTCCAAACAGCCCCAGCAGCGGCGCAAGCGTGACCCCTATCAGGCCCAGCCATGCAGGATTGATGACCTGCATCTTGTCCCAGGCGGTGCAGCCTGTGCCCTCTATCCAGTTGCTGCACGCCTCCGCCGCCAGGTAGGGCCCGAAGCCTGACAGCGTGCGGGGGCCGTCTTGCGGTGAGGCCCCAAAGATCGCATTGATTTCCTGCGAAGCGTAGGGCAGCAGCATCACGCCTGCCAAGAGCAACCCTGCCGCTGTAAGCGCATAGGCCCAGCCTACTGGGCGGGTGCCTGCCGAGCGGGGCAGGGCCAGGAAGGACACCAGAGCCGCCACAGTCGCCCAGCTCCACAGCAGCGGATAAGTGAAGTAAGGCCCCACATGCGGGTCTGCGCCGAAGAAGGTGTGCCACGCGCCCAGGCCCAGGCTCACGCGGTCTGCCGCCGCGTAGGGATGCGCGTCCGCATCGCTGAGGCTTAGGCCAATGCTAGGTAGCTCCACCCACGCCACCCCCCACAGCAGCGCAGCGGTCAGCAGACCCAGGGCAGCCCACACCAGGGCGGTACGGCGAGGGGGGCGGGCAGGCGCAGGCTAGCGAACGAATGAGAGACGGCGGTAAGAGCCTTTCAGCTCGGCAGGCTCATTCGCCCGTGTCCCGTCCCCGCGCCACATCCCTCACCCCGCGCCGCCCGAAGGTGTGGGCCAGGTCGCGCTCGCTCAGGCGCAGAGTGGTGGGGCGCCCGTGAGGGCAGGCCCAGGGCTGGCTGCACTGCGCGAGCATCGCCAGCACCTCAGCCCCGTTCTGGTCGTCCAGGCGCCCGGCTTTGAGGGCAGGCAAGCAGGCCAGGCGCGCCAGCAGGGTGCGCTGCGGGTCGTCGGTATCCCCCAGGGCGATATCCACCACATGGGCATTCAGGTCCGCCACTGGCAGCGCCGCCAGGGACGCCGGCAAGGAGCGCAGCCGCGCCAGCCGCCCGCCCACCGGCCCCGCACCGAACGGCTCGATGACCAGGCCCCAGGCCGCCAGCGCCGCCGCCCGCTCTTCCAGCCGCGCCGCCTGCTCGGGGGTCAGGTGCAGCAGTTCCGGCGCGGGCAGCTCGAAGGGCGGCAACTCGGCCACGCCGCGCTGCAACCGCTCGTACAGGGCGCGTTCGTGGGCCGCGTGGCCGTCAATCACCCACAGGTCGCCCTCCGATTCGGCCAGCAGGTACAGCTCCTGATACACCCCCAGCAGCCGCATCTCAGGGAATGTGCCCTGGCGCAGTTCAGCAGGATCCTGCACCGCACCGGGCGCACTTTCCGCCGGCACACGCAGGTCCGGCAGCGCCCGCACATGCGGCACTCCGGCCAGGGCCTGCGCCACCGCCGCCCGCACCTGCTCGGCCAGCGCGGGCAGCTCCGCCAGGGCCACCAGCTGCTTGCTGGGGTGAATGTTGGGGTTGTGCTCGGCAGGCGGCACGCTGAGGTTCAGCACGGTCAACGGCGCCGCGCCGGACGGCAGCAGTTCGCCGTAGCCGGCCAGCACCGCTTCTTCCAGGTCGGCGGGGGGCTGCACCGGGCGGCCATTGACCGCAAAGTGCAGCCGGTCGCGCCGGGCACGGGTCAGCTCCGGGCGCGAAATCACCCCGGCGATACCGGCGGCCTCGACCGCAAGCACGCGGTTGGCGCTGACCGGGCCGTACACGGTCGCCACCCCACCCCGGAAATCGCCGGGCGCGTGGCCCAGGCGAATCTCGCCGTCCACCGCCAGCCGCCAGGAAAGTTCCGGATGGTGCAGCACATAGCGGCCCAGCAGCGCCACCATCTCGCGCACCTCGGCCGCCGCCGGGGCCTGCGCCCGCAGCCGGGCCGGCATGGCTGCGAACAGTCCCTCCACCGCCGCTGTGGTTCCTGCCGGAGCCGAGGCCCGCGCCACCTCGACCGCGTCCCCCTGCGCCGTGAGCAGCGTGGCTCCCACCTGCGCCGCCGGGCGGGTCAGCAGGGTCAGCGTGCCGGCCTGTGCCGCTGCCCAGAGCGCCTCGCCCCGGAAGCCCAGGGTAGACACCTCGTCCAGTCCGCCCGGTAGCTTGGACGTGGCGTGCCGCAGCGGGGCCAGGCCCACCTCGCCAGCGGGAATCCCGCGCCCGTTGTCGCGCACAGCCACCCGGCGCAGGCCGCCGCCTTCGACCTCTATTTCCAGCCGGGTTGCGCCCGCATCCAGCGCATTTTCCAGCAGTTCGCGCAGCACGTCCAGCGGGCGCGACACCACCTCGCCGGCCGCAATCTGGCGGGCGACTTCGGGCGGCAGCAGGCGAATGTGGGGCACATCGGTCATCGGCCCTGACAGGCTAGCGCGGGGAGGCGAGCAGGAGTGTGGTGCCAATATGTTATTTACGTAGCGACCACTCCCAGTCAGCTCTCCCCCTGCCGCTGAAAGAACCAGAAGCTGGAGAAGTACTCCCACAGGTTGCCCAGCCGGTCCACGTCGCCCCCGGCGAACTGGTCAGCGTCGCGCTGCACGGTGTCCAGCATTTCGCGGTAGGGATTGGAGTGAAAACCAGCGGGCGCGGTAGGGTCGGGCGGGTGAGCGGCGTCCCAGGCCTGCGCCGCCGCATCAAGGTCGGTTACAGTTTTGTAGCTGACCAGCATAGGCACGTAAATGGCTCGCCCCTCGTCCATCGCCACGCCGTTGGTCACGAAGTTGGTGGCCGGGTCGCTGTGCGCTCCAGCTTGGCCCAGTAGGGTCAGCCCCTGCTTGACAGCCAGATTGCCGGGGCTGCCGCCCACAAAGCAACTCGCCAGCATCGTCAGCGACAGCAGCAGAGGGGGCCACGGCGAGCGGAGGTTCATACCGCCCACCATAGCCGGGACAACTGAAGCGGGCCTGACGGCATGAGGTGGTTTAACTCTCCTCTGCCCCACTTCCCCGCTTCCACCGGTGCAGCACCGCCAGCGCTTCCAGCGGCGTCAGGCGCGAGAGGTCCAGCGTCGCCAGCTCCTGGCGGATGGCGCGGTCGTCGCCCTGCACGCTCAGGGCCGCCAGCAGCTCGGCGCTGCGGCCCACCACTTGCGCGGGCAGCCCGGCCAGGCGGGCCACCTCGACGCCGTAGCTCTGGCGGGCCGCGCCGGGAATCACCTGGTGGAAAAAGGTGAGGTTGCCGCCCGCCTCTTCGGCGGCCACGTGCAGGTTGACCAGGCCCGGCAGTTCGGCGTCCAGCCGGGTCAGCTCGAAATAGTGGGTGGCGAACAGCGTGTGCGCCCCGCAGCCGTGCAGATGCTCCAGCGCCGCCTGCGCGATAGCGAGGCCGTCCAGGGTAGAGGTGCCGCGTCCCACCTCGTCCAGAATCACCAGGCTCTGTGAAGTCGCCCCGTGCAGGATGGTCGCCAGCTCGGTCATCTCCACCATGAAGGTGGAGCGGCCTCCCGCCAGGTCGTCACTGGCCCCGATGCGGGTGTGAATGGCATCGTAGACGGGCAGCGCGGCACTTTCAGCCGGGACGAACGCGCCAATCTGGTGTAGCAGCGCCGCCAGCGCCACGGTGCGCAGATAGGTGCTTTTGCCGGCCATGTTGGGCCCGGTCAGCAGCAGGGTGTGGCAGCCCGGCCCCAGCGCCGCGTCGTTGGGGACAAAGCTGCCGCCCTGCCCTCCCTGCGACAGCGCGTACTCCACCACCGGATGCCGCGCCTGCGTCAGCTGCAGCTGCCCTGTTTCGTCCAGCACGGGGCGCACCCAGCCGCGCCCGGCGGCCACCTCGGCCAGGGCGGCCAGCACGTCCAGCTCGGCCAGGGCACCGGCCGCTTCGGCCAGGGCGTCGGCATGGGCAGCCAGCGTGGCCCGCAGCTCGGTGAACACTTGCAGCTCCAGCGCCGCCGCTGCCGCGTCCAGCCGGGCAATTTCGCGCTCACGCTCACGCAGGTCGGGGCGGGTAAAGCGGGCGCGGTCCTTGAGGGTCGCCACCTGATGGTAGTCGGGCGGCACGCGGTCCAGGTGGGCGCGGGTCACTTCCAGGTAATAGCCGAACACACCGTTGAAGCCCACCTTCAGGCTGGGGATGCCGGTACGCTCCCGCTCGGTGACTTCCAGGTCGGCCAGATAGGCGCGGTGGGCCAGGGCTTCGGCGCGCAGGGTGTCCAGCTCGGCGCTGTAGCCTTCCCGAATCAGGCCGCCTTCGCCGGCGCGGATGGGCGGCTCGTCCACCAGCGCTCCCCGGATGGCCTGCACCACGTCGGGCAGCGCTTCGAGCCGGGCGCGGACGCCGCCCAACAGGCCGCCGTAAGGGTGCAGCAGCCCCACGGCCTCGGGCAGCAGCTCCAGCGTGCGGGCCAGCGCCGCCACCTCACGCGGAACGGCGCGGCGGGTGGACACGCGGGCGGCCAGCCGTTCCAGGTCGTGGGCGCGGTACAGCAGGGCGCGGACCCCAGCCCGCAGGTCGGCGCGGGCGAACAGGGTTTCCACCCCGTCTTGCCGCGCGGCGATGCTCAGGGCGTCCAGCAGCGGTGCGCGCAGCCAGGCCCGCAGCCGGCGGCGGCCCCCAGCGGTCCGGGTCTCGCACAGCACGTCCATCAGGCTGAGGCCCTGCGGCGAGTGCGGCGCGAACACTTCCAGCGCCCGCAGCGTACTGTCGGGCAGGGCCATGTGCGCCCCGGGCTGAAAGCGGGTCAGCCGCCGCACCATCTCCAGCCGCCCCTGCTGGGTCAGGCGGGCGTAGCCCAGCACGGCTCCGCAGGCGCGCCGCAGCGCCGGCGAATCCAGGGTGCCCGGCAGCTCGCCCAGCACAGCCTGCAGCTCGGCCTCAGCGGCTGCCTCATCGAAGTTGGCCGGCGAGAGCATCACCGCGAACCGGCTCTGGAAATCGGCCAGCAGCGCGCCGTTGCCCGACAGCTCCGGGGCCAGCAGCACCTCGCGGGTGCGCCAGCGCGACAGTTCGTCGTAGAGCGCGGTGCGGGTGTGAAAGGCGGCGCAGCGAAATTCGCCGGTGGACACGTCCAGGAGCGCCAGGGCGTAGCCTTCGCCGGTCGCCACCGCCGCCAGATAGTTTTCGTCGGCACTCAGCCAGCGCGAGTCGGTCAGGGTACCGGGAGTCAGCAGCTGCGTGACCTCGCGGGCCACCAGGCCGCTGCCCGGTTCTTCCACCTGGTCGGCCACCGCCACCCGCACCCCCTGGCCGAGCAGCTTTTCTATCTGGGCGTCCAGCGTCCGTACCGGCACGCCCGCCATCGGCGTGGAAAAGTCCTTGCTGGATTTGTGGGTCAGCGCCAGTCCCAGCAGCCTTGCGGCCCGCTCGGCGTCTTCCCCGAACGTCTCGTAAAAGTCACCCACCTGAAACAGCAGCAGCGCGCCCGGAAACTCTTCTTGCACCTCGTCGCGCATGGCCACGTACTGCTGCAGCATCGGCGGCAAGGTGCCGGAGCCGGTGCCTTTGAGCGTATGGGCCGGAACCTGGGCAGGGGTCAGATTGGAGGACTTGGATGTTCTGGGACGGCCAGCAGGCATTGCCCGATGCTAACGCCCCCACGCCGCCAGAAATGGGAGGCACCCGGTGGTTGGACGGGTGGTTGGTGGGCCGGTGGTTGGTGGGACCGGCGCCCGGCAGCCCAGCGCAGCAGCAGTCACCCTGCCAGGGCCATTGCCCCCACGCCCCGCCGCCTGATAGACTCTCCTTTAGTGTTTCGTGCTTGGTAGGGCCGAGACGCCGGGCCGGCACCCGGAGGTTTCCCGCCTTTGCCGCTTCTGCCCCGAAGCGCAGGCGACGCGCAAACCAACCGCCAACCCCATCTGCCTTCCGGCTGAGCGTCGGCAGCGCAGAAATCCCACTTTTCCACTGGAGTACAAGGTGAAAACCTACATCCCCAAAAACGATGAGCAGAACTGGGTCGTGGTGGACGCCGCCGGCGTTCCCCTGGGCCGCCTGGCGACGCTGGTCGCAAGCCGCATCCGTGGCAAGCACCGCCCCGACTTCACCCCCAACATGATTCAGGGCGACTTCGTGATTGTCCTGAACGCCGAGAAGGTCGTGCTGACCGGCAAGAAGCTGGACGACAAGGTGTACACCCGCTACACCGGCTACCAGGGCGGCCTGCGCACCGAAACCGCCCGCGAAGCCCTGGCCAAGCACCCCGAGCGCGTGATTGAGCGTGCCGTGTACGGCATGCTGCCCAAGGGCCGTCAGGGCCGCGCCATGCACAGCCGCCTGAAGGTCTACGCCGGCGACAAGCACCCCCACGCCCCCCAACAACCCCAGGTTATCGAGGTTCAACATGCCCGCTAATGAACAGTTCTACGGCACTGGCCGCCGTAAGTCCGCCGTGGCCCGCGTGTTCCTGCGCCCCGGCGAAGGCAAAATCACCGTGAACGGTAAGGATTTCCAGAGCTACTTCCAGGGCGTGCTGCGTGCGTTCCAGGCGCTGCAAGGCTTCAAGGAAACCGGCACCGCCGGCCGCTACGACACCGTGATCACCGTGCGCGGCGGCGGCCCCAGCGGCCAGATCGACGCCATCAAGCTGGGCATCGCCCGCGCTCTGGTGCAGAGCAACCCCGACTTCCGCACTGCGCTCAAGCCCCACGGCCTGCTGACCCGCGACGCCCGCGAAGTCGAGCGCAAGAAGTACGGCCTGAAAAAGGCCCGCCGCGCTCCCCAGTTCTCCAAGCGCTAAGATTTCCTTACGCTGGAAAAAGAAATCCCGCCCGCTGGGCGGGGTTTTTTTGGTTGGGTGTAAGGGCATAAAGTATTTCTTAGACCCTCAGACCCTTAGACTTTCAGACCCTCAACCCCTCCAACCACGCCCCCAGCACTTCCGGCCTCTCTATCCTCTCGTCGGCATGCTCGGCCAGCAGTGGCAGGTCGCCCACCTGCACCGCGTAGCCGGCCACCCCGAACATGGCCAGGTCGTTGTCGCTGTCGCCAAAGACGATGGTGCGGGAGAGCGGCACCCCCAGTTCGCGGGCCAGCAACTCTATGCCCGCGCCCTTGTGCGCGCCCTTGGGAGTCACGGTCATCATCTGGGTATAGGGCGGCTGCGCCCCGGTCACGGTAAAGCCGGCCGGGTGCCCGCGCAGGTGCGCGGCGTGCCCCGCCACACCCTCGTGGAAAAAGTTCACTTTCTGGACCCGGCCGCGTGGAATCTCGGCCACGGGCCTGGGGTTGCGGGCCAGCTGCTGGGTGGTGGGCACCTGACCTTCCGGCAGGTCCACGTACATCTGCCCGCCGCTGAACATCATCAGGCGCACGCCCTGCATGCTGTGGGCCAGCACCGCCTCCAGCTCCTCGTCGCTGAAGTACAGGGCCTGCTTGACCGCGCCGCCCACCTCCACGTGGCCGCCGTTTTGGGTAGCAACGCCGTCAAAGGGCACCGCGTCCTCGATGCCCGGG
Source organism: Deinococcus proteolyticus MRP (assembly GCF_000190555.1). Lineage (GTDB taxonomy): Bacteria > Deinococcota > Deinococci > Deinococcales > Deinococcaceae > Deinococcus > Deinococcus proteolyticus. The sequence goes on from NC_015161.1 coordinate 1,696,784, forward strand.
GGCAGCACGTCGCGCCCGGTGATGGCCGCCAGCCGCACGCCCTGTTCGCTGAGGCGGCGCAGCACCGCAGGCAGGTCGGCAGGCAATTCTGGGCGGCCGTCGGGCACCAGGGTGCCGTCGAAGTCGAAGGCCAGCAGCAGCGGCAGGCCCTGCGGCCTGAGCCTTCTCGGTCCGGGCCGGGTCACGCCTGCACCTCCGCGCCCTGCACTTCCGGAGTCGGCACCTCTGGGCTCTGTGCTTCCGGACCCTGTGCTTCCGGGTCGTGGGCTTCCAGACTGTCCGCCAGCGCACAGAGCCAGTCCGCCAGTGCCTGCGGACCGCTGATCTGCTCGTCGGCATGCTGGGCCAGCAGCGGCAGGTCACCTGACTGCACCGCGTAGCCGGCCACCTCGAACATGGCGATGTCATTGTCGGTGTCACCGAAGACGATGGTGCGCTCCAGCGGGATGTCCAGCGCCTCGGCCAGCAGGCTCAGGGCCGCGCCCTTGTGCGCGCCCCGCGGCGTCACGGTGAGGTACTGCTCGTAGGGCGGCTGTGCGCCGGTCAGCACCAGCTGCGGCTGAGTGGCCCGCAGCCGCTCGGCATGACCCGCCACACCGGGGTGAAAAAATCCCACCTTTTCAATGGCGCGGCCCCGGGCCTCTGCCAGTGGCCGGTGCCCCCGCGTGACGATCCAGTCGGGCAACTGCTCGCCTGCGGGCAAATCCAGATACAGTAGGCCTTCCGAATACAGAATCAGGCGGGCACCGTCCAGTTCGTGGGCCAAAATGGCTTCCAGCTCGGCGCCGGTGAACTGTGACGAGCTGTGCAGCTGCCCGCCGATTTCCACCCGGCCCCCATTCTGCGAGGCCAGGGCCGCGAACGGCGCAGCCCCGGCAATGGCGGGCGGCACCAGGTCGCGCCCAGTAATCACGGCCAACTGCACGCCCAGCCGGTGCAGCCGCCGCAGCGCCTGGGCCGTGTCTGCCGGAACTTCGCCCCCCAGCTCCGGCACCAGCGTGCCGTCCAGGTCGAAAGCCAGCAGCAGGGGGAGACGGACTGGCCGCGTACGTTCAGACTTCATGGGTCCCAGTCTAGGCCGGCCGCAAGAGCACCGCGTCAGCGGCCCGTATGACCGTAGCCGCCGGTCCGCACCTCTCCCCCCTCCAGGTCGTCGTCGCCGTCGGCCAGCAGGTAGGGCACGAACACTCCCTGCGCGACGCGGTCGCCGGCCTGGGCCGTGAACGGCTCCGCGCCCAGGTTGCGCAGCGCCAGGATGATGTTGCCGTCGTTGTCCGGGTTGCCGTAATAGTCGGCGTCCACGATGCCCACCGTGTTGGCGAGCACCAGCCCCCGCAGGCCGGCGCTGGAGCGCACGTACAGCTGCAGCACCTCGCCGGGTCCCATGTACGCCTTCACATCGGTCGCGACCCGCACCATCTCGCCGGGGGCCACGGTGAACGCCGCAGGCGTCACGAAATCGTAGCCGGCCGAGTGCCGGGTGCCGCGCCGGGGCAGCGGAATCTGGGCGTCCGGGTGCTGGCGGTACTGAGCGGAAACAAGCTGAAAACCACGCATGAGCAGGAGTCTACGGGGCGGCGCGGCCCAAGAGTAGTCCAGGGGGCCGAATGTCCGCGGCTGAGCGGCCAGAGCCCAAAAAAAGCCCGCCCCCACCAGGAGGACGGGCCTGTCAGGCGAAAAAGCTTAGGCCTGTTCGGTGGTGCCTTCCGCGCCGGCTTCACCGGGAGCGGCTTCGGCAGCCTGGGCGTCGGTGGCGTTGGCCTGCTCGGCCTGGGCCGCTTCGGCAGCAGCCTGGGCTTCTGCCTGGGCCTTGGCTTCCACGGCGGCAGCGTCGGCCTTCTCGCGCTCCACCTTGGCCACTTCGGCGTCCTTCATCACGCGGCTGCGGTCAGACTTGATGCGGGCGGCCTTACCGCGCAGTTCACGCAGGTAGTACAGCTTGGCGCGGCGCACTTTACCGCGCTCCAGCACCTGAATGGAGTCCAGGCGGGGGCTGGAAAAGGGAAACACGCGCTCCACACCTTCACCGAAAGAAATCTTGCGGACGGTAAAGCTCTTGCGGCTGCCCGAGCCGTTGATGGCAATCACGACGCCGTCGAAGGCCTGGTTACGGGTACGGTTGCCTTCCACCACCTTGGTGGTGACGCGCACGGTGTCGCCGGGCTGAAAGTCAGGGAGGCCCTGGCGGATGTGGGGCTGCTCGACGGCGCGCAGGATGTCGCCACGGTTCACTTTGGTCATAAGAACTCCTCTTGGGGTCAGCGGACTGTCTCTGGTGTGGGATTTGGGGTGTACCTGCCGGGCAGCGCGGGGCGGCGGCGGCGGGCCGAGACATTCTTGACGGAACGCACCCATATAGATGGGGCAGACCTTCCTACTATACGCGGCGCGGGGAGCGGGCTCAAGGGGAAGTGGGGGAGCAGTGCGGACATGCTCCGGGCGTTAGGGCGCAGGCAAGCGCCTCTTGTAGCTGCGGCCCGTGCGTCAGCCAGGCATAATGCCCCGCTCCTGGCAGTTCAGCAAAGCGGCCCTCTGGAAGCAGTTCGGCCAATTGCCGCACGAACCAGGGCGGACGGATATCGCGCTCCATGTGCAGGAAGGTCACTGAAACCTTCAAGCGAGCCAATCGTCCCAGAAGCGTAGGTTGCTTGACGTACTGCCGCCAATCCGTGAGAAGAGCCTGCCCAACGGCTCCGTTCCATTCCACACGAAACTCGGCTTCCAAGTGTTTGCTGGCTTGATACGCCGCGCTCCAGTCGCGGTCGTTGTGCCTGCCTGTCCCAGCAAGGCAGACCAGCCGCTGTACGCACCCGGGATACTCAAGGGCATAGGCCAGCCCCAGGTCCGCGCCCCAGGAGTGACCAAGGACACTCCAGCTTCGCAACCCCAGACTTTCGCGGAGACTTTCCAGGTCCGCCAGTTCACCCATGACTCCCTGCGGCTCCCCACTGCTACCACCTACAGCGCGTGGGTCAGGCAAAATACAGTGCCATTCGGGCAACAAATCCGCCACTGGACGCAAATAATTCACGCAGCCAGGACCACCGTAAAGGAGCAACAGCGTGGGGCCAGCGCCAAACCTCCGAACGTGTAAGGCCGTGCCATCAGGGGCGTGTAGGTGCCCTGCCTCAGGCTAAGGCCGGGCCGGAAGGCACACTTCGGCCAAATGGCTTACGCATCAGTCTGTACATATTCACCATCCCAAGCTGTCAGCCAAGCTGGACAGCGCCACCAACGCGGCCCCGGCCCGGCCCTACAATGCCTGACGTGACCCTGACTTCTGCGACCTTACCGCCGCCGGCTATGGGCCAGCCGTTCGGCGTGCTGGACCTGGGCGTGATGCCCTACCGCCAGGCCTGGGACGTGCAGCACCGGTGCCACGCTCAGGTGGCGGCCGGCGGCACACCGACCCTGCTGCTGGTGGAACATCCGCCGGTACTGACCCTGGGCCGCAAGGCCCGCGAGGGCGAGAACATTGTGGTGACCCGCGAGTATCTGACCGGGCAAGGCATCGAGGTGCTGGAGGTCGAGCGCGGCGGCGACGTGACCTACCACGGCCCCGGACAGCTGGTGGCCTACGCCATTTTCCCGGTGGGGCGGCGGGTGCGCGATTTTCTGCGGCTGCTGGAAGCGGCGACCGTGGGAGCGCTGGCCGAGCTGGGCCTGGATGACGCCCGCCCCAATCCCGGCTACGCGGGCGTGTACGTGTCGCCGCGTGATGTGAACGGTCTGACCCGCGACCAGAAAATTGCCAGCATCGGCGTGGCGGTCAAGCAGCATGTGGCCCTGCATGGTATCGGGCTGAACGTGGCGACCAACCTGCACCACTTTGACCTGATTGTGCCGTGCGGGTTGCAGGACACCCAGATGACCAGCGTGCAGCGCGAGTACGACTTGCGCGGCCTGGGCCGCAGCGCCAAGATGGACGCAGCCAAAGCCGCGCTGGCCCGTGCGTTCGGCGCCGCCTTCCGGGACTACGATTTCAGCCTGCCCCGCCCTTCCCTGCCTCCCGAACTTTCCTCCCCGGAGCTTTCTCAAAAGGAGTCCGCGCAATGACCCAGCCTGACCACTCGGCCAATTCCCAGCAGACCAGTCCACAGCACACCAGCTCACAGCAGACTGGCCCACAGCAGAAGGAACCCACCTTCATCAAGAACGGCATCTACCGCAAAGACAGCGTCAAGACCCGCGACAAGAAGCCCGAGTGGCTGAAAGTGCGCCTGCCCTCGGGCGGGGTATACGGCGAAGTGCGCTCCATCGTGAAAGAGCATGGCCTGCACACCGTGTGCGAAGAAGCCATGTGCCCCAACATCGGGGAGTGCTGGAGCCGGGGCACCGCCACCTTTATGCTGATGGGCCACATCTGCACCCGCGCCTGCCGGTTCTGCGCGGTGGACACCGGCAACCCACGCGGCCTGCTGGACCTGGAAGAACCGCAAAAGGTGGCCGAGAGCGTGCAGCTGATGGGCCTGAAGTATGTGGTCCTGACCTCGGTGGACCGCGACGACCTGCCCGACGGCGGCGCTTACCACTTTGCCAAGACGGTCACGGCGATCAAGCGGGCCAACCCCGGCACCCGCGTGGAAAGCCTGACCCCCGACTTCGGCGGCAACAAGGCCTGCGTGGAGCTGGTGCTGGACAGCGGCGTGGACACCTACGCCCAGAACCTGGAAACGGTGGAGCGCCTGACCCACCCGGTGCGTGACCGCCGCGCCGGCTACTGGCAGACCATCGAGGTGCTGCGTCATGCCAAGGCTTACCGCCCCGACGTGGTCACCAAGACTTCCATCATGCTGGGCCTGGGCGAGACACGGGAAGAAGTGACCCAGGCGATGAAAGACCTGCGCTCAGCGGGCGTGGACGTGGTGACGTTCGGGCAGTACCTGCGCCCCACCCAGCACCACCTGCCGGTGGAGCGCTATATCTCCCCCGCCGAGTTCAACGAAATCCGCGACGAGGGCCTGGGCCTGGGCTTCCTCGAAGTGGTCGCCAGTCCGCTGAGCCGCTCCAGCTACAAGGCCGAGCAGGTGTTTCAGGACGCCGATGAGGGCCTGCCGGGGCACCTGAAGCACCTGGAAGGCAGCGAACTGAGCATGCTGTGATAGAGGCTCCGGCTCTGACAACGCCGGAGCCGGAAGCCTGCGCCAGACATTCTGCCGTCTTGTCACTCGCTACACATGACTGGGAAGGGTGTATTTAGAACGAACACTCTAGTACAACCAGCTGTGCCAGAGCGACTGCGCCCGCTTGAGCGGTGTCTTGCCGCCGGGCCCGACGACTTCAAAGAGGAAATCGGCGGGCCGCGCGTAGTGTGCTTCCATTTGCAGCACGTAACGCCCCGGAGCCAGAGGTTGGCCGTCATCTGCCCGCATGTCCCATAGGAGAGGCCCGCTCTCTGGAAGCAGGTACTCGCCGGGAGGTGTGGGGGGCGGGTCAAAGAACGCAGAGCATCTGTAGGTTTCGCTGACCGTTTCTGCGCGCAGGCGCACCACCTCTTCGGTATCCAGACGCACCACACGCCAGGGCGGCACCGGAGTCGGAAAACAGAAGGGCAAGGAGCGTTCAAACAGCAGCCTCAGACGAATCGGCATCCGTTCGCCCTGCTCCACGAGGCGGGGCGCAATAATTTCGGCTTCCACCATCGGATGTGAATACTCCGGGGAAGAAAGCCCTTTTCCCTGGACAAATCCCACCAGCTCATCCGGGACCCCGTAGCTCCGCACAAAGGCGCGGGCCTGTGGGATGCTGGCCGACTGTTTGAGCGGCACTTGCACTTCACCGTATGACCCGGCCCCAGTTTCCGTCCCTTCCAGCCACCCTGGTATCTGGGTTGCCAGATAGCGCACCTGTAACCATTGCAGTGCACTGTACTTCCTGACCTCGAAATGCGGACGCTCCAGGTTCATGCCCTGAGCTTGCCATTCCTTGCCACGGAACCGCAGCGCTGCCCGGTAAGCCGCCTGTTGCTGCTGTGGGTCGCGGGTATTGGTATAGATGGTGAGCTGCCGTTCCTCATGTGAGTAGCTGGAGCCTGCAAACGCTGGAGCTTCTAAGCATTCGCGGCAATGCTCCCGCAGATACTCCGCAGGAAGTGGCAGATTCGGGAACTGCACTGGCTGCGGCGTGGGGGCCGCAAACGCCGTGCCGGCCTGCGCCCAGATGCGCTGCGTGCGCTCCACAGGCTCCGACTGGGTCGCCAGGAAGGCAGCGCCCAGCAAGCAACCGAGCACCAAGTTCACCAGCACCAGCCGGAACATAGCTTCACTGTAGCGCGGCGTGTGACTGCCTAATTACACACAGCACGGCGCATAATCCCTTCCATGAACCGCGACCTGCTCCTGACAGCCCTGGCACCGCTGATTTGGGGCACCACCTACCTGCTCACCACCACTTTTGTCAGCGAGCTGCCCGCGCTGCTGCTGGGCACGCTCCGTATCCTGCCGGCCGGGCTTGTGCTGCTGGCCTTATCGCGCCGCTTGCCTCCGCACGGCTGGTGGGGCCGCGTCGCCGTGCTGGCCGTGCTGCGCCAGGCCCTGTTTTTCGTGCTGCTGTACGGCGCAGCGCTGCACCTGCCCGGCGGGGTAGCAGCCACCGTGGGGGCCAGCAGCGCCATGCTGGTGGTGCTGCTGGCCTGGCCGCTGCTGGGGCAGGCGCCCACCCGGCTGAACCTGACGCTGGCCGGCGCTGGGCTGGCCGGCGTGGCGCTGATCAGCCTGAGCGGGGGCGAGCGCCTCAGTGCGCTGGGGCTGGCGCTGGCGCTGGGCTTCGCGCTGGTCAATGCGCTGGGCACGGTGCTGTTTGGCCGCTGGGGACCGCCCCCCGGCGCCCGCCCGCTGGACCAAGTGGCCTGGGAGCTGACGCTGGGCGGGGCACTGCTGCTGCCTTTCGCACTGCCGGCGGCTCCGGCGCTGGCCGGCGTAGACCTGGCCGGCTGGGGTGCGCTCACCTTTATGACCCTGGTGGGCACCGCGCTGGCGGCCCTGCTGTGGCAACGCGGGCTGAACCGCCTGCCCGTGCAGCAAGTGGGCCTGCTGGCCCCCCTCAGCCCGCTGACTGCCGTACTGCTGGACATGCTGTTCCTGCACACCTGGCTGACTCCTGTGCAGCTGGTCGGCGCCGCGCTGGTGCTGGGCAGCGTGGTCCTGAATGGGGTGGCCGCACGGCGCCCGGTGCCCACATGCAGCACGGGCGAAAGCTGACGCTCCGCCTACCCGCCGCAGCGTACAATGCCCCTCATGTCCATTGCTTCACGCCCCACCCATGCGCTGCATGTCCTGGGCTGGAAAGAATGGGTGACCCTGCCCGACCTGGGCGTATCCCGGGTGCGGGTCAAGGTGGATACCGGCGCCAAGACCTCGGCCCTGCACGCCGAGCACTGCGAGGAATTCGAGCTGGGCGGTCAGCGCTGGGTGCGCTTTACCCTGCTGCTGCCCTGGCCAGGGCCACTCACGCAGCACGAGCCACCCCCGCCCCGGCAGGTGCAGGCTCCGCTGCTGGACTACCGCCGCGTGACCAGTTCCAACGGCGAAAGCGAGCGGCGGCCCGTGATCCGCACCAACCTGGAACTGTTCGGGCAGCGCTGGCCGATTGAAATCACGCTGACCGGCCGCGAGAACATGCGCTTTCCCATGCTGCTGGGGCGCGAGGCCATCGCCGGCCGCGCCGTGGTGGACGTGTCACGCACCTACCTTTCCCTTCCGTCCTCCTTCCAGCCCCCCAAGGAACAAGCATGAACATCGGAATTCTGTCCCGTGGCCCCGAACTCTACTCCACCCGCCGCCTCGCCGAGGCAGCTGCCAAGCGGGGGCACGAGGTGCGGGTGGTGGATTACCTGCGCTGCTACATGAACATCACCTCCCGCCATCCCAAAGTGATTTATGCCGGCGAGGAGCTGAATTTTGATGCAGTGATTCCCCGTATCGGGGCCAGCTACACCTTTTACGGCGGCGCGGTGGTGCGGCAGTTCGAAACCATGCACACCCTGACCCTGAACGGCTCGGTCAGCATCATCCGCTCACGCGACAAGCTGCGCAGCCTGCAGCTGCTGGCCCGCGAGGGCATCGGCCTGCCGGTGACCAGCTTCGCGCACTCCACCAAGGACATTGACGGCCTGATAGACATCGTGGGGGGCGCACCGCTGGTGGTCAAGCTGATTGAGGGCACCCAGGGCAGCGGCGTGGTGCTGGCCGAAACCCGCAAGGCCGGCGAATCGGTTATTAGTGCCTTTCGGCAGCTGGACGCCAACATTCTGGTGCAGGAATTCGTGAAGGAGGCGGACGGCGAGGATATCCGCGCCCTGGTGGTGGGCGGCGAGGTGGTCGCCAGCATGATGCGTAAAGCTGCCGAGGGCGAGTTCCGCTCCAACCTGCACCGGGGCGGCCGGGCACTGCCGGTGGATATCAGCGAGGAAGAAGCCCAGACCGCCGTGAACGCTGCCCGCGTGATGGGCCTGGACGTGGCCGGCGTGGACCTGCTGCGCAGCAAAAACGGCCCGGTGGTCATGGAAGTCAATTCCTCGCCGGGCCTGGAAGGTATCGAGGGCAGCAGCGGCGTGGACGTGGCCGACGCCGTCGTGGCCTACCTGGAAAAGCGCCACGCTGAGCGCGAAGGCAAGCGCAGCGCCGGGCAGTGGAGCGGGTCGGATACGGTGCTGTAACAGGTACCGTTCCCCCCACCGGAAGGCCCCGCTGCAGAATGTCTGGCGCGGGGCCCTTGCCTTCAGTCCAAGTGCCCCATTTTCTCGCGCTTGGTCTGGCGGTAGCCGGCGTTTTCGGGGGCCTCGCCCACGTGCAGCGGCACCCGCTCGGTCACTTCCAGCCCGAAGCCGCTCAGCGAATGCAGCTTCATGGGGTTGTTGGTCATCACGCGCAGCCGCTGGGCGCCCAGCAGGTGCAGCATCTGCGCCCCGATACCGAAGTCGCGGGCGTCGGCGGGAAAGCCGAGCTTCAAGTTGGCCTCGACGGTGTCGGCCCCCTGGTCCTGCAGGGCGTAAGCCCGAATCTTGTTCAGCAGGCCGATGCCCCGGCCCTCCTGCCGCAAATAGATGATGGCGCCCCGGCCTTCGGCGGCAATCGCCCGCATCGCCGCGTTCAGCTGCGGGCCGCAGTCGCAGCGCAGCGAGTGGAAGGCGTCGCCGGTCAGGCACTCGGAGTGGACCCGCACCAGCAGCGGCTGGCCGGCCTGCTGACCGCCCACCTCGCCCATCACCAGCGCCACATGCTCGGCCCCGCTGAGGCTGTCGCGGAAGCCCACGATACGGAACTCGCCGTGCTCGGTCGGCAGGCGAGCTTCGCCCTCAATCTGCATAAAGGGGTCGTGCTCCATGCGGTAGGCAATCAGTGCCTCAATGCTGCCCACCTTCAGCTCGTGGCGCTCGGCAAAAGCAAGCAGGTCGGGCAGCCGCGACATTTCGCCGTCGTCGCCCATGATTTCGCAAATCACACCCACCGGCGCAAATCCCGCCAGCCGCGCAAAGTCGCAGGCCGCTTCGGTGTGCCCGGCGCGGCGCAGCACGCCGCCGGGGCGGGCCACCAGCGGAAAAATGTGTCCCGGGCGGCGGAAATCGGCCGGCTGCGAGTCCTCGGCCAGCAAGGCGGCAATGGTGGCCGAGCGGTCAAAGGCTGAAATGCCGGTGGAGTTGGTGCGGTGGTCCACACTGACAGTGAAAGCGGTGCCGTTGGGGTCGGTGCTGCTGTCCACCATCGGGTGCAGGCGCAGGCGTTCGGCACGGTCGCCGGTCAGGGTCACGCAAATCAGGCCGCGCCCCTCGCGGGCCATGAAGTTGACCCAGTGGGGCGTGGCCGTGGCTGCCGGCATCAGCAGGTCGCCCTCGTTCTCGCGGTTTTCGTCGTCCACCACCACGATGGGGCGGCCGGCACGCAGTTCTTCAAGCAGTTCGGGAATAGAAGCGAGCTGGGTCATCAGAGGTTCTCCTGAAGGGATGAGAGGTTAGAGGCCGGGGCGACGCTGCGGCGCCCCTCACGGAAAGCCAGCAGGCGGTCCAAGTACTTCGCCATCTGGTCGGCTTCCAGGTTCACGGGCCGGCCCGGTGCCCAGGCGTGCAGGGTGGTCACTTCCAGCGTGTGCGGCACCAGCCACAGGGTAAATTCGTTCTCGGCCAGGTCGGGCCGGCTGCCCGCAGGCCCGCCGCTGTCCACGATGGTCAGGCTCACTCCGTCTACGGTGATGCTGCCCTTGGGCATCAGGTACGGGGCCAGGAAGTCAGGGGCACGGACCACCATCACGTAAGCCCCTTCAGCCGGGCTGACCGACACGATTTCGCCCACGCCGTCCACGTGCCCGCTCACGATGTGCCCGCCGAAGCGGTCGCCAGCACGCATGGCCCGCTCCAGGTTCAGGAGGTCCCCGGCGTTCCAGTGGGGAGCCGTCTTGGCAAGGGTTTCCTGACTGAGGTCCACCCCGAAGGTGGTGTCGTCCCAGTCGGTGACGGTCAGGCAGGTGCCGTTGCAGGCGATACTCTCGCCCAGTTCCAGGTCCGGCCACAGCTCGGCCGGCGCGATGCGGAGGCTTACCCCGCCGTTTTTCTGTTCGGAGTGGGCGACGCGGCCCACCTGGGAAATGATTCCGGTAAACATCAGGCACCTCCGGTGCGTGGAGAAGGCGTGGGCTCGGCAGCCACGCGGCGAACGGAAGCGGACACCAGGATGTCGGCCCCGAGCTGCTCCAGCGCATACATGTCCAGCATTCCAGCGGCGTTCATCCGGCGCAGCGGTCCGGCCAGCGGCGAGAGGCCGGCACCCAGCAGCTTGGGCGCGATAAAGGCACGGACCTCGTCTATCAGGTCCGACTCTGCAAAGGCCGAAGCCAGCGTGGGGCCGCCTTCCAACAGCAGGGTGGACACCCCTAGGTCATGCAGGCCGCGCAGGGCTTCTTCCAGGGTGGCAGCCGGCAGCAGCACGGCTCCCGCGTCCGCCAGAGCCGGAGCCTCTGCCCCTGGCGCGGTCACGACGACAGCGCCAGGGCGCAGGGCGCGGGCCGTGGGCGGCGTGCGGCCCTGCCGGTCGAAGATGACCGGCCGGGGGTCGCGGCCGCCCACAACGCCCCGCGTGGTGAGCTGCGGGTCGTCGGTCAGAAGGGTGTCTACGCCTACCGCGATAGCGTCGGCTTCATTGCGCCAGCCCATCACACGGGCGCGGGCTTCCGGGCCGGTGACGGCGCCGTTGGCTTCGCTCCCGCCACCTTCTTCGAGCGCGGCCACCTTGCCGTCCAGCGTCATGGCGTACTTGTAGATAACAAAGGGCCGGCCCAGCAACATCCGGGCACGGAACCCGGCCTGCTGGCGCACCGCCTGCGCTTCCAGCACGCCCGTCTGCACGGCGATACCCGCCGCACGCAGCCGCTCCAGCCCGCGCCCGTTCACCTGGGGGTTGGGGTCGCCGGCGGCCACCACCACACGGGCCACGCCGGCGGCCATCAGGGCGTCGGCACAGGGCGGCGTGCGGCCAAAGTGACTGCACGGCTCCAGCGTCACGTAGGCGGTCGCTCCCCGCGCCCGTTCGCCGGCCTCCCTGAGGGCAAAGACCTCAGCGTGAGGTTCGCCGGCCCTGGGGTGAAACCCCCGCCCTACGACCTCGCCGCCACTTCCGTTCGGCTGCACCAGCACGCAGCCCACCGGGGGGTTGGGGCTGGTGCGCCCCAGGCCCCGCGCCGCTTCGGCCAGGGCCTGGGCCATGAAGTCCTCATCGCTTCCAGGGGGGTCATTCAAAGTTGTCTTCGGCATTGGCAACGCCGCCCGCCGGGGTCTGGCGGACTGTGCGTTTCCCCTTTCTCCCATCCAGACTGCGGGGCCGCAACCGGCCCTTTCACTGTCGGCCCCAGACTCGCACTGGGTCGGGCCTGCCCGGTTATGGAAAAGTCGGCAGGCTTCGCGGGCTGAGGCTGCTCAGTGGAGCGCAAGTCAGAACACGCGCAGGACGTGACTGTTATTCGCTCCGCTCAGGGCTGGCAGGGCGGCCTGCCAGCCCGCAGCGAACACCGCCGGTGGGGAATCTCACCCCGCCCCGAAAGAGGTTTCGCGTTCTGCTGCCCGTAGCGCGCCGGTTGTCTCTCCGGCTCCTGGGCAGCAGAACGTCCCCCGCATGTTACCCCCTCTGCCCCATGACAGATGGTCAGCGGCGCCCACTTTGCCCGGGCGTGGGCAACTCGCTCAGGTACGCCGGCGGCACGGCGTCCACCAGCCAGACACCGTTTTCGGAGCGGTAAAAGGTGAATCCGTCCGCGTGCAAGCGGGCTGCGTCCACCGCGAACAGCAGCGGCCAGCCCCGGCGCAGGCCCACCTTGAGGGCCGTGTCCGTATCGGCCGAGAGGTGAACGTGGTGGCGGCTCATGGCCTTCAGGCCGTGCCGGGTAATGCCTACCCGCGCCCCCTGGTGACTGCCGTGGTACAGCGTGGCAGGCGGCACCTGCGGTTCCAGCCCCAGGTCCACCGGCACGCTGTGGCCCTGGGTGGCGCGAATCTTATCGCCGCCTTCGCTCAGGCCGAAGCGGCCTTTTTCATCCTCACGCACCACGCGCTCCACCTGCCCGCGGGTCACGCGCAGGTGGGCCAGCAGCGGCGCAAGTGGCACCCAGCCGCCGCGTGCCAGGGTCAGGCCCGCTTCGTGCGGGGCATGGCGCAGCAGGTAGGCGAGGCGCTTGGAGAGTTGGCGGGGATTCATTTGGGCCGGTAGTGCTGCGCGGGGCGACCTTCGGCATCTTTCCAAACGTCCCAACCGTTGCGGGATGCGCCTGCAATATCCGCAGCGGCCAGACTGGCACTGGAATACACACAGTCCTGAACGTATTCCAATAATTTGGGACTGATCTCTCGCAAAATACCCTTTGCCAGAAAATTTTTACGGCGCTTCCCAACACCCTGGACGGTGGTTCCATCTGCCATAAGGCGATTGGCCGCAGTGCTGCCCGCCTTGATAGTCCAAGTACCTGCTTTGCGATGATAGATCACCCTGGCGCTTGCCCCAGCTATCGCATAGCTAAGTTCGATCTCTTGCTCGTCAACTGCTCGCTCAACCCCAAGTAGCACATCCCGCTCACCTTCAGTAATCCGTCCCATTTTCACAGCGGCTTCGGCAGCCTTCCCGAAGGTGGCTATCTCAAACTCAGCCTGAGTCTGCTCGACCACCGGGCGCTTCTCACGGCGAATGCGGGCCTCGTCGCGGCGCTGCTGCTGGCGCAAGCGAACAGTCTCTACAGCGTCTGCAAAGGCGTTGGCAGCCCAAACCTCGGCATTCAGCAGGCTGAAAAAGTCAGTGGCAAAGCTGTCTCCCTGACCCATCTCTACCTTCAGGGCCACCCGGTCTTCCCATTTACCTGGCAGGTGCTCATCAATCACCACCCATACCCGCCCGTTGGTCACGATGGCCCAGCGGCTGCCTTCATTGACCGCGTAGGTGGCAGCCTGCTGGTATTCCTTGGGGCCGACCGTCACGCCCATCCCCTTGATTTCCAGCGCGAATTTGCCTTCACCCCGCCGAATCAGGAAGTCAGCGCGGCTTCCAGTGGCATTGGTTTCTTCAGGCACCACCTCGGCCGGGTTCCAGATATCGAACCCAGCCGCCTGCAAGAGCCGCAGCACAACGCACTGACGCACCACAGCTTCGCCGGGCGGGTCGTCCAGCCACATCTGAATACTGCTGACAGCCTGCTCTACTTCGGCAAGGGACATTGGGCTGAGTATAGGGGCGATTTCGCCTGAGGGCCGCAACAGTGGGCTTTTCCCCCGGCGAAAGTTCAGCATCTGAGCTAAGCTGCCTGGCGTGTGCTGCGGCCCCAGGGCTGCAGCGAGCGGCCAGGACCAACCCGCTGCGGCCCCTTCACTGGGCTGCCGCGCTGCGGCATACCGCCCCGGCCGCCAAGGAGTCAAGATGCGCAAATTCTATACCTCTGAATCGGTGTCCGAGGGGCACCCGGACAAGCTGGCCGACTTTATTTCCGACTCTATCCTGGACGAGTTCCTGCGCCAGGAGCCGACCTCCCGCGTGGCGGTCGAAACGCTGGTGACCACCGGCATGGCCGTGGTGGCCGGTGAGGTGCGGGCCGAAGTCGCCCACGTGGATATTCAGCGCACCGTGCGCGAAGCGGTGCAGCGTGTAGGCTACACCCGCGCCGTGTACGGGTTCGACGCCGAATACAGCGCCGTGCTGGTGGCCATTCATGAGCAGAGCCCCGAAATCGCCGGCGGGGTGGACCACTCCGAAGAGTGGCGCGAGATGTCCGAAGAAGAGCGCGGGAAGCCCGAACATGCCGAGTCGCAAATCGGAGCGGGCGACCAGGGCCTGATGTTCGGCTACGCCACCGACGAAACCCCCGAGCTGATGCCCCTGCCTATCAGCCTGGCGCATGGGCTGACCCGCCGGCTGGCCGAGCTGCGCCGCAGCGGCGAACTGCCCTACCTGCGCCCCGACGCCAAGGCGCAGGTCACGGTGGAGCGCGACGGCGAACCGCACGACGCCACCGAAACCTGGGTAGATACCGTGGTCATCAGTGCCCAGCACGACGAGGACATCACCAACGAGCAGCTGCGCGCCGACCTGGAGCGGCTGGTGATCCGCCACGTGATTCCCGCCGAGTACCTGCGGGCAGAGACCAAGTTCTTTATCAATCCCAGCGGCAAGTTCGTCATCGGCGGCCCACACGGCGACACCGGCCTGACCGGCCGCAAGATCATCGTAGACACCTACGGCGGCGCGGTGCCACACGGCGGCGGAGCGTTCAGCGGCAAGGACCCCACCAAGGTGGACCGCTCGGCCGCCTACTACGCCCGCTACATCGCCAAGAACATCGTGGCGGCTGGCCTGGCCCGCCGCGCCTTGGTGGAAATCGCCTACGCCATCGGCCGGGCGCACCCGGTCAGCCTGCGGATCGACACCTACGGCACCGGCCTGCTGCCCAACGACCAGCTGACCGAGCTGGTGTGGCAGCAGTTCGACGCCCGTCCGCAGGCGATCATCCGCCAGCTGGACCTGCAGCGGCCCATCTACGCGCAGACGGCGGCCTACGGTCACTTCGGCCGCCCCGAGTTCCCCTGGGAACAGGTGGACCGTGCCACCGCCCTTCAGACCGCCGCCCGCGAACTGGGCGCCGACCTGTAAGGCCACGCCGCAGGGTCAAGGCACAGGGTCAAGGTCACAGGCGACGGGCATGCTCCGTCGCCTGTGACCTCTCTACTTTGGCCCTTTGCTCTCTGCCCTCCGCCTTCTCCCCCGGTGCCTTAGACTGCGGACATGCACCCCATCACCGTAACTGTCGGTTCCGTGACCCGTGAGCTGCCCACCGTGCAGGTCGGGGCAGTCAAGCGCGTACCCCTGGTGGAATTCCTGGGCGACAGCGAATTCACCAAGGCGGCGGCGGAAGCGATGCTGCCGCTGCTGGACCCCCAGGCCGAAATCATGCTGACCGTGGTGACCAACGCCCTGCCGCTGGTCCATGAGCTGAGCGACCGCTCCGGGCTGCCCTACGTGGTGGTCCGCAAAAAGCGCCGCACCTATATGCAGGACCCCATGATTCAGGACGTGCCCAGCATGAGCCTGGGCGTCAACGAAACGCTGTGGCTGGACGCCCGGCACGCCGACCGCCTGAAGGGCAAGCGGGTGCTGATCGTGCAGGACGTGGTGGCGTCCGGCGGAACCGGCGCGGCACTGGCCCGGCTGGCCGAGCGGGCCGGTGGACAGGTGGCAGGTTATCTGGCCGCCTTCCACTACGGCGGCCGCGAGCGCACCTTCGAGCTGAAAACCTTGCAGGAACTGCCCTCCACCCAGGACTGAGCTGCAGGCACGAGCTAGCAGCACAGGGCAGCAACAAAGCAAAGGGGCCGGGCCCCTGCACCCCTACATTCAGCCGGCGCACTGCTGCCTATAGTGCGGGCCGATGCGCCGCTTCCTGCCCTGCTTGCTCCCGCTGCTGACCGGCTGCATGACGCTGAACGTACAGCCGGCCCGCACCACTGCGCTGAACTTCGGTGGGCCGGCGCCGGACGTGGTGATTCTCGGGATGTCGGGCCACTGCGCCCCGCCCTGCGCCGCACCCAGCGACAATTACGACCTGCTGGCCCACGGCGGCACGCTGGACCGCCTGGCCGACGCCGTGGCCGCCGCAGGCCTGAGCGTACAGGTGGCCGGATACACCTCCAACGCTCAGGAAAGCTACGGCTCGGCGCGGGTCAGTCCCCGGCAGCGCGGCTGGCCGGCCCTGCGCCGCGACTACGCCCGGCTGCGCGAAGAGTGGGGCGACGACCCGCCCCGCGTGGTGCTGGTAGGTCACTCGCACGGGGTGCCCTGGACGCACCAGCTGGTACGGCAGTTCCCGCAGCAGCCGGTGGCCGCCCTGCTGGATATAGACGGGGTATGTGAGCTGTGGAATCTGGACCACCGCGCCGCCCTGCTGGAACTGCCCCCTGCCGTGCGCGGACAGCCGGACATCGCGCAGGCGTGCCAGCCCCTGCCGGACGCCCCGTGGGTAGGCCGCAGCCGGCTGGGCCCCAAGGACCTGGTGCCCTGGCATGTGGAGCGCGGGCTGGAAGTCCACTCGGTGCAGGGCGGCTACGTGCCCGACCCGGGCGGCAACTACCCGCTGAACGTGTTCTGGGACCGCACCCCCAACGTGCGCCCCGACGGCTCACGCCAGGGCCTGACGGTGGGCCACTCGGTGCTGGAAGGCCACTCGCGCCTGGCCGACAGTGACAGCCGGGGCGTGCGCTGGCTGGCGCAGCAGCTGGGGCAGCTGGCGCGGGAGTGGCGGGCACAGGACAGCAATCGCTGAAGGCCGCAGCGATGGAGCGGACGGGAAAAGACCGCTGGCGAAGATTCACGGTCAGCCCCAGGGTCAATCTCTGGTGGCCTACGCGCCTGAGTGCCAAAGCGGCGGCCCCCTGAGCGGGAGCCGCCGTATCAACGCTGCTCGGCAAGGGGCTTAGAAGGGAGTGTCGTCCTCGGCGGGGGCAGCAGCGGCGGCGCGGGGGGCGGGGCGCTGACTCGCCTGAGCAGCGGCCGCACGGTTCGCCTGGTTCGCTTGGTTCGCCTGTGCCGGGCGGGCTTCACGCGCCCCGCCGCTTGCGGCAGTCTGGCCCTGCGGCACGGCGAAGCGGTCCTGGCGCTTGCCGCCACGGAAAATGGCCAGGGTCACGTACTCGATTTCGCCGTCGGCCTTTTCGCGCAGGTGCTCGGGGTCGGTGGGCTTAGCACCACGGCTGTACTTGACGGCTTTGGGCAGTTTCAGCTTGCGGCTGTCTACCGCTTCCAGCTCGCGGCGGCGGTAGGCATGGCCCCGGTGCAGAATCATAACCTCGCCTTCCGGGTTGGTCCAGGCGCGGGCGCCGATCAGCGCCCAGTCGAAGTCGGGTTCGTTGTCCAGCGGGAAGACGAAGCCCCCAGCCGGCACCTCGCCCGAGGTCCAGCCCAGGCGGCCGTAGTGGCGCTGAACGTCCAGCACCTGTTCGGGACGCTCCACGTCCACCGTGACTTTGGCCCCCAGGTCGGTGATGAATTCAATGTGCAGCATGCTGCCTCCTTATGTAAATAACATAACACATCTGTACTGCTTCATCTATAGCTGAAAGCTGCCGTTCAGAAGGCCACCGGCTGCCAGGTGGGGTGCAGCAGGATTTCGTCTATCCGCACGTGTGCAGGCGCACTCAGGGCGTACAGCACCGCCTGCGCGATGTCCTCGGGCTTCAGCCACTCCGCCTTTTCGGGGGTGCCCTGCTGGGTGTCGTTGAAAAAGGTGTCCACGTTGCCGGAGCGAATTTCGCTGACCCGCAGGCCGTACTCGTGGCCCTCGTAGGCCAGCGCCTGGGTGATGGCGCGGGCGGCGTACTTGCTGGCGGTGTACAGCCCACCGCGCGCGAAGGTGCGGGCGCTCACGTCGCTGGTCACGTTGACCACCGTGCTGCGCTGCAGCGTGCGGAAGTGCGGGACAAACGCGCCGCTGGTCAGGATGACGCCCAGCACGTTGGTGTCCATGATGCGGCGGTATTCGGCCGGCGTAATCTCCTCGACCGGCATGAAGCTGCCCACGCCGGCATTGTTGACCAGGGCGTCGGCCCCAGCCTGGGTGGCCGCCTCCGCGAAGGCCCGCACGCTGCTTTCGTCGGTCACGTCCAGCGTCATGAACTGCACACCGGCCATCTCGGGCACGCCGGCAATATCACGCGCACCGGCCACCACCTGCGCCCCCTCGGCGGCCAGCAGCTCCACGATGCTCAGGCCGATGCCACGGCTGGCTCCGGTCACGGCGACGGTTCGTCCTTGCAGTGTTGTGGTCATGGGGCGCAGTCTAGAGGCTCTGGGGCGGTGCCCAGTGCAGCGGCAGCTTTACCGCCACCTCACCGACCGCGCGCCCGGCCCAGTTGCGCTGCTGCTGCGGGGCCAGAGCACGCAGCTGCGGCGTCGGCGGCACACCCAGCGCTTCCAGCACTGCCAGCGCCACGTAAGGCCGTGCCCGCTCGCCGCCGTCCAGCACCTTGAACGCGGTGCCCACAGGTCCCTGCGCCGAGTCGCGCAGGCCCAGGCCGTAAAAGGCTTCGGCGCCCATTTTGGCGACCAGGCCGGGCACCAGCGGCATCAGCTCGGTGTCCAGGCGGCCCGGTCCGGCGACCAGGTCAGGATGCGCGGTCATGGCGGCAAAGATGCGGCTTAGAGCGGCGTCTGGCCCATTTCGCTCCTGCGGCGCGGCAGCCAGCCGGGCGAACATGCGGGCCGCTCCCTGCAGCGGCAAGGCCAGCGCAGGCACGCTACACCCATCGGTGCCAGCATGGATAGCGGCCAACGGCACACCCGCCAGCTCGGCGTGCAGTTCCAGAATGCGCCGCTGCAGGAGATGGCCCGGCTCGGTGTAGCCCTCACGCGGCCAGCCGTGCAGCACGCAGGCCAGCAGCATCCCCGCGTGCTTGCCCGAGCAGTTGTGATGCAGCGGGGTGGGCACCGCGCCGCGCCGAATCAGGTCGGCGGCCGCCTGCGGGTCGAACGGCGGGTGCGGGCCGCAGCGCAGGTCGGCCACCGTGCTGCCGCTGCGGGCCAGCAAGCGCTCTACGGCAGCCAGGTGGACAGGGGTGCCGGCGTGACTGGCACAGGCAATCGCCAGTTCGTCGGGCGGCAGGTCCGGCGCGGCCAGGGCCAGCGGCAGCGCCTGCACCGGCTTGCTGGCACTGCGCGGAAACGTGACCAAGGCAGGGTCGCCGCAGGCCGCCAGCACCCGCCCGGCCGGGTCCACCACGGCCAGATGAACCTCGTGCCGGCTTTCAGGGAGGCCGCCGCGCCGAAACGTCACCACGGCGGGCGCGTGCTGGGTTGTAGGGGTCATGGGGGCAGTATAGGAGCGTGGCGCCTGTCCTCAGCCCTCTCCCAGTTCCTCGGCCTCGGCCAGCGCCGCTTGCCACCGGCTGAACTGGAAGAACTCTGCCCCGATCAGCTTGCCCTGAGCATCAAAGTCGAGCAGCAGCGGGCCGCAGTCATGGGTGCGGGCCACCGTTTCTCCCGGTGCCAGCTCACGCAGGGCGACGTAGCCCATATCTATCTCAAAGTCTCGTGCCTGTCACCTTCATTCTTCCCGCAGCTGCCCGCGCAGAAAGTCCATCAGCCCGCCGATGTACTCTGCGTCGAAGCGGAACTCGGCCCCGGCGGCGGCGTACAGCTCCGGCACCGGGCGGGTGCTGCCCAGGCGCAGGGCGGCTTTGTAGCGTTCCAGCGCGGCAGTAGGGTCGGCCTGGGCGCCGCGCCAGATGCTGACGGCGGCCAGATAACACATGGCGTACTCGATGTAATAAAACGGCACCTGAAAGATGTGGTAGTAGTGCCAGCCCTGTGCCCGCACGGTTTCATCCAGGCCGTCCCAGTTCACGAACGGATGGTAGAGGCGGTCCAGCTCCAGCCACTTGGCGTTCAGGTCGTCTACCGTCACGTCCTGCGGGGCGTCCACATACAGCCAGTGCTGGAAGGCGTCCATCTGCGCGGCCCAGGGAAGGAACGCGGCCACGCCCAGCAGCAGCTGCCGGCGGTAGCGGGCCAGGTCAGCGGGGCTCAGGGCGTGCCCCAGGTGGTCCAGCGTCAGGAATTCCATCGCCATGCTGGGGATTTCCACGAACTCGATGGGGCTCCAGCGGTTCCAGGTCAGCGGCTGGCTCTCGCCGGAATAAAAGCCGTGGAAGGCGTGGCCCACCTCGTGAAACAGCACCCGCACGTCCTCGGCGCTGCCCACCACGTTCATCAGCACGAACGGCTGGTTGGTGACCGGGAAATAGTTGCAGTAAGCGTGCGGCATCTTGCCGGGGCGCGATTCGAGGTCCAGCAGGCCCTCGGCGCGCATCTGGGCGAAGCGGTCGCTCAGGCCGCTGTCCAGGCCGGCGAAGGCCCGCTGCGCCAGGTCTTCCAGCGCCGCCCCGCCGGAAAAAGGCTGCATGGGCGGGCGGGCCTGCGGGTCCAGCAGGTTGCCCCGGTTGTAGTCCCAGGGCCGCACCGAGTCCAGGCCCAGTTCGGCGGCAATGGCCTGCACCTGCTCGGCCACGAAAGGCACCACCTGCTCGGCCACCGCCCGGTGAAAGTCCAGGCACTGCTCGGGGCCATAGTCCACCCGATCCAGCTCGCTCCAGCGGTAGGCGCGGAAGTCGGGCAGGTCGGCGTTGGCGGCCAGGCGGCGGCGGGTGTCCAGCAGCTCCAGCATCAGCGGGTTCAGCTGCTGCGCCAGCTCCTGATTGCTCTGCGCCAGTGCGCGCCAGGCCGCCTCGCGCTCGGTGCGGTCCGGGCTGTCCAGCCGGGCTTTCACCTGCGGCACGGTCAGGTCTTCACCGCCCAAGGTGACCTTTTGCCCGCCGGTCAGCTGGGCGTGACGGGTGGTCTGCTCGGAGTGGACCACGCCCAGCTCCACATTGGCCTCGCGGTAAAGCGCGGCGGCGTCACGCACGCGGCGGTACAGCAGCTCGGTATCCGGCGTGGGCTGGTAGCCGGGCACGGCCAGCCACTTTTCCTTGAGGGCCTGGTCGGCCCGCTGGGCCGGGGGAACCACCTCGCCCATGAAGCGGCGGTAGCGCTCCTGCACGGCATCATCGGCAGTGTGCAGGTCGGCCTGAATGCTCAGGCGGTTGCCGGTGCCTTCCAGTTCGGCGGCCAGGTCCGACCACTCACGCAGCCACGCAGGCACGTCTGCAGCGGCCAGGGCACGCTCCTGCAGCGCCTGATAACGGGACGCGAAATGCGCCCACTCGCTTGCCTCGGCAGGCACCTGTAGCGTCTGCTCCACACGGTTGGGTTGGGTCATGGGTCACAGTCTATGCCCCCAGGGCACGGCCGCGTTGCTAACCTGTAGGGCGTGCGTGCCCTGCTCCTGTCTGACATTCATGCCAACAAGCCTGCGCTGGACGCCGTACTGGAGCATGCGCACCGGGACGGGACACGCTACGGCGCGACCTACTTCCTGGGCGACGCCCTGGGCTACGGCCCTCACCCCCGCGAGGTGCTGGAAACCCTGCAGGGCCTGCGGGCGCAGTGCGTGCTGGGCAACCACGATCTGGGGCTGCTACAGCTGGCAGAAGGCCTCAAGGCCGCCGCCGTGGGCACCGGCACACAAGTGCTGGTGTGGCAAATCGGCCGCCTGAGCGAGCGCGACCTGCGGTATGTGCGCGGCTGGAAAGACGTGCTGGAAGACGCCGGCCTGGGCGTGCGTCTGCGCCACGGCTCGCCGCTGTCGCTGAACGAATACACCGACCTGGACGCCGCCCGCCGCAGCTTCCGCACCTGGGACGGCAACCTGGCCTTCGTGGGGCACACCCACGTGCCGGCCGCCTACGCCACCCTCAGCGGCACAGCCGGCGAGTGGATGCGGCACCAGCCTCTTGCTGCGCTGCCGGGGCAGACCTCGGTGCGCTACCCGGTGCCGCCCAAGGCCCGCGTGATTCTGAATCCCGGCAGCGTAGGCCAGCCCCGCGACGGCGACCCCAGAGCCTCTTACGGTGTGTACGACAGTGACCGGCGCACGCTGGAAGTGTTCCGGGTGCCCTACGACATCGAGCACACCCAGCGCGACCTGCGCGCCGCCGGCCTACCCGACTCCCTGGCCGAGCGCCTGAGCGCCGGGCGCTAGCAGTTGGCCGGGGCTAGACTGAACGTCCATGACCGGCCACGACCACCACCACACCGCCCCCGGCGCGGGGCACAGCTCCCACGGCGGCCATGACCACAACCACGGCGCGAATGCCAGCACCCGGCAGCTGGGGCTGGCGCTCGCGCTGACCGGCACGTTTCTGGTGGTAGAGGCCGCTTACGCGTTCATCTCGGGCAGCCTGGCGCTGCTGTCGGACGCCGGGCACATGCTGACCGACGCCGCTGCGCTGGCCCTGTCGCTGCTGGCCGTGAAGGCCGGCGAGCGCCCCGCCGACCGCCGGCGCACCTTCGGCTACCGCCGCACCGAGATTCTGGCCGCCGCCCTCAACGCCGCCGCGCTGCTGGCCGTGGGCGGCTACATCCTCTACGAAGCGGTGCAGCGCCTGCGCGAGCCGGTGGCGGTCCAGACCACACCCATGCTGGTGGTGGCCGTGCTGGGGCTGATCGTGAACCTCTTGAGCGCCCGCATCCTGGCCGGGGGGCAAGAGGGCAGCCTGAACGTGCGCTCAGCCTACTTGGAAGTGCTGAGCGACCTGCTGGGGTCGGCAGCGGTCATCGTGGGCGCGATCCTGATCATGTTCACCGGCTGGACCTGGGTGGACCCGCTGCTGGGCGCCGGTATCGGCCTGTGGGTGATTCCGCGGACCTGGCGCCTGCTGAGCGAAAGTGTGAATGTGCTGCTGGAAGGCGCCCCGGCTGGCCTGGACCTGGACACCCTGCGGGCCGAACTGAGCGCCCTACCCGGCGTGACCGAGGTGCACGACCTGCACGTGTGGAGCATCACCAGCGGCGAGCACAGCCTCACGGTGCATCTGGTCAGCGGCTCCACCGCCGGAAGTGCCGAACTGCTGGCCGCCGCGCAGGAGGTGGCCGGGCGTCACGGCATCGAGCACGTCACGGTGCAGATAGAGCCGCCGGGGCACCACGGCGAGCACGCTCACGGCCTGCACGCCTGAAGGCTAGCGGCGCCGGGCGCTGTATCCCCGCGCAATCAGCGGGTCGCTCAGGGCCGGCAGGGCCTCGGCCAGGGCGGCCAGCCGGTAGAGGCGCGGCACCGTCACCTCACGGCGCGGGCGGGCCAGCACCCCGGCTATGGCCTGGGCCACCACCTCCGGTCCTGGCATGGGCAGCCCCAGCTTGTTCAGGCGGCTGCCGGCAGTCATCTCGGTGCGGACGAAGCCGGGCGACACCACGCTGACCGCGACCCCACTGCCCCACAGCTCACGGCGCAGCGCGAAGCTGAACCCGCGCACCCCGAATTTGCTGGCGCTGTACACGCCCTCGGTCGCCACCTGTCCCGCCACCGAGGCCACGTTCACGATATGGCCCTGCCCACGCTCCACCATGGGCGGCAGCACCAGCGCCGTAAGGGCCATCGCCGCTTCCAGGTTCACGTGCAGCACGCGGGGCCAGTCGGGGTCTTTCCACCATGCTCCGCCGCCCAGGCCCACGCCTGCGTTGTTCACCAGCACGTCTATCTGACCGAAGTGCTCCAGCGCCGCCCGCACCAGCGCCTCACGGGCGGCAGGGTCGGCCACGTCGCACGGCACCACAATCACCCGCGACCCGCTGGGGTCCAGTTCGCGGGCCAGTCGGCGCAGCCTGTCCTCCCGCCGCGCCGCCAGCACCAGCGCGTAGCCCCGCGCACTCAGCTCGTAGGTCGCCGCTTCGCCAATCCCGCTGGACGCACCGGTCAGCAAAACGGCAGAGCGGCTCACTTGTCCACTCCCCGCCCTACGCCCACTCACTTGGCTGCCGGTTTCACTTGGCACTTCTGCTGCAGCGTATAGCCGTCAACGTACGTTTCCTTGTGGACCTCATGCGTTCCGCCCAGCGCTTCCACGTAAAAGGTCAGGCTCCCCGGCTCGGTGACCTTGCGCAGCACACGCCACCCTTCCGAAATATGACTCTCGAAAATGCCGAGCGAAAATTCTGCCGACGTGGCCCTGGGC
This sequence comes from Deinococcus proteolyticus MRP, assembly GCF_000190555.1. Lineage (GTDB taxonomy): Bacteria > Deinococcota > Deinococci > Deinococcales > Deinococcaceae > Deinococcus > Deinococcus proteolyticus. The sequence continues at coordinate 1,720,842 of NC_015161.1, forward strand.
GCGGCGTACTCCGGCGCGTTGCTGGACAGAAAAGAAAAGTAGGTCCCCGGCTGGCAGACCGGCAAGTTCTGTGATGCCAGAAACCGGTTGAAATTGGGGTTGGTGTCGTCCGTAGCCAGCATCTCGGCCGCAGCGGCGCCACAGAGCGTACAGGCGAGAGTCACAGTCAGGGCAAAGCGGCGCATGGCACCGATTTTAGAGCAGGAGGGGGTGAAGGGGCCTGAAAGACTCGGGGGTTGAGGGTCTAAGAACGACAGGTCGGCCTCTCCTGCGACCCTCAGACCCTTAGACCTTTTGACCCCACACAGAAACTCAGCCAGAAACTCAGAGAGGAAACCCCCACCCATCCACCCTCTACACTGTCCCCCATGCTGCCCACCCTCCCCCACGCCCACCTGCCGCTGCTGGAACAGGCCACCGCGTCGCGCGGCAACGCCCTGCTGCTGACCGGAGCCGAGTACGGCGGCGGGGCGGCGCTGGCGCGGGCGGCCTTCGCGGCGCTCAACTGCTCAGGTGCGCGCGGCATGGGCGGCGAAGCCTGCGGCGTGTGTCCCAGCTGCCGGGCGCTGGCGGCCGGGGCGCACCCGGATCTGCTGGAGCTGTCGCCGCGTGAGACCACCAGCACCGGCCGGACGGCGCGGCGCAAAATCATTCCCATCGGCGCGGTGCTGCAAAGCCGTGACAAGGGCCGCGACTACGACACGCATGTCTTTGAATTTCTGGAGGTGCGCCCCACCTACCGCCGCCGGGCCGTGCTGATTCACGGGGCCGAGTACCTGGGGGCTGAAGCTGCCAACGCGCTGCTCAAGCTGATGGAAGAGCCGCCCCACGGCGCGCTGTTCGTGCTGCTGGCCGGCGACGTGCGGGCGGTGATGCCCACGCTGGTCAGCCGCTCAACCCGCCTGAGCGTGCCCCCGCTGGACGACCCGACCATGCACGAAGAACTGGCCCGGCAGGTGGCCGGCGAGTCCAGCACCCTGGACGTGAACGGGCAGGAGCTGGTCGCCTTCGCCGCCGGGCGCCCGGAGGTGCTCACGCACGCCGGCGAGGTGGCGGCGGCCCTGAGCGCGGCGGCCAGCCTGCATGCGGCGCTGCGTGAAGGGCTGCTGCCTACCCTGGAAGCGGCAGCCTACCTGGAAAAAAGCTGGACCCCCTGGCACGCACAGGCGCTGCGTTTCGTGTGGCGGGAAGAGACGCCGCACGCCCGCGCCCGGCTGGACACTGCCCTGGACGCCCTGGAGCGGGCGCTGGAAGCCTACGCCAATCCGGGCCTGAGCTTCATGGTGTTCGGTCTGGGAGCGCGGGCGGCACTGGGTGAAGCAGGATAAAGGTGGGTGCAGCGGGGTAAATGCAGCAGGGTGAAGCGAGGAGAAAAGCACAGCGAAACCGTCCCCTCTCCCGGCTACACTACGGAGCATGACTGCCCCACACCCCGCCGACGCCCTGGCGGCCCTGCTGGCCGAGCAGCTTCCGGAACTGGAGCGGCTGAGCGAAGCCCAGACCTCCTGGCGGCCTGCTGCGGACATCTGGAGCGGCAAGGAGATTCTGGGCCACCTGATCGATTCCAGCGCCAACAACCATGCGCGCTTCGTGGGCGGGGCGCTGGCTGCCGGGGGCAACTATGCGGGGTATTCGCAGGAAGGCTGGGTCATGGTGGGCGGCTACCAACACCGGCCCTGGCGCGAGCTGCTGGAGCTGTGGGTCGCCTATCAGCGGCAACTGATTCACCTGCTGCGCGGCGTGCCGGCTCCGGCCTGGCGACATGAATTCACCGTGCGCGGCGAGCGGCTGACCCTGCACGACCTGGCCTGCGGGTATGTGGACCACACCCACCGGCACCTGACGCAGCTGCGTGAGCGCTGCGCCGAGGCTCCGGCAGGGACACCGCCTGACCTCGGCGCAGCGGCGGCCAGCTGGAATCCACTGGTGCCCGAACTCACGGTGCAGGACTTCGGGCGCAGTCTGGACTTTTATACGCGGGTGCTGGGCTTCAGCGTGCGCGAGCAGCGGAGCCAGCCCGACTTTGCTTGTCTCGACCTGCACGGCGCTCAGGTGATGCTGGAAGCCTGGCATCCAGAGGGCTGGAACACCGGCGGCTGGAACATTGCCGAGTTACGGCCTCCACTGGGCCGGGGCGTCAATTTGCGGATCGAGGTGCGGGCGCTGGACGGGGTGCGCGAGCGGCTGCGGGCAGCGGGGGTGACGCTCTACCGCGACCTGCAAGAAGAGTGGTACAGCGTGGCCGGCGGGCAGCAGCAGGGCGTCCTTGAACTGCTGGTTCAGGACCCGGACGGCTACCTGCTGCGCCTGAGCGAACCGCTGGGAAGTCGGCCCGGTGCTTGAGCTGCCTTTCCCGAATTCCCCGGCTCCGCCACCTTACAACCAGCTGGACCCCGTGCAGCACGGCGCGGCCTGGGTGCGCTGCCTGTCTACCGGCCGCCTGAACGAGAACGGCCTGCTGGTCACCGACAGCCCCAGCGGCGGCGCGGGCCTGCTGGTGGACCCCGGCAGCGACGCGGGCCAGCTGCTGCGGATGGTAGACACCAGCGGCGCCGAGGTGCAGGCCATCTTGCTCACCCACGGGCACTACGACCATATCGGCGCGGTGCAGGCGCTGCGCCACGAGCTGGACGCGCCCGTGTACCTGCACGCCGCCGAGCTGCCGGTATACGCCGGGGCCGGAGCGCTGGCGCAGCAGTTCGGGGAAAGCGACTTCCAGCAGCCAGCTGCCCCCGACGCCCTCATCCGGCAGGGGCAGACTTTCAGGGCAGGGGGCGTGACCCTCACCGCCCGCGAGCTGCCGGGGCACTCGCCGGGGCATACGGTGTTTGTGGGAGACGGCTTCGTGCTGGCCGGCGACACGCTCTTTCGTGGGGCCATCGCTCCCACCAACCTGCCCGGCGCCGACCGCACTCTTCTCCTCCGCGGCATCGTGCGCGAGCTGCTGAATTTGCCGCCGCACACGGTGGTCTACCCCGGTCATGGTGCGCCCACCACCGTCGGTGCAGAGCGCGGACGGGCCTTGTTCCGCCGCTGGCTGGCCGAGGCTCCCCCCGGCCCTGCACCCTCTACACTCTCCCCATGACCCTTCCCACTCCCGCCCAGCACGGAGACGCCCGCATCTGGCTGCTGCCCACCGGCCCCTTGCAGGAGAACTGCTACCTGGTGGCCGGCCCCGAGCACCAAGGCTTCCTGATTGACCCCGGCGAGGACGCCGCCGGCATTCTGGCCCTGGTAGACGCCAGCGGCGTGCAGGTGCAGGCCATTTTGCTGACCCACGGGCACTTCGACCATATCGGCGCGGTGCAGGCGGTCCGCGAAGCGCTGGGGGTGCCGGTTTATCTGCACCCGGGCAGTGCGGCCGACTACGACAGCGGCCAGCAGCGGGCGGCGCTGTTCGGGCTGCCGCTCACCCAGCCGGCCGCCCCCGACCATGCCATCGCCCAAGGCCAGCTGTTCACCGCCGGCAGCCTGCGCCTGATGGCCCGCGACCTGCCCGGCCACGCCCAGGGCCATGTGGTGTTTGTCGGGGACGGCTTCGTGCTGGCGGGCGATACCCTCTTTGCCGGCAGCATCGGCCGCACCGACCTGCCCGGCGGCAACCATCCGCAGCTGCTGGCCGGTATCGAGGCCGAACTGCTGACCCTGGACGGCGAAACGGCGGTGTACCCCGGCCACGGCCCCGCCACCACCATCGCGCGTGAGCGGCAGACCAACCCCTTCCTGTAGGCAAATGTGGCTCCTGGGCGCCGCGCCCTGCCCTATCTATGCTCACGTCATGCAAGCAAAAGTGACGATGATGACCGTACTGCTGGGCCTCGCCTCGCCGGCTCTGGCGCAGCAGGCCACTGCGGCCGCCAACACCCCTCAGGCCACCATGCAGCGGTTTTGCAAGGACCTGGGTCAGCAGAACTGGAAAGTGGCCCTGGGCAATATGGTGGGGCTGAAACAGAGCGCGGTCAATCAGCTGGTCGGCACACTGGCAGGCGACGCAGCCACGGCACAGGTGATGGACCAGCTCATGGCCAAGAGCCGCTGTGAAGTGACCGGCGGGCAGGGCAATCAGGTGCGGCTGCGGGTCAGCGGCACGGACGCCCTGCTGGTGGCAGAGGGCGTGATGAACGACGAAGCATTTTTGCAGGTCGCACTGGCGAACATGCAGGGCCGCGCCAGTGACGCCGCCATGGAAAGCGCCGTGATTCAGGCCATGCAGTGGCAGTACCAGAGCGGCAAGGTACCTGCCCTGACCCAGACGGTAGACATTGAGATGGAGCGGGTCAGGGGACGCTGGATGCCAGCCGACGACAGCATGGAGAAGCTCATGGACGGACTGATGGGCGGTCTGAGCCGCCTGGACGAGTACAGCACTGCCGAGTAAGTGCTGCCGAGTAAGCGCTGGCGAGTAAGCTGCCGAGCATCCGCTTCCAGCCCCTGTCCCAACTGCGGGCAGGGATTTTCATGTCCTGACACCGTCCACGCCTAGACGGCGGGCCTTCCCCGGCAAATGCTCTAGGCTAGGGCCGATATGACCGAAGCGCGTCCCGGCACCCTCACGGCAACCAGCTACAGTGGCAACGCCGCCAACGCGCTGATTCACCTGTACCGCGGCGAATCGTACAAGATGGTCAGCTACCGCCAGCGACTGGACCACACCACCAACTGGGCCGTGGTGACCACGGCGGGCCTGGCCAGCTTCGCCATGGGCGACGCGGCACACAGCCACGCCACGTTCCTGTTCGCCATGTTCATGAACTTCTACTTTCTGCGGCTGGAAGCGCGGCGCTTCCGGTCGTACGAGATTGCCCACCACCGCGTGCGGGTCATGGAGCGCTTCTTTTATCCGGCCATGCTGGGCGAGCATGTCGATGCCGGCTGGCACCAGTTCCTGCTGGCCGAACTGGCCAAGCCGCGCAGCCCCATCAGCATCCGCGAGGCGCTGGGCTGGCGGCTCAAGCGCAACTACCTGTGGATTTACGCAGCCGTGCTGATCGCCTGGCTGGCCAAACTGGCCGAAACCTATCCCGCGAACACGCCCATCAGCGCCGACGCTTTCGTGCAGACGGCGCGGGTGGGCACCCTGGCCGGCTGGGCCGTCCTGCTGGGCGTGGCCGCCTTCTACGCGTATCTGATTTCGCTGGCTGTCAGCGCCTCACGCGAGTACCCGCTGGAAGACGACTAGGAAAAAGGCGGTCATCGGCGCGGCCTTTGCCGGACAAGTGACTCGGGCGGTCCCGTGACACGGTTCAGTTCTTCAGCACGCGCCAGATGTGCAGCAGTTCTTCGGCGGGAAGGGCCTTCTGCTCTGGTATTAGCCGTGATCTACGCGGCTTGTACCGGTGAGCACCTGCGCCGACGTGACCCACCAGCCCGGCTGCGCGGCCTGAAGCTCGGCAGCGACAGCCTCAGCGTGAGCAGCGTCCCGCGCCAGCCCGAAGCAAGTCGCGCCTGAGCCGCTCATCAGCACCGAGTGCAGGCCTGCGTCCGCCAGCGCCTGCAAGGTGGCCTCGATTTCCGGGTGGCGGCGCAGCACACCGCTCTGCAGCGAGTTGAAATAAGGCAGTTCGCGCCCCTGCTGCAGCGCAGTAATGATGCCCGGCAGGTTCAGCGTGGGGCCGAATTCGCCCGTTTCGTCCAGCCAGCGGTAGGCGTCGCCCGCGCTGACTTCACTGCCGGGGTTCGCCAACACCAGATGGACGGGGGGCAAGTCGGGGACGGGGCCGAGGCGTTCGCCCACGCCTTCTGCAAGGGCTGCGCTGCCGAGCAGGAAAAAGGGCACGTCCGCGCCGAGTTGCAGCGCCAGCGCAGGCAAATCCAGCTGAGCGGGATACAGGTCGGCCAGCGCCAGCAGCGTGGTCGCCGCGTCGCTGCTGCCCCCGCCGAGGCCCGAAGCCAGTGGCAAACGCTTGGTCAGGGTGATGTGGACGCCCTCGGTCACGCCCGCCGCGTCCAGATAGCTCCGCGCGGCACGGTAGACCAGATTGCGCTCGTCGGTGGGCAGGCCTGTGCCGTATGGCCCGTCAATGCTCAGCGTCAGGGTCGGCGCAGGCGCAAAGCTCAGTTCGTCGCCCACGCTGAGCGGCACCATCAGGCTGGAGAGGTCGTGGTAGCCGTCGGGCCGCACGCCGAGGATGCTGAGGCCGAGGTTGGTCTTGGCGGGAGCGAAGTAGGTTGAGGGTTGGTTAGCCTTAGACCCTGCGACTCTTAAACTCTTAGACCTATTCACGGACTCACCACCAACCCCGCTACGTCCTCCCCCAGACGGCGAAAGTCTTTCGGATTCAGGGTGAGCAGGGCCACTGCTTCCGCCTCCAGCGCGGCTTGGGCAATCAGCGCGTCGAAGATGACGCTGCCAGAAAGTTGGTGCTTGGCGCAGCGGGTCAGGGCGGCGTGGTAACTGGCTTCGGTGAGGGGGATAACCCTGACTTGGTCCGCTAGCGCGCGCAGCAATGGCGTGGCCTGTGAGGGAGAGAGCTTGATGCGGGGATGTCCCTTAATCACCTTATACACCTCAGCCAAGCTGTGGGCGCTCATGGCAAGTGCTTCGGCCTTTTGCCGCTGCCGTAGCGCCCAAGCGTGCTGCGGGTGTTCAGGGTAAATGCTGGCGACAATCACGCTGGTATCCAGCGAAGTGACCCGCATGATTATTTCCAAGCCGCCAGTTCTTCGGGGGTGCGGTCATCGCGGTAATCAATGTTTTCAAAGTCCGCGGCAGTCATGCCCTCAGTGTGAATCAGCGGCCAGCCATCCTCGCCAAGCTCGATGCGGTAGCGGGGGCTTTCGCCCTTCAGGGTCAGTTCGCCGCCGCTGACCGTGGCTTCAAGTGTGCCGCCTTCCCGCACCCCCAGCGCCTCGCGCACCTTTTTGGGAATTACGACGCGTCCAAACTTGTCTATTTGCAGGGTAAATGGGGCCGTTTGGATCATGGCAAAAGTGTAGCATTTTGGCAAAATGTGCCTCATGGCCCGTCTGAGGGTCAAAAGGTCTAAGAGTCGAAGGGAAATGGCCTTAGACCCTTAGACTTTTCGACTCTCAGACGGGCCAGCAAAAGCCTCCGCCAACGCCAAATCCCCCGCCCGCGTCACTTTGAACAGCCGCGCGTCTCCCTCCACCAGCTCCACCGTGTGCCCCAGCCGCGCCACCAGTCCGGCGTCGTCGGTGGCGGCGAAGCCTTCGGCGGCGGCGTAGGCGTGGGCGTACTGAAGCAGTTCGCGCCGGAAGCCCTGCGGGGTCTGGATGGCCCAGAGGTTTTCGCGGGCGACGCCCTGCACCCAGAAGGCACGTGCCTGTTCGGTATTGACATCCCCCAGCACGAGCGAGTCCGCCACCGGCAGCGCCACGGTCGCCGCTTCGCTGCGCAGCACTGCCGCTTGCATCGCCTGCACGATTTCAGCACTCAGGAAGGGCCGCGCCGCGTCGTGAATCAGGACGTATTCGGCATGCGTGGCTTCCAGCAGCAGGCGCACGCTGTCCTGACGGGTCGCGCCGCCCGTGATGGTGCGCACGCCTGCGGGCACGTCGGCGGGGAGGCTCAGACCTCCGGGGAGCGCCACCACCACTTCGGCCACATGCGGGGCCAGCGCCTCCGTCGCCCACGCCAGCAGCGAGCGCCCGCCCACGGTGACGGCGGCTTTGGGGCCTTTGCCCAGGCGGGTGCCAGAACCGGCGGCGGGAATCAGCGCGGCGTAGGAGGGAGTTGATGGTTGACTGTTGATGGGTGATAGAGAGGGCACAGTTAGAGTCAGTCTAGTCACTCACCCGCAGCGCCTCAAAACCCAGCTGGGTGGCTGCTTCGCTCGGGTCGCTGCTTTTCTTTTCGTAGACGGTATCCATTCGGGCGGCGGGGTTGGACGCTTCATGCTCTGCCGGAGACTCACGGCGGTCAGCTGCCAGAACCGCGTAAATCACGGTGTCTGTCCACTCGCCTTTGCTCCACCAGTTTTGCCGCAAGTAGGCTTCCTTTTTCATGCCCAGCCGCTCGCAGAGTTTGCCCGAAGCCAGATTGCGGGCGTCCATCTGGGCCGCCACGCGGTGCAAGCTGTACCCCTCAAAGGCCACATTCAGTAGAGCGCCGACAGCTTCGGTGGCGAACCCCTGCCCCGCGAAATCTGGATGCAGCACCCAGCCGATTTCGGCCACCTTTCCCGTGTCGTCGGTAAGCCACAGGGCGGCGTCTCCTATCACCTCGCCCTGAACTTCCCAGACCACCGCCAGTGCGCCCGCTGGAGTGTCTAGCCCCTGCCGCTGAAGCCGCTTTTGCACTTGCTGCTCGGCAAAAGGCCGCGTCCACGGTTCGTCCAGCAGATACCGCGCCACCTGCGGCTGACTGTAGTAACCCAGCAAGGCGGTCAAATCGTCCGGCTTGTACAGGCGCAGGGTGAGGCGTGAAGTGCTGAGGGGAAAGGGAGCCGTCATTCCGGCACGCCAGCAGAGCCGCTAAGGGTGTGAGCGGCCGTTTCCAGCCGGAGCACGCGCCCCGCTACCCGCTTTATCAGCCGCCTATCATGCGTCGCCAGCAGCACCGTTCCCGCGTAGTCGCGCAGCACCTCCTCCAGCACGTCCACCATCTGCGGGTCGAGGTGGTTGGTCGGCTCGTCGAGCAGCAGCACCTGCACCCGCGTCACGCTCAGGCGGGCGAGGCTGAGGCAGGTGCGCTGACCGCCCGACAGGTGCGAAACCGGCGTGTGCGGCGGCGGCAAGAAGAGTTGCGCGGTGATTTCGTACAGCTGGTGCGGGGTAAGCGCGTCGTTGGCGTCTAGGAGTGCGTCGGCCAAAGTCCCGAAGCCTGCCAGTTCCTCGCCATTTTGCCCCGCCGCATAAACGCTCAGGCCCGCTCCCCAGACCACATGGCCCGCGAACGGCAACTCGCCCAAAATGGCCCGCAACAGCGTGCTTTTGCCTGCGCCGTCTTCGCCCACCAGCGCGACTTTTTCGCCGCGCCGAAGGTGGAGGTTCAGCCCGTCCAGCACCGTCTTTCCTCCGCGCTGCACGGTCAAGCCTTCCACCCGCAGCACGTCCAGCGGGCCAGCGGGGATGGGCGGCAAATCCAGCGTCAGGCGGCGGTGGTCGGCGTAGGGCTGGCGGTAGCAGCGGCGTCGAGGCGTTCTACGCGGCGCTCCAAAGCTCTGGCCTGACCTGCCAGCTTCTGACTGACTGACTGCGCCTTGTTTTTGGCAGGAAGCAGAGGAACATTGCCCGCTCTGGAATGGTTGAACTGCGCGGCACTGCGCGACTTGCTCGCCTGCCGTCTGCGTTCCTCTTCCAAGGCTGCCCGCCTGCGCCGATACGCCTCGAAGTCCCGCTCCTGCGCGGCCCGTTCCGTTTCGCGCAACTCCATCGCCGCCGTGTAGGGCGCGGGATAAACGGTCAGCCCCCCGCGTTCGAGCAGAGCGGTGTGCGTGCTGACGGCGTCCAGAAAGGCGCGGTCATGGCTCACCAGAACGAAGGCGGCGGGGCTGGCGCGAATCCACTCCTCCAGCCACGCGAGGCCCGCCGCGTCGAGGTGGTTGGTCGGTTCGTCGAGCAGGTACAGGTCGGCGGGCGAAAGCAGCAGCGCCGCCAGCAGAAGCCGCCGCGTCTGCCCGCCCGACAGCGCCCCCGCCTGCGCTTCCGCGTCCAGTCCCAGCGCCGCCAGCACGCTTTCCGCCTGCGCCGCGAAGTCGTAGCCTCCGCAGAGGCGGTAGCTTTCTTCGGCTTCGGCAAATTCGGTAAGAACACTTGACATAAGAATGGCGTGCTCTTCGCCATTCGTTGTCCGAGTGGAACGAGTGAGTTTAGATGGAGCATAGGACGGAATGGAGGCATTTGGGGTGCCGTTCCCCGAAGGCCGTAATTCTGTCCTATGCTCTGGAGCGGTGGGCGTGCCGCTTTCCAGCGCGGCCATCGCCTGCGTGTACCTCTGCGCCGCCGTTTGCAGGGCAGCGGGCTTCACCGCGTCCAGCACGGTTCCGGTCAGTTCGCCCGCCTGCTGGGTCAGGTAGGCCACGCGGCCCGTGCGCCGCACCTCGCCCGCTGTAGGCGCAAGTTCGCCCGCCAGCACGCGCAAAAGCGAGGTTTTGCCGCTGCCGTTCTCGCCAATCAGCCCCAGCCGCTCGCCCGCGTTCAGGGTCAGCGAAATGTCGTCAAAGATGAGTTGGTCGCCATACGTCAGGGCGACAGAAAAAGCCTGTAACAAAAGATTTCCTCCACAGGTTTACTAGGCCCAGCGCGGGAGCTTAGGCGGCGTAAAAGGTCAGCGGGAGAACATCAGTTGCTCAGGGATGAGGTTCCTTTGAATGGAGGAAAGCCGAACCGCCCGCAAAGTAGTGAGGCTGGGCGCGTTGGGGAGAGTGTAGCGGAAAAAGATGGATGACGGTCAGGCAAGAAACGCAAAGACCGCTTGGGCATAAAGCGGCGTTTCCTCTATGTCTGGAAAATGGGCGCTGTGCTCAAAGAGTTGAAGCTGAGCATTCGGCAGCCGCCTTGCCATATCCGCCAGCATAGGCGGCGGCACGTTGCGGTCATGGCGGCCCGCCAGAATCAGCGTGGGGTGCGCCACCTCGCCTAGCCGCTGAGCGGCTGTGGTAGGCGGCTGAGTCTTCAGCGCCCGCGTCATGTCGCCTGTGTTGGTCAGGCCGCTGGCTTGCCAGAGTTGGCGGTTGTAGGCAGCTTTTTCGGAACTCTGGAACAGGAAGCGGTCTACCGTCGGCGTATCCACCATTCCCCAGATTTGTTCCAGTTTTTCCTTATCCGTCAGAGGTTCGGCGTAAATGGCTTCAATCGCTGCGGCCAGCTCAGCGCGGGCCACCTCCCGAAAACCCGCCACCTGCGCGGCCACGATTTCGGGGTCAAGGAGGTGGAGCGCAGGAGCCTGCAAGACCAGCCTCCGCACCCGTTCAGGATGAGAGAGCGCGTACTCCAGCGCCAAGCCACCGCCGAAGCTGTAGCCCAGCACATCCACCTGTGCCAGCTCCAGAGTGTCCAGCAAGGCATCCACATCACTGACCAGCAGGGGCAGCGAATATTCGTCCGGCGACAGCGGCGCGTCGCTCCGACCACAGCCGCGCTGCTCGTGGTAAATCACCATGCGCTGAGCCTCCAGCAGCGGCCCCACTATCCGCTCAAAGTTGTAATGGTTGCCCCCAGGTCCACCATGCAGCAGCAGGAGCGGCACGGTTCCATGTTCTACGCCGGCCACCTTTATCCATTGCCTAATGCCGTTGAGGAACAGCCGATACTCACCGTCGGGAAGGTTCATTTTCCATCTTCCCCCCAGCGCTTGAATCCCCCCGCTTCTAGTCCGAACTGGTCAAGCACCCGCACGGTCACGAAATGCAACAACTCCTCCACACTGTCCGGCGTGTGATAAAAGCCGGGGCTGGCGCTCATCACGGTGGCTCCCGCGTCGTGGGCGGCCAGCATGTTGACCAGCATCGGGCGGGGTATCGGGTCTTCGCGCAGCACGAGAACGAGCGGGCGGCGCTCCTTGAGGGTAACGTGGGCGGCGCGGCTGACCAGATTGTCGGCAAACCCGTGCGCAACTTTGGCGAGCGTGCCCGCGCTGCACGGCACAATCAGCATTCCATCCGTGCGGAATGACCCAGAGGCGACACTCGCCCCCAAGTCGCGGTCTTCGTGAATGACAGAAGCGAGTGCGGTCAGTTCATCCAGCCGCACGCCGCCTTCCGCCGCCATGACGCGCTTGGCCCCGCTGGTCACAACGAGGTGGGTTTCCACCTCCAACTCGCGCAGGGAGCGCAGAATATCCAGCGCGTAGGGAATCCCGCTGCCTCCGCTGACACCGACGACAAGGCGCTTCACAGCTTCAGGCCGTACAGGTCGCCGTACTTGCCGCGCAGGTAGGCCAGGTAGTCGGCGGCTTCCAGCGGCTTGCCGGTGGCCCGCTCTATCAGTTCGCTGGGCGTATACAGGCGGCCATGCCGGTAGATGTTCTCACGCAGCCAGCCGTGCAGCGGGCCGAATTCGCAGCGGGCTATCTGCGCGTCCAGCTCGGGCAGGGCGCGGCGGGCAGCGGCGTAAATTTGAGCGCTCATGATGTTGCCCAGCGTGTAGCCCTGAAACGCCCCCGCCACTGGCCCGAAGAACCAGTGCACGTCTTGCAGCACGCCGTCCTTGTGGCTCGGTGCTTCCAGCCCCAAATTGTCGCGGTAGGCCGCCTGCCAGGCGTCGGCCAGGTCACGCACGGCCAAGCGCCCTGCCAGCAGTTCACGCTCCAGATTAAACCGCAGAATGACGTGCAGGTTGTAGGTCAGCTCGTCGGCATCGGTGCGAATCAGGCTGCGGCGCACCACGTTGCTGGCGCGGTAGAGGTCTTCGTCGGAGACGCCTGCCAGCACCTGTGGGAAAGCGGCGCGGAAGTCCTCGCCATAGGCGGCCCAGAACTCGCGGCTGCGGCCCACCAGGTTTTCCCACAGGCGCGACTGGCTCTCGTGAACCCCGCTGCTCACGCCTCCGCCCAGCGGCGTGCCGAGGTACTGCGGGGCAATGCCCTGCTCGTACATCGCGTGGCCCGACTCGTGCAGGGTGGAATACAGCGCGTCTAGCGGGTCTGCTTCCTGCACACGGGTGGTGATGCGAATATCCGCGTCGCCCAGCCGCGTCATGAACGGGTGGTGGGTGAGGTCCTGGCGGCCCGCCGTGAAGTCGTAGCCGTAGTCCCGAATCACCCGCTCACCGAATGCCAGTTGCCGCTGAACGTCGTAGTGGTTCGCCCCCCCGATAAAGTCGGTGCGCGGTTCCTGCGCCGCCGTCACCGCCTGCACCAGCGGCACCAGTTCGCGTTGCAAGTCGCTGAACACCTGCGCAATCGCCTCGGCGCTCATCCCCTCGTCGGAGGCGTCAATGTAGTAGTCGTGCGGGTCCGCAAACTCGGGGAAATGGCTGGCGGCCTCTAGGGTCAGGTCCAGCGACCGCTCCAGCAGCGGCACCATGCCTGCCCAGTCATTCTCAGGGCGGGCCGTGGTCCAGGCCGTGTAGGTGCGGCCCCAATGCTCGGCCATCTCCCCCACCAGCGCTTCGGGCAGGCGGCGGCTCTGTTCAAAGTCCTTGCGGGCCAGCGCCAGCATCCGCGTCTGCACCGGGTCCAGGTCGCCGCGCCCCGCCAGCGTATCCAGCGTGTTGCCGTAGCCCGCGTCGGTGGCGTGCGCGTGAATCAGGCGCGACAGCAGCGCCATCTGGCGGCTGCGGCCCTCGGCAGCGGCGGGGGGCTGATAGGTACTCTGGTCCCAGCCCAGCAGTGCGTCAATGCCGCGCAGGTCGCTCAGTTGCTGGCTATGGCGCAGGAAGTCCTGCCAGTCGGCATCCGGCCTTGAGTTGTCGGTCATGGGTCCAAGATAACGCGGCCTGCGGCGGGCCGCCCGGGGACTAGACTGGATGTTCTGGAGGTCTGACCTACCTTGACCACATCCACCGGTTCCCCATCCCCCCACACCCCGGCGGCGCATATCTCGCCGCTGCATATCGCCGCCATCGGCACCCTGCTGTTGATGAACGTTTACGCTCCGCAGGCGCTGTTGCCGCTGCTGGCGCAGGAATTCGCTGTGGGCACCGCACAGGTGGGCACCGTTATCGGCAGCACTACCCTGGCGGTTGCGCTGGCCTCGCCGGCGGCGGGGCTGCTGGCCGACGCCCTGGGCCGGCGGCGGGTGATGCTGGGGGCGTTCGCGCTGCTGCTGCTGCCCTGCTTGCTGGCTGCCAGCGCCGCCCGCTTCTTGCAGGGCCTGCTGATTCCGCTGGTGATGGTGGCGGTTACGGCGTATCTGGCCGAGGAAGTGCCGCGCTGGCAGTTCGGCCGCACCCTGACGGCTTACGTGGCGGGCACCGTGCTGGGCGGCTTCCTGGGCCGTTTCATGAGCGGGCTGGTGGCACACGGCGGCGACTGGCACCCCGCCTTCGAGGTGCTGCTGCTGACCAACCTGCTGGGCCTGGCGCTGGTATGGCGGCTGCCCGCCGAAACCCACTTCCGGCCGCAGCGCAGCCGCTGGCGCACCCGCGTCACCCTGGCAGCGCACCTGCGTAACCGTCAGCTGCTCAGCGTGGGCGTGGCCGGATTCCTGATTCTGTTCGTGCTGGTGGCGGTGTTCAATACCGTCCCGTTCCGGCTGGCCGCGCCCCCTTACCACCTGGGGCCGGGGCCGCTGGGCCTGATTTTTGCGGTGTACCTGCTGGGCGTGGTGGTCACGCCGGCCACCGCACCGCTGCTGCAACGCCGTGGCCCCGGCTTCGTGATGAGGGCCGCCGCCGGTACCGGCCTGCTGGGCCTGGGCCTCACGCTGCTTTCTCCCCTGGCGGTCATCGTCGCCGGGCTGGCCCTGGCCTCGACCGGAGTCTTCATGGCGCAGGCGGCGGCCCAGACCCTGGTGCAGCAGAGCGTGCGCAGTGGCCGCAGCCTGGCCGGCGGGCTGTACAACTTCACCTACTACAGCGGCGGAGCGGCCGCCAGCGTGGTGGCCGGTCTGGCCTTCGATGCTGGCGGCTGGGCGCGGGTGGTGGCCCTGTGCGCCGCAGCCTGGGCGCTGCTGCTGGCCCTGAGCGTGTGGGTCAGACGAACTGCGGCTGAGCCGTTTCAGGTGAGGTGATGAAAGCGGGCTAGCCGGGAACTGCAAGAACGGCAGGAGGGCAGGCCACCTCAGCAGCCTGCCCTCCCCGCGGTAGCTGCCGGCTAGCCTTCCTCGAACACCCCCATGGCCCGGAAGCGTTCGGCGCGGCTGGCCAGCAGCTGCTCGGCGCTCAGGCCGCTCAGCTCGCGCAGGTGGCGGCTGACCGCTTCTCCCAGTGCCTCGGCGGCGGCCTGTTTGTCCAGGTGGGCGCCGCCGGCGGGTTCGGGAATCACTTCCTCCACGATGCCCAGTTCCAGCAGGTCGGGTGCCGTCAGCTTGAGGGCCTCGGCGGCGGCGGGAGCCTGACCAGCATCCTTCCAGATGATGCTGGCACAGGCTTCGGGCGAAATCACCGAGTACCAGGCATTCTCCATAATCAGCACGCGGTTGCCCACGCCAATCGCCAGCGCCCCGCCCGAGCCGCCCTCACCAATCACAGCGCACACGGCCGGCACTTTCAGGCGGCTCATGCGCTGGATGCTCTCGGCAATCGCCCAGCCCTGCCCGCGCTCCTCGGCCTCGATGCCGGGGTATGCGCCGGGCGTGTCAATCAGGGCCACCACCGGCAGCCCGAACTTGTCGGCCAGGTCCATCAGGCGCATCGCCTTGCGGTAGCCCTCGGGGTTGCTCATGCCGAAGCGGCGCTTGATTTTGGTCTTGGTGTCGCGGCCCTTCTGCTGCAGCAGCAGCATGACCGGTATGCCCTGCCACACGGCGGGGCCGCCCAGCAGCGCCGGGTCGTCGCCGTACAGGCGGTCACCATGCAGCTCGGTCCAGTCCTCGGTCAGCAGCTCCACATAGTCCAGCGCGGTGGGGCGGCTGGGGGCGCGGGCCAGGCCCACCCGCGCCCAGCGCTCGCCGCCGGCCGGGGCGGCAGAGGCCACTTCCCCCTCTGACTCGGCGCGGCGCAGCTTGGCGACCTCCTCGCGCAGCGGAGCCAGCGCCGCTTCCAGGTTCTGCCCGGTCTTGCGGGCGGTCTGTTCCAGGTCGCGGACCTTGTGCTCCAGGTCCCGAATCAGGTCTCCCATCGTGCTCATTCGCCGCCCTCCTGCTCGCCGGTCTCCGGGCGGGGCGAGCGCAGCAGCATCCGCAGCAGCCGGGCCAGATACTCGCGCTGCTCCCGGCGGTCCACCACATCGTCCAGCATGCCGTGTTCGAGCAGGAACTCCGAGCGCTGAAAACCTTCGGGCAGGCTCTGGCGAATGGTCTGCTGAATCACGCGCGGCCCCGCGAAGCCAATCAGCGCCCCCGGCTCAGCAAGAATCACGTCGGCAATGGTGGCGAAGCTGGCGGTGACGCCACCGGTCGTGGGGTCGCTCAGCAGGCTGATATAGGGCAGGCCCTTTTCGTTCAGCCGCTCCAGGGCCACCGTGGTTTTGGCCATCTGCATCAGCGAGAGTGCGCTTTCCTGCATCCGCGCCCCACCGCTGGCGGCCACCAGCACCAGCGGCAGACCTGCTTCGGCGGCGGCCTCGGCGGCGCGGGCGATTTCCTCGCCTACCACGCTGCCCATGCTGCCGCCGCTAAAGGCGAAGTCCATCGCGGCCACCATCACCGGCACGCCCCCAATGCGGCCGCGCCCGGTCAGAATCGCTTCAGGCCGGCCGGTCTTGGCCTGGGCCCGCCGCAGGCGCTCCGGGTAGCTTTCGGTGTCCACGAACTCCAGGGGATCGGCGGGAAACACGCGGCCCGACAGCTGCTCGAAGCTGCCTTCGTCCAGCAGCACATCCACGCGCTGCTGTGCGTCCAGCCGCAGGTGGTGCCCGCAGCGTGGGCATACCCAGCTGTTGGCATCAAGGTCTTTGTTGTAGACGGTTTCCTTGCAGGCCGGACACTTGGTCCAGAGGTCGGGCAGGTCGCTGCCGGCTTGCTGCTTGGGCCGGCTCCTGCGGAAAAAATGCTCAAGCGCCATGGATGTTCGCTCCTCCTCGGGGATGATTGGGGGCCATTTTACGCGCTGGCGCCGCAGCCGGGTTGAACCGGGTTCAGAGATGGGACTGGCCGGCAGGTTCGCCGCTGGCGCAGCTGAAGGCTGCTGGAAGAGCCGGAGCGGGACTCGCAGGACGCTTATCCCGCAGAGGCCAGAGCCTATGCCCCCTGACCTCTTGCAAGCGCCCGCGCCCTTACTGCACGCGGTCCAGAATCAGCGGTTTCACTTCGGGCGGTGTCCCGCTCAGCTCGATGCCTTCCCTCAGCAGCTCCTGCGCGCGCTCCAGGCCCTTGCCGCCCCGGTGGTACAGGCGGTAGATCACGTCGCCCTCCTCCACCTGTTCGCCGGGCTTGCAGACCGTTTCCACGCCCACGCCCACATCCACCGGGTCGCCCTTGCGCTCGCGGCCGCCGCCCAGGGCCAGCACGGCGCGGCCCACGCTCAGCGCGTCCAGCCGCTGGATATAGCCACCCTGCGGGGCCGTGATCTCGGCGCGGCCGGGGGCCACATCCAGCCCTTCAGGATTCCGGACCAGGCTACCGTCGCCGCCCTGCGCGGTCACAAAGGCTTCCAGCTTCGCCAGGGCGCTGCCGTCTTGCAGCGCCCTGGCGGCGCGCTCGCGGGCCTGGGCCGGGTCTGCTACCTGCCCGGCGGCCAGCAGCACCTCGGCGGCCAGAGTCACGCACAGCTCGGTCAGGTCAGCAGGGCCGGTGCCGTTCAGGGTGGCAATGGCTTCCTGCACTTCCAGGCTGTTGCCGGCCATGTGGCCCAGCGGGGTGTCCATATCGGTCAACACGGCACGCACGTTACGGCCAGCGCGGGTGCCGATGTCCACCATCGCGCGGGCCAGGGCGCGGGAGTCGTCCAGCGTCTTCATAAAGGCCCCGGCGCCCGACTTCACGTCCAGCACGATGGTCTGCGCCCCGGAAGCGATTTTCTTGGACATGATGGAGCTGGCGATCAGCGGCAGGCTTTCCACCGTCGCGGTCACGTCGCGCAGGGCGTACAGCTTGCCGTCGGCAGGGGCCAGGTCTTTGCTCTGGCCTACCAGGCTCAGGCCGATTTCACGGGCCTGCGCGATAAAGCGGTCCTCGGGCAGTTCGGGATTCCAGCCGGGGAAGCTTTCCAGTTTGTCGATGGTGCCGCCGGTGTGGGCCAGGCCGCGCCCGCTCATCTTGGCGACGGTCAGGCCGAGTGCGGCCAGCATCGGCGTCAGAATCAGGCTGGTCTTGTCGCCCACGCCGCCGGTGGAGTGCTTGTCCACGGTGTTGGGCAGGCTGCTCAGGTCCAATTGATCGCCGCTCTCGGCCATCACCAGGGTCAGGTCGGCCGTTTCCTGGGGGGCCATGCCGTTCAGAAACACCGCCATCAACCAGGCGCTCACCTGATAGTCGGGCACCTCGCCGCGGGTATAGCCGCCGATCAGCTGCTCCAGCTCAGCGCGGGTGTGTTCGCCCCCGGCGCGTTTCTTGGCGATCAGGTCAGGAATGCTCTGTTGGCTCATGGAGAGAGTCTAAGGGTCGGAGGGTCTCAAGGTCCAAGGGCCGCTTGAACAGCAGAGAGCCTTTTTCAGTTCTGTGCGCTCACGCCTGCCAGAACAAATCCAGATGCGCTTCCGTGTGCCCAGGCAGCAGCAACTCGCCGCGCAGCACGAAGCCGGCCCGCCCGTACAACCGCTGGGCGGGGTTGTGCGGCTCGACCAGCAGGGCGGCCCCGCTCAGGCCCAGGCGCACGGCCTCGCGCTGGGCTTCGTGCAGCAGGGCCAGGCCCACGCCGCGCCCCCGCGCCGCTGGAGCCACCGCCAAAGCGTCCAGGTACAGCTCGCCGCGCCGCGCCTCGGTGGGAAAGTCGGCGGCCTGCCCCAGCCCACGCAGGTACTCGCGCAGCGGCTCTTCCAACCGCGCCGCGTCGTCGCCGCTGTAGCGCAGCAGCAGGCCCAGCGGCGTACCCGTTTCACCGAGCGCCAGCAGGGTTACGCCGTAGCCGAGGCGGTGCTGCGGCCCTCTGAACCAGTCCTCCAGTACCCGCACCGCTCCCGCCTCGTCCGCCTGCGCCGTCAGCGCCAGCCCCAGCGGCCCATACGCTTCCTGAATCAGCGGCGCGGCAAAAGGGGCATCGGCAGGGGCAGCGGGGCGGAAGGTGAGCATAGGGGCAGTGTAGATGCCCGGTGAGGACGCAGGCCGCTCTCAGACCCCTGGACGCTCAGACCTCTAGACTGTTGGACCCTTAGACCTTCTACACTGTCACGCATGACCACTGAATCCGCCCCCACCAAAGCCCCTGCCAAAGCCCCTGCCCCGCGCAGCCGCGCCCGGATGCTGGAGCTGGTCTTTCCCAAGGACACCAACTACCACGGCACGGCTTTCGGCGGATTTCTGCTCTCGCTGATGGACAAAGCGGCCTCGGTGGCGGCGGTGCGGCACGCCGGCGGAGCAGTCGTCACGGCCCGCATGGACGGGGTGGATTTCCGAATGCCGCTGCGGGTGGGCGACGCCGTGGCGCTGGACGCCCGCGTGGTCAAGGTGGGCCGCTCCTCCATGACCATTCAGGTGGACGTGTACCGCGAACACATGGCGAGCGGCGAGCAGGAGCTGGCGACCACCGGCACCTTCGTGTTCGTGGCGGTCTACGAGAACGGCAAGCCCCGCCCGGTCCCCCCGCTGGAAGACATCGGCAACGACGAAGCCTGGGGCAGCGCCGCCGGCCGCCCCTGAGCTGCCCGCTGCCTCCGAGCCGCTGGCCCTGCGCCGCTGGCCTTGTCGCTGCCGCCCGCTTACCCCACCGCCCAGCCGACCTCTACACTGAACGCCATGTCCCAAACCCCTCAGCCCCCCCGCCAACACCCCTTTGCCGCTCTGGACTGGAGCCAGGCCCACCGCGCCGAAATTCAGATGCGCTACGGCGACACCGACGCCATGGGCCACCTGAACAACGCCGCCTATGTCAGCTACCTGGAAACCTCGCGGGTGCAGATGCTGCGCGAGATGGGTACCCCGCTGGAAGACCTGCTGACGGTGGTGGCCCGCATTGAAGTGGACTACGTTTCCGAAATCAAGCTGGGCCAGCAGGTGATTGTGGAAACGCTGGTGGAAAAGGTGGGGCGCTCCTCCTACACCTTCGTGGTGCGGATGCTGGCCGACGGCGTGCCCAGCGCCTACGCCCGCACCGTACAGGTGAACATCGGCCGTGACAAGCGGCCTGCCGCCCTGAGCGACGACCGCCGCGCCTGGATGGAGCGCTACTCGGTTCCGCCTGTGCCGGCCACCAGCCCCGCATGACCGGCAGGCCCGACATGAGCAGCCCACACTATGACGACGTGGTGGAGCGCCTGGGCCACCGCTGGCGCCGCCTGGATACCCTGCCCCGGCTGCTGGCCGAGGGCTGGCGGCGCGACCTTTCGGAAGGCGGGGTGGTCAGCGCCCTGCTGACCCCGGCCGGCTGGTCGGTGGCGGCCCCGGTCTACGAAATCATCGCCGGCAGCTACCTGGGCGACGTGGGCCTGTACGTGCCCGAAGTGCAGTACGCCGAAGCGCTGGACGTGCTGGGAATTGAAGAAGAATAGCGACAGAGAGATAGATGAGGGGCGGCAGGCGGGAACGCTCTCCCGTCTGCCGCCCTCTTCCCCGCTCTCCCTTCAGATTACGAATTCACCGGCCCGCATCACCGGCTCGCGCCCACCGTCTTTGGTGACGCCGTCCACATCCATCGCCGCGCTGCCGATCATCCAGTCCACGTGCACGATGGAATCGTTGCCGCCGTGTGCCGCGAATTCTTCGTCGCTCATGGTCGTGCCGCCGTCCACGTTGAAGCGGTAGGCCGCCCCCAGCGCAATGTGCGAGGCGGCGTTCTCGTCGTACAGGGTATGGAAGAAGAACAGACCCGACTGGCTGATGGGGCTGGAGTGCGGCACCAGGGCCACCTCGCCCAGCCGGGCTGCGCCGTCGTCGGTGGCGACCAGTTCACGCAGGGTTTCCTCGCCCTGCTCGGCCGTCACTTCCACAGCCTTGCCACCCTCAAAGCGCATCCGGATGCCGTCAATCAGTACGCCGTTGTAGCTGAGCGGTTTGGTGCTGACCACCACGCCGTCCACCTTTTCACGGTGCGGGGCGGTCCAGACCTCCTCGGTGGGAATGTTGGGCACGAAGCGGCCACCTTCCGGCGCCGTGCTGGTGCTGGCCCCGCCGCCCCAGACATGCCCGTCGGCCAGGCCCACCGTCAGGTCGGTGCCGCCCTCGCTGTCTTTGAAGTGCAGCGCGGCGTAGCCCTTGGCCGTCAGGTAGTCGCGGCGGGTCTTGAGGGCGGTCAGGTGGTCTTCCCAGGCCTGGATGGGGTCAGGCTGGTCGGCGCGGGTGGCCGCAAAAATAGCGTCCCAGTGCCGGTCCACGGCTTCTTCGGAGCTGACATCCGGGAAGATGAGCGCCGACCAGGCCGGCAGCGGCGCGGTAATCAGGTTCCAGTTCACGGCGTTGGTCATCACCTTGCGGCTGTACGCCTTGCGGTAAGCACCGTAGGCCCGCGCCTGCTGCGCCACCCGGCCTGCGTCTACCCCGCCCAGCAGGCCGGGGTCGGCGGCGCGAATCGCCAGCACGGCGCCGCCCTCCTCCACCGTTTCCAGCTCGGCGTCCACGCGCCAGCGGCTCAGCTGCTCGAAGCTGCCATCAGGGGCCTTTTGGTAGCGCAGCAGGTTGACCGCGTCGTCGTCCCAGCGCACGTCCACGAAACTGGCGCCGGCGTCATAGGCGGCCTCGGCCAGGGCGCGGGCCAGCGGCGCCGTCTCAATGGGCGACTCGATCAGCAGGCGCTGCCCGGGGCGCAGGCCCACCCCGGTCCGCACGGCGAGCTGGGCATACTTCCTCAGTTTCTCATCAAAGTTTTGAACCATGGTTCCACCATACTGCCCCGCCGGGCCAGAGGGGACAGGGCGACAGGGCCCAGGGGTCGGGGCTCAAGGAAATGGGGCCGGGGGCAAGGAACGCGCAGCTCAGCGCACCACGTTGATCTTCTCGAAAATCTTTTTGGTGCTGCCGTTGCTGAAAGTGAAGTTGCCAATCACGTTGATGGCGGTGTACTGCCGGTCGGGACGGTTGCGAACATTCAGCGGCAGGAAGACGTCGTACTGGTAGGTGTCCACTTCCATCACCACGTCGCCTCCACCGTGCGGCGTCCAGATGTCCTTGCCGGGCAGCGCGACTTTACGCGGACGCCCTCCCTCTGTCCACTCCAGCTCGTAGGAAAACACAGCCTTTACGGGCACCGCGCCGTTGGGCGTGACCTTGATGGTCAGCGCGCAGTAGTTCTGGTATCCAGCCACCACATAGTTCAGGCCGGCGTTGCCGCCTACGCTGCAAAGTTGCAGATACCACTGGTTGAACTTGGGCGCGGTCTGGGCCTGAGCGGTAGGCAGCAGCAGGGCCAGCAGGGCAGCGCCGCAGAGGGGGAGTCGGTTCATCAGAGTTCTCCTTGAAACAGGACAGGGCAAGGGGGCCGGAACGGAAAGCGGAAAGCCGGGTTGGGACGGGAACCCGCCCACCTCCTAAAGTCTAGATTCGGGAGTGCTGGCCGGCTGCCTTATTTGCCGGCCGGCCGGCCCACGCTCCCCGCAGCTTGACCGCCCTCCCTACGGCGTGTATATTTCTCGGTGCTGAACGTCGAGGCGTAGCGCAGCCTGGTAGCGCACTACCTTGGGGTGGTAGGGGTCGTGAGTTCAAATCTCGCCGCCTCGACCAGCACAGAACTCCCTCCCATCAAACGGGGGGAGTTTTTTTGGCCTGACGTACGGCCGCGGCCAGGATAAGGACAGCAAAAAGCCCCGCCTGCATCGGCGGGGCCCGGTCCAGCGCAGGTACAGCCCTCAGTCGCAGGCCACGCCGTCGCCGTTGTCGTCCAGCTCCGGGCGGTAGGCTGGGCTGTCCTTGGGGATATTGGTGTAGCCGCCAGCTGCCGCCGCGGCGCAGTTGGGAAAGTAGATTTCCTCGATCACCGTGGGAGTAGGGGGCGCGCCGGTCTTCGCTTTTTTCTCGTAGTACTCGGTGGGGTCGGCAATCACCTCGCCCGACGGTGCAGGGGCCGGCTCGCTGGGGGCCGCTTCAGGAGCGGGCGCGGGCGCAGCCTGGGCTGGAGTCTGAGCGGGTGCGGACGGCGCAGGCGGCGCCGAGGTGGCTGGGGTGGCTGGCGAAGGCACGGACGGCTCCGGAGTCGCCTGGGCCGGTGCAGACGCACCGGGCGCCGCTTTGGCGGGTGCGGACGGGCTGGCTTTGGTCTGCGGGGCCGGCGCCGCAGCGGGCGCTGGCGAGGGGCGCGGCTCGGGCTGGGCGGGAGCTGCGCTGCCCGGAACCGGACTGGCGGGAGTCTCACTGGTAGGGGCTGGGCTGGCGGGCGCCGGGCTGGTAGGTGCCGGGTTGGCAGGTGTGGTGCTGGCGGGCGCCGGCGCCGGCGCCACACTGGCTCCAGACGAAGGCTCTGACCCCACCGGGGCTGAAGTGGCGGCGCCAGACGCAGAAGCTCCTGCGGCCGCTCCGGAAGTGGCATTGGCCGAAGCAGTCTCGGTGGTGACCGTCTGCTGGGTCACGGTGCGGGTGGTGCTTTTCTCGGAATCGGTGCAGCCGGCCAGTAAGCCCGCCAGCAGCAGGGGCACCAGCAACCGGCTGGAGGGGGAGGCAGTGGGAAAAAGGAGTCTGTCAGTCATGGCTTACCTCAGCAGAGACGCCGGGCGCAGCACCGGCATTTTTTCTTTTGTAACTTTTCCTACGGTGAGAAGCGTGCAGGGGGCCGCCGCTACAGCCGGGGCAGCTGGCTGAGGTCCACGATGAGGTCCCAGTTGTCAGGCTGCTGCGGGTCGTCCAGCGCGGCGCGGTTGCGGCCCACATGGCGGCACTTCTGGCAACGGTGCACGATCATCCAGCCTTTTTTGCCGCTGTTTTCCACCGCCACCGGCTCCATCACGCCGCGGCACTCGCAGGCGCGGTCGCCGGGGAAGATGTCCACATGCAGCGAGTGCAGGCAGTGGGGACAGTGGTTGCGCACCGAGCCGTTTTGCAGCGGCAGGATTTCGGCGCCGCAGTGGGCACAGATAAAGGAGTTGTTGGTGCCCTGCACAGTAAAGCGGCGCCCAGTCATGCCCGCCTCCCGATCCCGGCCTGGAGCTGCGCGGTGCGCTCGGCCCAGCGGGTTTCCAGGAAGGACCGTACCGGCCCGGTGGCCACCAGCAGCAGCCCAATGGCCAGAAAGCCCAGCCCTCCCAGACTAATCAGCAGGCCCTGCACCAGGGTCCGCCCGGCGAACAGGCCCGCCATGAACACCAGCATTCCGGTCAGCATGCTGAGGCCTACAGTAATGCGCCACGACCACACGCTGCCGCGCCAGACGTTGTACATCAGCACGCCGGTGGCAATCAGATACAGCAGCTGCTGCACCGCTCCCTCGGTGTGGCCCTGAATCAGTGCGGCCACGGTCGGGACAGCCACCAGCGCGGGCAGCGCCCACAGCAAGGCTGTCAGCCAGACCCGGCCCCGTTCCAGCTCAGACGGGTCCACTTCCGGATGGGGTTGGGACAAGAGGTCACTCACGCTCTGTATTTCAGCACAGCGGCGGCGGGACAACAGAGACCTGCAGCCTTGCGGCTGTCAGCACTCTCCAGATGCTGTCCTGGGTACCGGAACCGCTGGAGCCTGGGCCCCGTCAAGCCGCTGCGCCTGGGCTTCGAGTACACCGGAGACCGGCCGCAAGATGACGTGAAGGTGTAGCCCAGCAGGCCCGGTCGGGTCCCCGCTGGGAAGTGGAGCGCCACTGTAGGCATACAGCTCGGCCCCGTACGCCCCCAACTCCCAGAACCATGCCCCACCCCCGGATTCCGTCACCTCGGCAGGTGTTCCAGCCTGCGCGGGCCGCCGGCCAATGGGAGACGGTGGCCGAATACCAGCTGCCCACCCCCTCCTCGCCAGGAGCTTCTTTTGCCGAAGTGACCTCGGTGCCCAACGAAGTCAGCCACGGGAGCAACTCTTCCGCCGTCCTGGGCCAGGGTGAGCCGACCACAGCGGCGACCTGAGCAGCGATTTCCTCTGGTGTAGGTTTCATGCCACGAAACCTACAAGGCTGCCTGTGAGGGTGTCGTCCAACTTTCGGAGGACCGCCGGAGCGCCTGCTAGCCTGGAGCCATGACTGCCCCTTCCCAGCTGCATGTTCTGGCCCTGTACACAGGCGACCTGACCCGCATTCCTGTGGGCCAGAAGCTGACCCGCAGCGGCATACACAAGCAGCCGCAGCCCCAGCTAGAGGTCGGTGCAGACGGCGCAGTAGGCGACCATATCGCCAACAAGAAGTACCACGGCGGCCCCGACCAGGCGGTGTACCTATACACCCAGGCCGACGCCGAAGCCTGGGCCGCGCTGGGCCTGCAAGCCGGGCTGGAGCGTGCTTACTTCGGGGAAAATGTGCGCCTGAGTGGCCCCAGCAGCGCCGAGGTGCGCCCCGGCGACCGCTTCAGACTGGGCGAAGTGGTGCTGGAAGCCACCGCCCCCCGCCTGCCCTGTGCGCTGGCAGCGGCTTACCTGGCCGGCGACTACCCCGGCAACTTCGTGAAAGACATGTACGCCCTGGGGCTGCCGGGAATCTACACCCGCGTGATTAGCAGCGGCACCCTGCGCCCCGGCGACGTGGGCGAGTGGCAGCCTGCGCCGCAGCCGGACGCGCCCACCTTGCAGGAGCTGATGCAGCTGCACAAGGCCCGCAAGCCCCGGCCAGAAGCACTGCGGCGGGCGCTGGCCGCTCCGGTCGCGGTGCGGCTACGCGAAGAGCTGCAAGAGAAGCTGGCGAAGGCCGAAGCGCGGCTGGGCTGAGCGGAGGCTGGGCTAAGCGGGGGTTGGCCAGGCAGGTCTGGAGGGCAGGGCAGGTCACCTGACAGCGCCCGGAACCATACGGCACGGGCCGCAGCAGCGCTCAGCCCTCCGGCAGGTCGCCGTCCACGAACACGGTCTTCTGGCCGGTGTAGTTCACTTTGCCTGCCGCCGCGCCCTTGGGCCGCCAGACGTGCTTGATGCGGGTGTAGTCCACCGGCACGTTGGAGCTGCCCCGCGCTTTAGAATGGGCGGCGGCCAGCTGGGCCGCGTAGAGGATGTCGGGCGGCGAAAGCTCGCGGCCCCCGCTGCCGGTTCGGACCAGCACGTGACTGCCCGCGTAGCCCTGCGCGTGGAACCAGTAGTCCATGCTGCGGCCAATGCGGTGGGTCAGGGTGGCGTTTTCCTTGTTGTTGCGGCCCACTAGCGCGGTCAGGCCACTGGGCAAGGTAAAGCGCAGGCCATAGGGCACTTTTTCGGGCTTCTCGGTTTCCAGCTGCGCGGCCAGGGCTTCCAGTTCACGCAGGCCGGCCGTTTCCAGCGCCTGCACGCGGGCCTGCGCCTCGGCGTACTCGGCACGCAGGCGCGGTTCACGCTCGGCCAGCCGCTCGTAGATGTCCTCGCGGCGCCGGGCGCGGGAGTAACGTTTTTCGGCGTTTTGTACAGCGCTCAGCAGTGGGTCGAGCGTCAGGGTCACTTCGCCCTCGCCACTCAGGTCCGGCAGGGTCACTTCCGCCACACCCTCCGGCACCTGGTGGCTGTAGGCCATCAGAATATCGGCCTCGGTGCGTTCCTGGGCGGCCAGCTCGATACCTTCTTCAGCGCGGGTCACGTCGCTCAGCTGATTGGTGAGCAGCGTGAGGCGCTTGTCCAGCGGCCCCACCAGCTCTTTACGCAGCTGCGCCGCCTTTTCGGTGCGGGCCGCCTCGCGGGCACCGTCGGTCATCACCCCTTCAGACACGCTGGGATCATCTACCAGCGAGGTCAGCGCGGCCAGGGCCTGCGGCAACCGCTCCGGCCCCGGCACACCAGTAAAGCCGGCACGGCGGCCCAGTTCGGCGCTCAGCAGCGGCCCCAGACCGTCCACCTGCTCGCGCCAGCGGGAAAGCGGCAGGTCGGCAAGGGGCGCGGCCTCCGTGACGGTCAGCGTGCGCGGGTCCAGCTTCTGGTATGGGGGCGGCGGCGTGTACTGCCCGCCCGAGCGGGTGGTGCGGAAGCGGTTGCGCGCCGGGGTAATCTCGCGGGCGGCGTGCAGAATCCGGCCCCCGAACCCTTCCTCCCCTTCCGCACGGCCTTCTTCCAGAATCAGCAGGTTGGCATTGCGGCCAGTCACCTCGAACAGCAACCGGGCAGGCGGCACGCTGACAAAACCTTCCTCGCCGCCGAAATGCAGCTGGAAGACCCGGTCCAGCTTCAGCTGCTCTACGCGCAGCAGGTCGCCGCGGACCTTATTCGCCACCATCTGCTGAAATGGATTGTTCGGCTCGCCGCGGAGGCGCTCACGCGAAAAGTACACCACCGGCTGCGGCGGGCGGTAACTGAGCACCAGGTTGCCGGTGCCGGCCGGCATGCCCTCCAGCAGCAGGGCCGCCGTGGTTTCGTCGGGGAACACCCAGCCCAGCGCCCGCGCCGGCAGGCCCCCAGCCAGGTCGCGCAGTACGCGGGAGAGCATCAAACCTTCCATAAGGGGACATTGTAGAGCCCGGCGCACCTGCTTGAGGGGAATGGGCGGTGGGCTGAGGGCAAAAAGCCGACAGCAGAAGGCCCCTTCGACTTCAGCCTTCTACTTCCCACGAAAAAGACCCAGGGGCGGCCCTGGGTCAATACTCGCTTTACTCGCCGTGCGGCTTACGCCTTACGGTTGATTACCAGAAGTTCCCCAGGCGGGCGGGTGCTGGCTCGGGGGCGGCCCCTCGCCGTGACTCGCTCCGCTCGCTGAGGACGGTTACCAGAACTTTCCAAGCGAACGAAAATGACCCAGGGCCGTCCCTGGGTCAATACTCGCCTTGCTCGCCGTGCGGCTTACGCCTTACGTTTGATTACCAGAAGTTCCCCAAGCGGAAGTAGAACTGGCCGTTGCTGGTCTGGGGGTTGTAGCCGTAGTCGAAGCGCAGCGGGGGCAACTGGAAGCCGCCCAGGCCCAGGTCAAGCTGCACGCCTGCGCCCACGCCGTAGTTCAGGCTGAAGGGGTCGTTGTCGTCCCAGGCGTCGCCGGCGTCGGCGAACAGCACGCCGTACACGCCACGGGCCGGGCCGAGGTTGATGTTCAGGTCACGGCGGTACTCGGCCGAGGTGGTGAAGTAGTTGGCACCGAACAGCGAGCCGTTCTCCACGCCGCGCAGCTGGCGCGAGAAGGCGGTGCTGCCGCCCCCACCCACGCGGAAGCCGGTGCCTTCGGGGGTGTTGCCGATGGTGGTGCCGGCATTGGCACGCACGGCCACCACCTGCTGGGCAGTTTCTTCGCCGCTGGCCTTGCGGACCGTGTCACCGAAGCTGAAGTAGGTGCGGGCACCCGACTCCACCTCGAACCAGTTCACGCGGTCTTCGCCCACCGTGCCGAAGTTGTAAGCGCCGTTCAGGTCGGCCCGCCAGCCTTCGCTGGGGAAAGCGAACGAATTGGTGCTGTCGTAGTTCACGCGGCCGGTCAGGCTGGTGGTCAGGCTCTTTTCGGGCAGCAGGGCGGCAGCCTGAGCATCGGTCAGGGCGCAGGGGCGGCGCAGCTGGTCGATCAGGGCGGTGTCGCCCGTCTTGGCCTGCACTGGAGTGTTGTTGCAGTCAATCCAGTACTGGGTATCGCCTTCCACGCGGTAGGGCGTCCGCACGTCGCTGTCGCGGATCTTGCCTTCCAGGAAGTAGGTCTTCTGGGTGACGCCCACGCCCACACCAGCCGACAGCTCGTCGGTCAGGCGGCGGCTGAGGTCCACGCCAAAGGAGTTGTTGCGCACGGTAAAGTCACGGCCGGTGTCCTGCTGAATCTTGCCGCTGCCGTTGGGGTCGTCGCGTTCCTGGAAGATGGTCTGGTTGGCACCCACGTTGCTGCCGATAGAGGCGCTCAGGCTGGTGCGGTTCTCGCGGAAATCCAGGAAGTCCAGGTCCAGCCAGGGAATGGTGTAGCTGGCCGAGCCGAACCAGTTCTGGCCGGCGTCGTTCTGCTGAGCGCCCAGGCTGACGGCGCCGTTGTGGCCCAGGCCGAACACGTTGGGGTTGCTGTAACCCACTTCGCCGTTCCAGCCACCCTGCAGGCTGTCATAGCCCAGCGACAGCTGCAGAGGAATGCCGGTATCGGCCTCGGCCACGGTCAGCACGTAGGTTACGGCTTCGGGGTTCTGGGGGTCCACACGGGTTTCCTGGCTGACCAGCTGCACGTAGCCCAGGCGGCTGATGTTGGCCAGGCTTTCACGCAGTTCCTGGGCATTGAACAGTCCGCCGGGCTTGGGCAGTTCACGCAGAATCACGCGGTCTTCGGTGCGGTGGTCGCCCTGCCAGTTCAGCTCGTAGCCGGCCAGCTTCACTTCGCGGATGTTCAGGGCCAGCACGCCATTCTCGAACTGCACAGCGTCGCGGGTGCTGATTTCGTAGCCCTGGGCGCGGTACAGGTCACGCAGGCGCACAAAGTTGTCCTGCGCCAGCTGGGGGCTGAACACGTCGCCTTCCTTGATGGTCAGCGCCGAGCGCAGCTGCTCGGTGGGAATCAGGGTGTTGCCACGAATCTCGATGCGCTGAATGGGCGCGGTCACCACGTTGGCGCTGCCGAAGTACACGGCCACCTGGTTGAGGTTCTGGGGGTTGGCCTGCAGGGCGAAGCCCACGGGCTTGCCGGTGCGGTTGGCCAGGGTACGCACGTCCGCCTGCAGGTCCTCGGCGCGGACCGGCTGACCGGGGCGGGTCCGCAAGGACTGCAGCACGGCCGGGTCCACGTTGCCCAGGTTGCTGGTGTCCAGCGCGGCCACGCGGCCTTCGACCACTTGCACGGTCAGCAGGCCGCCTTCCAGGGTAGTCTTGGCGACTTCCACGCCGGCGTGCAGGTAGCCGGCTTCTTCATACAGGGCCTGCACCTGCGACACGGCGCGGTAGTAAGCCTCGGGGGTGAACTTGCCGGCCTGCTGCAGCGGACGGAAGATGTTCTCGACGCGGGAGCGCTCCAGCAGCGACACGCCCTGAATCCGCACGGCGCGGATAGGCGCGGTTTCGTCTACCAGGAAGCGCACGGTGACGGTGCCGTCGTTGGCGGGTGCCGTCTGCACGTTCACGGTGGGCACGAAGGGGTAGCCCTCCGAGCGGTAGTTGTCCAGCAGGGCTTTGCGGGCCTGCTCCAGGC
This sequence comes from Deinococcus proteolyticus MRP, assembly GCF_000190555.1. Classification (GTDB taxonomy): domain Bacteria; phylum Deinococcota; class Deinococci; order Deinococcales; family Deinococcaceae; genus Deinococcus; species Deinococcus proteolyticus. The sequence goes on from NC_015161.1 coordinate 1,750,515, forward strand.
GGGCAGTGTTCAGCGCAGCGCCAGGGGCGATGTTCAGCAGGTCGGCAATGCTCTTTTTGAAGGCGTCGGCCGACAGGAAGGTCAGGCCGGTGGCTTCCACGGTGCCGATGGTGGCGTTGGGCACCACATCCACGACCAGCACGCTGCGGCCTGAACGCTGCTCGATGCGGGGGGTGGCCGCCGAGAAATAGCCCGAGTTCAGCACGCTCTGGCGCACTTGCTCCAGGTTCACGCTGGCGACCGGGGTGCCCGGCTGCACGCTCAGGGTGGCGCGCACGAAGTTGGCCAGCAGCTCGGTGGTGCCGTTCACGACGACTTCCGACACGGTGCCGGCCGGCTGCGCAGCCGGCTGAGCTGCGGGAGCGGGCGCCTGCACGGGAGCAGCCGTCTGGGCCAGGGCCGGTGCAGAAGCACTCAGGGCCAGGGTCAACATCAGCGTCTGGGTTCGCATATGTGAAACAGTCTGCCACACCCCATCAAGAAAAGATGAATATCAGCGTGAATGGGGAGTGAAAACTGTGAAGCTGGCATCAGTCTGGCATCAGTTTGCGCCGGCCAGCGGCCACACCAGCGGCACAATCAGGAGGGTCAGCACGAAAGTAATCAGCGACAGCCCCCCGCCCACCCGCAAAAAGTCCGTGAAGCGGTAGTGTCCAGGGCCATAGACCAGCATGCAGCTGGGTTCCAGCGGTGTCAGATATGAGTTGCTGGCCGCCAGCGCCACCGTGACTGCAAAGGGCCGGGGGTCATAGCCCAGCGCCCCGGCCACGCCCACCGCCAGCGGCAACATCACCAGGGCCGCCGCCTGATTGCTCATCGGCTGGGTGAGCAGCAGGGTAAACAGGTACACGCCGGCCAGCGCCCCCAGCCCGCCCAGCGGCTGCAGGACGCCGGCCAGCCAGCCGGCAATCATCTCGGCCGCGCCGCTGGACTGAAACGCTCCGCCGAACGCCAGCATGGCCGCCACCAGAATCAGCACCGGCCACTCAATAGAGCGGTAAGCCTCGGCTGGGCTGAGCAGCCGCAGCGCCAGCGCCAGTGCCACAGCCGCAATCAGGGCCGTGACCAGCGGCACCAGGCCCAGGCCCGACAGCAGCAGCGCCCCTACGAAAATGGCAGCGGCCAGCGGGGCTTTGGAGCCGTCGCGCTGCTGTTCGGTCAGGTCGGCCAGCACGGCGAAGGTGTCGCCCAGGCTACGCAGCCGCGACTCGGTGCCCTGAATCAGCAGCACGTCGCCGCCGCGCACGCGCAGGTTCCCCAGGCGCTCCACTGTCTTCTCGCGGCGGTGCAGCGCCAGCACGCTCAGGCCATAGCGCTCACGGAAGCGCGACTCGCGCAGGGTGCGGCCAATCAGTTCGTTGCCGGGCATCACCACCGCCTCGACCAGCCGCACTTCCGATTCCAGCCCGCTCAGCGAAAGCTTTTCCTCCGAGCGGCTGACCAGACCCAGGCCCGCTTTGGCGGCCAGCAGCCCTTCGGAGTCGCTTTCTACAGCCAGGGTGTCGCCCAGTTCCAGCCCGAAGCTGGCATCCGGAGCGTAGAACGTGCGGCCATCACGGCGCACCGCCACCACCGTCAGGCCGTGGTCGCGGCCCAGCGCGGCCCCCGCCAGAGTCTGCCCGATCAAGGGACTGCCTTCCACGATGGTGAGGTCGGAGATATAGGCCCGCACCTCCTGCTCCATTTCCGAGTCGCGCTCGGGCAGCAGGCGCGGCGCCACGAAAAAGAGGTACAGCAGCCCTGCGATGGCCCCCGGCACCCCCACCCAGGCCAGCTCGAAAAAGCCCAGTCGCTCCAGCCCCAGTTCGGGCAAGAAGCCCGACACCACCAGATTGGTGCTGGTGCCGATCAATGTGACCGAGCCACCCAGGATAGACGCGAAGGCCAGCGGCATCATCACTCGGCTGGCGGGCACGCCGGTGCGCCGCGCCAGGGCGTGCATCACCGGCAAAAAGACGGCGGTGGTGGCGGTATTGCTGGTCACGGTGCTGACGGCCGTGACTCCACCCAGCAGCCGGCGAATCAGACTGACCCCGGACGCGGGCGGCTGGGCACCTCGGCGGCCGGGAGCGCCGGTCAGCAGCTGGACCATCCAGCCAATCACGCCGGTACGCAGCAGCATCTGCGCCAGCACGAACAGCGAGGCCAGCGTCAGCACGGTGCGGTCCCCGAACCCGGCCAGGGCTTCGTCGGGGTCCAGCAGGCCGGTCAGCATCAGCGCGGCCAGCAGCAGCAGGGCGGTGACATCCACCGGAACCCACTCGGTCGCAAACAGGACCAGCACCAGGACCAACAAAATCAGGATGATGCTGACGGGTTCCATTGCGGGTCAGTCTAGAGCATTTACAGGGCGGTCCAGAACTCCTGCACCTGGGCCAAATACGGTGTCTGCCGCGTACTGCGCCCGGGCAAAAGCCCTCAGGTTTCGCCGTGCTCCCCGGCTGCGCCCGGTTGCGGCGGCGTGGCCGCGCCCAACTGGGCAGCCAGCACCTGCACCACGTCGGCAGCGGCCAACAGGAACACCCCCCCGGCTACACCCGCTGCCAGCAGCCACAGGCCCGCTGCCACAGCGCCGTTGAGCAGGTAGTAGCCCGTGAGAACCAGGGCCGTAAGCACCAACAGGCCCGCCACCAGCCGCAGCCGAGGCGGCCAGACCCGCAGGTCAGGAGTGCCGGCCGGATTCAGCCGGGCCAGCAGGCCGCCGGCACCAGAGTGCCTGTCGGCCGGAGCTGGGTCTGGGTCTGGAGCCGGGTCTGGAGCCGGGACAGGCCCGCTGCTGGGCCGTTCACTGCCTGGAGCATCCTCCACAGCAGCCGGCATGGGCCGCAGCGCCTCGTCCATGCTGACGCTGGCAGGCCGCTCGGCCTGGACCGGCGAGGGGCGAGCCGATGAGGGTGGAGCAGTCGAGGGGCGGGCAGGTGCGGGCTGGACAGTTACGGGCTGGGCAGATGCAGGCTGGACAGGGACCGGAGCGACAGCCTCGGGACGGCCGGCCGCGCCAAGGCCGCCAACACCAGGGTGCCCAGTGCCGGAGCCGGAGCCGGGAGCAGGTGCAGCACCGGGCGAGGAAGGCGCCTGAGCTGGACTGGGCTGCGGTGCAATCTGCTGAAGTGTAGGTTGGCGCGGCGCGGGTTCGGGGACCGGCTGCGGCCCGGAGAGGCTTTCCTCCAGCCCGGGAGTGTGCCCGTCCGGCCCGGATTGTTGCGGCGCTTCGGGGCGGCGCTTGATGACCCGCACCACCGAGCCCAGCCGCCCGGCCAGGGTGCGCGGCTGCTCGTAAGGGGCGTAAGGCTCGAATTCCTCGGCAGGCGGCGCGGCCGGGGGCATGTCCGCCTGGACCACTGGCGCTGAAACGGGCGCCGGGGAGGGGGCCTCTGTCGGCTGCGCCCGGGGCACCCGCGCAAAGGGAGACGGCGCCGCCTCGCCACGCTCACGGTCCTGCGCCCGCCGGGCCTGGGCCTTGGCGTAGGCGGTGGCGTCACGCACCCGCAGGAAAAAGGGCTGCACCTCGTCCGGGTCGAAGCCCAGCAGGCTGGCGCTCAGCGCCGTGCCGGCTGGAGTCTCGACCCGTAGGGTGCCGCTGTCGTCGCTGTGAATCCGGGTCAGGTCACGCAGGCTGACCCGGCGCAGAATCCGGGCGTCGCGGTAGATGAGCAGGTCGTCTACCAGCACGAAGAAGGCGTCCTCCCGGCTGAGGGTGGCTTCGGGCTTACTCGTGATGCCCAGTTCTTCTAAGGTCGGCCCAATACGAATCATCGTTGCCGCTCAGCTTAGCAAGGTGCGGAGAGAACTTTTGCACATCCGGCCAGCGGCATGCCGGATCAGGCCAGCTCACGCGGGCGGAAGGTCAGCGCTTCAGCAATGTGGGCTTCGGCAATGCGCTCGGCTCCGGCCAGGTCGGCCACTGTCCGGGCCACCCGCAGCACCCGGTCGTAGCCGCGTCCGGTCAGGCTGAGCTGCCGGGCCGCCGCCCGCATGAAGCTCTCGGGGCCGGCGTCTAGCGCGGCGGCCGCTTGCAGGCTCTGGCCCACCAGGTCGGCGTTGCGTGCGCCCTGCCGCTCCTGCATCCGCCCACGGGCCGCCAGCACCCGCGCCCGCACCTGCGCTGTCGAAACACACGTTGATCGCGACTGATAAGCCCTTTTCCCTCACTTTCATACAGGATCAGTGCGACTGGGATATAATATTATTTGAGACTGGATTATAGATTTACCAGATTATTTGAGACTGGAGGACAGATGGAAGCTGTCAGGAAAATCAGGCGGGGGCACCGTGGAAATCGTGGCAGAATTTTCGCGCCTAAAGCTGGCGGTAACGCCGAATTTGAGTCCACGTTGGAGAGAGATTTCTATTACCTGCTGCAATTCTCTTCCGAGGTCGAAAAGTTTTTTCCTCAGCCAGTGAGGTTGTCCTATCAAGGCAGTAACGGACGCAAGAAAAGTTATGTACCGGATACTCTGGTCTATTACCGGGATGGACAGTATCCCTGCTTGTTCGAGGTCAAGCATGTTGAGCAACTGCGCGAAAACCCTCTGGAGTACCGCTTACGGTTTCAAGCAGCGCGTGCTTACGCTCGTGAGCAGGGCTGGCGTTTTAGTACCACCACGGAACGGACCATTCGCGGCATAACGCTGGATAACATTACTTTTCTACGCCAATTTCTTGACCCAAATCGGGAGTTCCAAGCTGAAGACCTAGCATTTCTGAGACAAGCTGTAGATGGTCGTACAACCCCACGTGCCATTTTCGCTTCTCTACCTCTAGCCCGTAAGGGAACTCTGCTACCTGCGTTCTGGTACCTGGTGGCCTCTGGCGAGATTCAGCTCTCGCTTCAAGAACGGCTCAGTATGGATAGTGTGATCTGGAGGACTCCATGACGCTAACGCTGAAAAGTGATCAGTGGGTAACCTGGCAAGGTCGGGAAGGCCGTGTAGTTCGCAGCATCTCCTTGCACGATGCGCAACTGCGTGACCGTAATGGAGAGATCTTTACAGCCCCCATTGCAGAGCTGGTACCTCTTGACGCAGGGCAAAGCACCCGCCCTGTACGTACTGTTGATTCCCAAAAAAATCAGGTTATTTTTCAGCAAGCCCAGCGGCGCTTAGATGCGATCAGGCCGCTGCTGGAGCTTGGGCCATTAAGGAAGCGCCGTGATGTGGTACAGCGTGCCGAGGAACTGAACTGTAGTCCAGCGACACTCTACCGTTGGATCAGGAATTATGAATCAGGTGATTTCGACAGTCTGGTTCACCAACGCCGCAGTGATGCTGGAAAGGGAAGGTTGTCAGAAGAGGTGGAACAGGTCATGCAGCGGTTAATTGATCGCCGCTACCTGACTTCCCAGCGGCCCACAATGACCGAGGTGTACCGGACGCTGCTGCTGGAGATCCAGACCATGAACAGGAACCGTGCTGAGGGTGAGCCGGAAGTGGTGGCCCCTACCTATCAGACATTCCGCCGCCGGATTTACCAGACTTCGGAACGCAAACGTGTGAGTCGGCGTTACGGTGAGGGTGCGGCCAAGCGTGCAGACCCAATTACCGCGCACTATCCAGGGGCGACTTATCCCCTTGCTGTAGTGCAGGCTGATCATACCCAGTTGGACATCAAACTGGTGGATAGTATTCACCGTCAACCGATGGCAGGTCGTCCCTGGATTACCCTAATCATGGACGTATTCAGCCGGGTAGTCCTTGGTTTTCATATCTCCCTTGATCCTCCAAGTGCCTATTCAGTGGGTCAAGCATTGACACATGCCATTTTGCCCAAAAACCTGTGGCTGGCCCGACACCGTGAAGACGTTAAACGGGTCTTGGAAGAACTCTCCGAGGATGAATTAGAGATTGATTGGCCCTGCTGGGGGAAGCCGGTCAAATTCATGGTGGATAACGGGCGGGAGTTCTGGGGGGAGATGCTCCACCGCACCTGTGCGCAGTACGCCATTGACCAGGAATTTCGGCCTGTACTTCGTCCAGAATACGGGAGTCACATCGAACGTATTCTTGGGACAGTGGCCGTGGAGCTGCATAGCCTCCCAGGAACAACATTCAGCAATATTGCTGAGCGGGGCAAATATGACTCCGAGGCCAAAGCGGTCATGACTTTTGAGGGGCTACAGGTTTGGCTCACCGCTTTTCTGCTTGGGGCTTATCACAACAGACAGCACTCTAAAATTGGCATGACTCCTATCGAAAAGTGGGAGCAAGGTCTGCTTGAAGGTACCGAAGAACGTCCGCCAACAGGACTACCAGCCATGTTCATGGGTGACCGGGCTGAGCGACTCAAGATGGATCTCCTTCCATTTTTCGAGGCGACGGTGCAACGTGAAGGGGTTCGCAATGAGGGAATGGTTTATCAGGACCCGGTTCTGCACGCTTATATCAAGGCGAAGGACCCGGAACGTATCAACCGCTCGAGAGTGTTCACTTTTCGCTACGACCCGACGGATATCAGTCAAGTGTATTTCCTTGACCCAGAGCTGAATCGGTACTTTCCAGTGCGGTGTATCCAACCAGATTTTCCGAGTATTAGCATCTGGGAAATGCGTGCTGCCAAGAGGTTTGGAAAGGCACAGGGGCTGGAGGTCAAGGACACCCGCACGATCATGAATGCCTATCAGTTAATGCGCCGTGTGGCTGAACGTGAAGAGGAGCAAACCAAGCATACCCGGCGCGAGGAGGAACGTCGTCGGCAGCGGGCACGGGCCCCTAAAGCCACAGACAGCGTAGCCAAGCCGAAGCTGTCCACCAAGCGCCCAGCTCTAAGCGTCTTCAGTGATCTTGGAGATATTCAGCCCTTTGACGATATTGATACCTAGATTCCGACTGGAACAAAATGCCTTTTCAGTCTACACTGTAACCGAAAGGGGTATGTCAGGTGACACATAAGAGAAAAGGGGCGCTGGTGGCGGCTGCAGCACAGAGGCTGGACGCAGATGACGGTGAACGCATCGAATTTTTCCGGGGTAGACTCTGGATCGGATATCCGAAGGCCAGGGCGGTGTTGGCGAAACTAGAGCGACTCTATGACTACCCTGAGGTCACACGTCCCCCGAATCTACTGGTGGTCACAGAGACGAATAATGGCAAAACCAGCATCGTAGAGCGCTTCAAGGAACTGCATCCGGATGTGGATGACCCGCTGAGTGATGGCGTGAAGATGCCTGTGGTGTTACTGGACACCCCGCCAAGTGGTGATGAGGAACGCCTGTATGCCCACATCCTTAAGAAGCTACGGCCCACGACGCGGGTACCAAATGGTAAAGATGCCAAGCTGATTCAGGTAGAACGTCTCCTGCAAGGGCTTCAGGTGCGTGTATTGATCCTTGATGAGTTCAATAACTCACTGACTGGTCAGGCGAATCAGCGGCAGCAGATGTACAACGCGCTGAAAGGTTTGAGTAACGGACTCAGGCGGCCCATTGTTCTGACCGGAACGTATCAGGCATTAACAGCCCTACGCAGTGACCCACAGCTTCAGAACCGGGTAGTGGCTGTACCAACGTGATCTACTGACAGGATGCCGGAGTGCCCAGCCTGTCAAAGCACACACACTGTCAAAAATGGGAAGGCCAAAAAATGGACACCCAGACCTACTTATGTAAGGGTTGTGGCCGTCGTTTCCACCCGGAGGCCCGCCCTATAGCGCACAGTGAAGCGACCCGGCAACAAATTCTTGATGCTGTCCACGAGCGGATGAGTCTGAGAGGAGTACAGCGCGTCTTTGGTGTTCACCGCAACACCGTGATCCGGTGGATAAAAAAGGGGCCCGTGAAGTGATGCAGACTGGTACAGTCTGCATGACACCTCCAGAAGAAGTGGTCATTGAGCTGGATGAAATGTGGACCTTCGTTGCCAAGAAAAACAGACGAGGTGGATCTGGATTGCCCTGGAGCGCAGCACCCGCAGGGTGCTGGCCTGGGTATTGGGTGACCGCAGTGAGCAAACAGCGTTCAAGCTCTGGGAACGCTTACCATTGTCCCTTGAGCAGCGACTGAAAGGGACGTTTTGCACCGATCTGTGGCGAGCCTACGATGAACCGCTCTTGGGGGTAAAAGCGGCTAACCCGGAAGGGAGAAACGAATCATGTCGAACGATTGAACTGCACGCTGAGACAGCGGCTGGGTCGGCTTGTTCGTAAGTCGTTGTCTTTCTCGAAGACGGACGAAATGCTCGAAGCCAGCCTGACTCTGGCCTTCCACCGATACAACTTGTCACGTTGATGCAGCCACTACCCAGAACCGATTTCCACCGATGGTTTTGCCGAAATGGGAGTTGAACCGTGATTACTTGCAGCTCCTTACATCATTCGAGGCCCTGATGCCTTTGAGAAGGGGTTCCGGTCTAGCAAGTGAGCAACTGGCTCCCCTGTTGCTTTCAATGTCGAACCGGAACATTGGTGAATTGAAGAACCTCCTTGTGTTGGCCTTTGAGGAAGCTGTCATCAGTGGCGAGGAACGAATCACGGCTAAACTTCTTCTGCGCCTCGACCGGCTGCCACCAGATCTGCGTGACCAGGCGGCCAGTGCTGCTGAATATGGGATGGACGTGAAGCTGGACTATCAGGCGCGTATCAGGGAGCTGGGTGCAGTCTCTGAAGATGAAACGGACGATGAGTCGGATGGCGATGACCGTTGAGCGCCTACCTGGACACCCACAGCCAAAACCAGGGGAAAGCCTGTCGTCCTGGCTGATCAGGACGGCATACGCCAATGCTGAGCGCCTCAGTTACATCACGACGTACCTCACAGGGGATGCGAACTTCTGGGTGCATGACCGGGATCGGCTGCTCTCGCCTGAACTGTCTAGCCGTCTTGAAGCTGGGACAGGTATTGCATCAGAGCGCCTTCAAGAATTGGTACTGAGCCAGTATGCAGGTACACTCTTCGAGCGGCTGGAGCCGCAAGGCTCGGTAAGGTGGCTTCTTCCGCTGGCAAAGCGGGGCTACCGGGCCTCACGCTCTGGTTCGCTGTATTGCCCACTCTGTCTGACTGAAGATATCCATCCACATCTACGCCTCTCCTGGCGAATGTCCTTCGTGGTGGTCTGCTCAAGTCACGGAACAGCTCTGCTTGATGCCTGCCCACAGTGTCACCATCCATTTGCGCCCCATCTGAATGACCTGGGGGCAGGACGGAACGGTTATCTGGAGTTGGAGCTACCCTTCGCCTGGTGTCCCCAGTGCGGAGAGCGGCTTACAGACGTGACACCGGAAGTGGGTTGTCCTGCCGTTGTTGATCTGGAGCGACGAATGCTGCGGGGCCTGCGTACCGGAGTGCTGGAATGGGACGGTCTGAGTGAAGTACATGCTCAGGAGGGCTTTGACGTGCTTCATCAGTTGCTTTCGGTACTGATGCTCCCTGAAGTGCGCGAGGCACTGAAAGACCTGCCAGATGCCCCGGAGTATCCACAGCGGCGCAACCGCTCCTTTGAGGACTTCTCCCTGGCTGGTAGGCGGGCTTTGATGGAGCGGCTAGCCTATCTGGTACAGGAATGGCCCTGGCGGTTTTCAGGAGTGGTCAGGGAGGCGGGGTTGACCCGCAGGCCCCTGGTGGCCAACATGCCTCAGATTCCTTCCTGGTATGACGTAGTAGCTGAACAGTTCAGTCAGGCGAATGGACGGCGGGCCTATAAGGTGACTCCACTGGTGCCGCACCTGAGTTTGGCTGAGATTGCGGCTTGCCGGGATGCCGCCCCAACAGAGATTGAAAGACGGCGCTGGACAGTAATCTGGCATTACATGCAGCAGCCGCAAAAGCTGCTAGTGGCCCGGAAGTTAGGGCTGAGCTGGCAGTTTGTGCATAACACGGTGACTAAGTACAACGCGGTTGGACCAGAGTCGCTGATGGACGTGCGGCGAGGGCGGGAACTGCGCCGTAAGAGGCTACTGAATGCGGAGCAGGAACGGGATTTACGCGCCCTAATTGACTCTTCCCCCGAGCGGCTAAGCAATGAGCAGTTAGCCGACTGGTTTGAGGCTCAAATTGGCAAGCGCCCTGATGCAACAACATTGTGGATTTATCGACGGGGAGTGAGTCACTCGCGGTTGGGACGGAGGGCAAAAAGAGGAAGAAACTCTAGAAAGTGAAGGCGTGAGAAAACACCAAGGATTAATAGCCAAAATCTTTCTTGATAATGGAAATCAGGTCATCCGCAGTACGAGTCTGATTAAGTTTCAATGTCTGATACACGGCATCGGTCTGGAGCAGTTCTTTTTCAGAAGTTTCTTTACCGTTGTCTTCAAGATCTTTGCGAGTAGCGCAACCCAACATGTAAAGGTCAATGTAACCTTGCTCGAAGTAATGGGAAGACTTGGAAGGAAAAGTACGGGCGTTCGCATCCGTAGCGAGCGTACGATCCCTTAGGATGAAAACGGGCTGGAAATAATAGTCCCTCTTCTCCTCACCAGATTTGTTAGCCGTGGAGTACCAGCCAAGGAGCCTGAACTGGGGGATCACCCGAGCTGGCGTAGGCAGAAACAGTGCGATAGAGGAGCGCACTTCAACGATTTTCTCTGTGTCGCCACGCTTGAGTTGGATGTCAAACAGGTCATTACGCTCAAAGTTGTCAGTTCTAATGTCATCGTAGCGGACAACTTCAATCTCCTCGGGAAGCTGTTCCCGAAGAATCTGGGCTGTAAAGGCATCTGCAGTAGTGCCGAGAATCTGCCGTGCCTCAATGACGATCAAAGGACGCTGCTGACCTCCGGGATCAGCAGCATGGGTGTAAGGTGCTTTGGCAAGTCCCTGCTGCTTAGCATGCTCGTAGAGAGCTTTTTGCTCGGAGTCCTGCAGATTGAAGCGGTACAGTTTACGCTGTTCCCCATTCACTTGCACCGTTTCAGTCTGGATAGTCATGCTTCAGGTTGTAGCACGTTACTCTTTAACCCAACAAGAGATTCCAGCAGGGTGGCAAAGTCAGGGAACCGCTCCGGCCCAATCAGTCCCGCGCGAAGCCGCCAAGCTGTAACTCCAGTGTTATTACGTTTGTTGAAGGTCTTGTCCCATTCACCGAGAGTGATCAAGCAGACGTGAATAGGTTTCTCCGAAACGGCACTTTCTAGAGCCATGATTTTTTTGCCTGCGTCCTGCTTGATGAGGTGATCCCCTTTGGGATCAATTAGCCAGATAGCATCCTCCGTCCACACGATAAAATCCGGGAAAAACCGCCTACTGGTGCCAGGTTCTAGTAGAGGAAGGGCATAACCGCCGTTTTCTGGATTTCGGCACCAAGGCCATCCGAGGTTATCAAGAGCCTGGGCACACTGGAGTTCCATCTCATTTAACCCACTGTAGGATGGATGAATGGAATGAATGAAAGTATTAGCGTTAGTGGTATCAGTGTAAACCATTGGAATTTCGGAGTGCAGGCCAGGTAAAGTGGAAATACGGACATGTTCTAAGAAAACTTCCACCACATTCTGGGCATCTTGCTCTATTTGCTTTGCTGCTCGGCTGCCAATCTGCACTCTGGCTGCAAATTTGGCATCCGAAAGGTCGCACACCGCCAGAGCGTCAGGATACTGGCGGTTAACAAATCTAGTGAAGAGCCATCTCACAGGAACGGCCATCGCATTGCCCTGTTCAGTCCAAATGACCCTCTCGATCTCGCTGGCCTCACCTACTTCCTGGGTAACACGAGCAACACGCCCACTGGCTTCATTATCACGATCATAGATACGAACGTCGTCAATGGCTTGCATGACGAAGTCGGCGGCAGGTTGCATGTCAAGCATTACTGTTGGGAGAACGACTTCTTCACGGGCTTCCTGAAGCTGTAGGGTACGCCTATCTCCACCTGTGGCTTTAATTTCAATGGATGGCATCTCGTTTGTTAGTTTCAACCTAACCTGTTTGAGCATATCCATAAATACGCCTGCCTCATCTACATGGATATAAAAGCCGCAGGCGTTGAGGCGTGGGTCAGGATAATGTTTACTTCCCGGTTGTCTGAGCACCCGTCCAATGATCTGCTCAATCTGGGTTTCTGAGCCCATACTCTTGTCTATATAGGCGAAATAGCATTCTGGATCATCCCAACCTTCCTGTAGGCTCAGGTTAAAAATGATGTGTTCGTAGTCCCCCTCAATGAAATCGGCATAGTCGTTTTCGCCACCTCGAAAGAGAATGAATTCATCCGGCAGGGGATGAGCACGGTTCACGTCAAGATTGCAATAAACAGCTATCTTTCGCGGATCTATTTCGCATTCGTTGACCAAATAGCGCCATATTCTAATTGGTGGTGCTTCCCGTGAAGTAAAAGGCTTAAGTTCATCGCCCTTGATGTTGGTCTTGCAAACGTAAATGCACTTCGGAGAGAAGTTCAAGTACAATTCTTCGGCTTTTGCCTGCAGTGCTGCATGATCTTCAATCATTGCAGCAATGGCAAGCTCCTCAGCAGTGGCATACCCTCCTAAGTGAATCTCTCGTTTAACCAGTTGAGCATCTAGTACGGCTTTGCTGTCCACTACCGTCCTAAAGTCTTCATTAGAGTAACCATTACGAGTTAGTAATTCGACGATTTCCCCCATTTTTCCAGGGAGTTTCGGTGTAGCTGAAGCCAGAACGATGGCGTCAGGCTTGAGTTCCATTAGAAGGTTGGCTTGTTGATCAGAAAGGTTATGCCCCTCGTCGTAGATGATGAGTAGGGGACGGCGATAGCCCTGCGCCGTTTTACGCTCAATGAGGCGTTCCCATAGCGAGGGGCCGCCCCTGTCAACCTGTGCCCCAAAGATCAACCTTTCTCCCCGTTCCTTACTGTTGAACGTGGCAACGGTACCAAGTAGCAAAAGCGCTGTAGAATCATCATCAATCAACTTTGGATCGCAGTTACTCAGCGGCGAGACGTAGAAACTCTCCAGCAAGTGATGGTATTTTCCACCATCTGTGAAATTTACAAAGGTTTGATCCACTACGACTTTGGCCTTGGACACCCACAGGACTATTGGCTCAATCGCTTGGCTTTGGCGCATTTGAGCAACAGCTTCCGCCAAAATAGGAGTTTTGCCCGCACCCGTGAGTGCCTGTAGAGTCTGATAGAAGGGCAAAGCACCATAACCCTTCTGACGAGGTCGTTCGGGGTCATGAATGAATGAGTGGAATCGTTGCGCCATGGTGTCTGCGGCAGCCTGTTGGAATTGAAAAAGCTCGATCACTCCTGAACCTCGTCTGAAATGTCTTCGTGGAACCCTATGCGACGTAGGATTTCATCCGGAATCTGGTAGAAAATGATGTTCTTAGCCATCAGGTGCGAAGTGCGAGCGTACACATGGTAAGGCTGCTTCAGTCCCTCATCGGCAGCTTCTTTGATGATATCAGTCATGATGCTTACTGACAGAGGCGTCTTAGCGTGGGGGCCGTCCCAGACGAGGAAGTACCCATTGTTGCTGATATCCTTAGCTACAAGATATTTATAGCCTTTGTGAGTTAACGTCTCTAGCATAGGGCCTTTGCGGTTTTTGTTGTCCCAGTGTGACATCAGGATGAGATCAACCATCTCCTCTCTCTGCATGGCAAGTACCGCATCATGGTCAATCTGTTTACAGCTAGTCTTGAAAGTGAAGCCCCCTGCAAGTGGTGGCTGTTTACCTTTAGCCCACTTGCCAGAAATCACTCTCTTCAAGCGCTCGGCTGTTAGTGTTCTAGCATAGGGATCGCCGCGTTCAGGACGACTCTGCTCAATCAGAATGAACTTGCGACTGCTACCAGTGTCATGATTCATCTTCAGAACGGCATGACCTGTCGTACCTGACCCAGCGAACGGATCAAGCACAAGTCCATTAGACGGACACCACAACTGGATAATCTTGGTGATCAATTTGAGTGGTTTGACCGTCTCAAAACCATGTCTTGAACCGATGATTTCAGCGAGTTCAGTAATCCCCGCCTGACTATGTCCACTCTCTGCATGAACCCAAGATTGACTTCCCAAGGTAAGTGGTTCTTCGTACTCTTCATCAGCCCAGAAGGTCAGCGGCACCTTGCCCTGCTTCACATCTTTGAGATAACGCTTCAAACTGGGTCGTCCCAGACCATCACTCAAAAAGATGACCTCAGGCCAAATTTCTGTTTCTCGGAAGTGATGTGCTCGTTTGGCAGCTTTAGCCACGATTTCTGGAGGGGTTTCCAGCTTACCGTTGAGTAGGGAAGTCCCCTTCAATACGAGTGATGGAAGTGTGGAATTTGGATCGGCGATCTCAACATATTGACTGCCATAGGCCTCTAGCGCTTTCTTAATTTCGGACTTTTTGCGTCGCCAACGGCCATTCCCTGCGGGATAATGAATCACGCCAGTGAAGGGGGACTGAATACCATAATCCTCCGGTTTGGCATGTGGCTTAGCGCCTAGGTCACCAGAGCGCCACACATGTGGGTCACCGTCAACACTGCGATAACGTGCATTCATGGATTCAGTCCGTTCAAGCAGGCCAGTTTTCGCTTTTTCACGTACTCGGGCATAAACCAGGACGTACTCAGTAGCCGTTGAGACATGAGCACTGTCGTTTTTCGCTGAATATGACTTTTGCCAATTGATGATCGCTAACCTATTGCTTTCACCGAAGGTGTCATCCATCAACATGCCAAGGCGGAAGAGTTCACGTTCGTCAATACACACTGCACATACTCCACCTGGGCGAAGCATAGCTTTCATCATCTCTAGGCGGGGGGCCATAAAGCGCATCCACTTAGTGTGACGGGCACCATCATCTGATGTAACTAATTGCCCAGGATCAGGATCGTTGGGATCATCGTTCCATCTATCGTTGTATCGGAAGTCGTTTCCAGTGTTATACGGTGGATCAGCGATGATCAGATCGACTTGGCCGCGATAACGGTAAAGCGAGGCCATGACCTGAAGATTATCGCCCTCAATCAATAGGTTTTCCAACTTGGCCTGTTTCGACCCCGCAGAAAATTCCTTCAAAATCTTCTGACTGCGCGGCTGTAACTTTCCAAGAATCCGGCGAACGCTCAGCCGTCCAGGATATTCCAAACGAATGCCAGACTCAGGAAGGTCAAGGTTGAGCTGATTGGTTGGTGCCAGCAGTGGCGCTGTTGAAACACCAATTAAATCTGGTGAAGGTTGTTCTTGCGGTGTAGATGGTCCGGTCATTTACCTCTCCGTTAATTGCAGAATATGCAACTAAATTCTGTTTTTAGCTGCGCCCTATTCTAGTCGAATCCTTGTGTTATCACAAGATTTATTATCCCGTCTGGCAGGCCGACCTCGCGGTTGCATAGTTGTCTTAAATTGCTCTACGTCTTGGCGGGAAAACAGATACTGCTTTCCTTTCCGAACATGAGAAAGACGTCCCCCGCGGGCATACTGTAATACTCGCTCAGTCGAGATTCCCAGTAGATGACCCGCCTCTTGTGCAGTGAGCACATCTTCCCAGTTATCCATTAGTCACCCTGGGCATTGGCAACGATTTCCGCGCACGTCCCGTCCCCACATGCCCTACGAGACAGCCCTGAATTTCCACACTCGTCGCTGGAACCACGATGGGCGCGTAGGCTGGATTCTCGCTGTGTAGCGACACCACGCCATTGAGTCGGTTCCATCTTTTCAGGGTAGCGGTGCTTACATCCGGCAGGAGCACCAGCACGATTTCACCTCTGAGGGGTTCGGCCTGGCTTGGACGGATAGCGACGAGGTCACCGTCGAAGATGCCTGCCCCGATCATACTGTCGCCAGAGACGGGCAGTAGGAAATCTCCTGGTTTGAGGTCAAGGACATCCTCTAGGCGGGTGACATAGCGTTGGATTTCCCCTTCCGCCAGAATGGGATGCCCTGCGGCGACAGTTCCAAGTACGGGATAACTATGTTCCGTTAGCTTTCGCCCTTCCTCGGTCAGAGTAATTAATGCTCGCTGACGATCACTGGCTTCGTAATGGATAAGGCCCTTATCACGCAGGGCCAGTAGGTATTGCCGCACGTTCTGTCTAGGTAGTGAAAGGGCATGAGTCAGACTCTGAGTAGTGACAGGTTGATGTGCTGCTTCAAGGGCCGCAACCTGCTCCAGAATTTCGCGTTGGCGTGGGGCATGGTCCAGGGGGGACATAGCTAAAGTGTATAGATACACGTCTATGAGGGCAAACGCAAGCGTCTGAGGATACCTGCAGCGTAAGTTTCGGCACTGGTGAAACTGTGAGCGATGCGTTGCAGGTACCATTCTGGCAGCTGGCCGGGCCAGCGGCGTTTTCGTCTCCAGGTATCCATCAGTGCGGTAATAGTTTGCTCATCCGCCTGAAGCTTTCTGGTAGCGAGCAGGAGTGAACCACAGACTTCATTAACCCGTTCCTTTTCAAGCAGATACCAGTATTGATCATCGTTTTGGAGTTCAATGACCAGGCAACCAACCCGTTCACCATCTGGCTTAAGGAGGTTGCCGAAGCGGCTTTCTGTACCTCCCGGATT
The DNA here is from genome assembly GCF_000190555.1 of Deinococcus proteolyticus MRP. GTDB lineage: Bacteria > Deinococcota > Deinococci > Deinococcales > Deinococcaceae > Deinococcus > Deinococcus proteolyticus. The sequence goes on from NC_015161.1 coordinate 1,766,930, forward strand.
GTTAATGGTCAATTCCTTATAAGGCAGGTTCAGATGGGGCAACATCTGGCGTAGGCCTCTGAAGTCGTCGTTCTCGATAGGTGCTTCAATCTTTTCCCCTTGAAGCACCGCTTGCCGCGCTGGACTACTTCTGTCCTGGCCTGTCCCAGTAGTGAGGTGGCGTGGAGACGGGATGAAGAAGGGAGAGAAGGAACTGTGCCCTTCCCTATCGCTGTGCTGAAGGGAAATCGGCACCCGGTCACTGAACAGAGCGGGAAGAGCTGGAAGGAGAACAGCGGAGCGGTTGCTCTGAGGTTCAATATTGGAATGCAGGCTGATTTGACTGGCGTTTTTGACCTTTCGCCGTAAAGTTCTAGTCTGGGTTTCCAATTGCATGGACGAATACGCCTCCCCACTTTCCTGAAGAAGCTGGACTTCATTGAAGGGCAAGGAGAGGTCCAGATCGATGATTCGAGTGACCAGGAAGCTGTCTGCGAGGTAGCGGCCCTGGCAGGTGAAACGGCGCAGGCCCCGATATGGGAAAGCAACCTTGGGGTACACAAACAGGCCCTGTGAGGTTTGGCGTTGACCTACAGAGAGTTCATTCGCCAGTTGAAGGGCAGCTTTGCGGGCTACCGGGTCGAGGGTGAGCCAGGCCAGTTGAGGGGTATCGGTGGCTGGAAAGCCTTTGGGGAGGGGATATTTGTAGATGCCATCTTGCAGGACACCACTTTGGCTGATTTCAGAGAGAACCGAGCCAATTTCACCGGAAACGATGCTCTGAAGGACTCGGGAAGATGTGCCGTAGCTCCAGCGGATGAGTTCAAGGGCAGGAACGAGCAGTCGGCGGCTATTGGTTTCAAGGGCAACGTATCCGCTGTGACTGAGCATGTCCCATGCATTACCAGTCAGGGTGTTGGTGGCATTCAGGTCAGGGGATTCGGTGAGTCGCAGGGCCTTGTGACTGTCGAAGTCAGCCAGGAAAGTTTCAGTGATGGTGAGTGGGCGGCGGTTACGTACCAGCTTGCGATTACGGAACATCATGCCAACGTGTAAAGCAGGCAGGTCCCCAAGGCTGAATTCCACGCGCAGAACGCGCTCAAGATCAAAACTCTGAGGGAACCGCCCATAATTGACCTGGGCGGGTGAGCGGCGGGCAGAGTATGGGATAGCCGCCAGAAAGGCGAGTAGGCCTGGTTGACTGTTTCCGGGCCTAGGTTCAAGTGGTCCCAGCCAAATGAGCATCCAGAGACGATTGTCTTCTGGAAGGGCATTCAGCTGCGGCCACTTCTTCATCAGGCCGCCCGCCTGACTTCAGTCTCACCCAATTTGTACGAGTCGCAGTTAGCGTTTTTATTGACATGCGCGGTGCTTTCTCCCTGGGGAGCGCGGGTCAGCTCGTCCACCGTCAGGCGCGGCACCTGCACGGTGAGGTCAATGCGGTCCAGCAGCGGGCCGCTCAGCCGGGCCTGATAGCGGGTGCGCTGCGCGGGCGTGCAGGTGCAGGGCCGCTCCGGGTCGCCCAGGTGCCCGCAGGGGCAAGGATTCATCGCGGCGATCAGCTGAAAGCGGGCCGGGTACTCCACACTGGCCCGCGCACGCGAGATGGTCACCCGGCCGTCTTCCAGCGGCTGGCGCAGGGTTTCCAGGGCCTTGCGGGAAAACTCCGGAAATTCGTCCAGAAACAGCAGCCCCCGGTGCGCCAGGCTCACCTCACCGGGCTTGGGAATACTGCCGCCGCCGATCAGACCGGCGTCGGACACGGTGTGGTGCGGGTGGCGGTAGGGCGCAGCTCCCAGCAGCCCACCCCGCGTGAGCAGCCCCGCCGCCGAATGAATGCGGGTGACCTCCAGCGCCTCGGCGCGGGTGAGCGGCGGCAGCAGCCCGGCGGCGCGGCGGGCCAGCATGGTTTTGCCGCTGCCGGGACTGCCCACCATCAGCAGGTTGTGGCCACCGGCCGCCGCGATTTCCAGAGCCCGCTTGGCAGCCGTCTGGCCCTTGACGTCGGCCAGATCGGGGCCAGCAGGCCAGTCGGCTTCAGGCTGCGGGGGCGCGGTCAGCGGCAGCGGGGTCTGGCCCGTCAGGTGCCGCACCGCGTCCAGCAGGGTGCCGGCTCCGTACACGGGAACCTCAATCAGCGCGGCTTCTTCGGCACTGCCGGCAGGCACCAGCGCGGGCAGGTCCAGCTCGGCGGCCAGCAGGGCCAGGTTCACCGCCCCCGCCACCGGGCGCAGCGATCCGTCCAGGGCCAGCTCACCGGCACAGATGACGCCGCGCAGCGCTTCCAGCGGCACCTGCTCCTGCGCGGCCAGCACGCCCAGAGCAATGGGCAGGTCGTACAGCGGACCTTCCTTGCGGAGGTCGGCAGGAGCCAGATTCACGGTGATACGGGCGGCCGGAAAAGGCAGGCCCGAATTGCGAATGGCCGCCCGTACCCGCTCGCGGGCCTCGCTCACCGCCTGGTCAGGCAGGCCCACCACCATAAAGGACGGCAGGCCCGGCGAAACGTCCACTTCCACCTCTACCGGCACCGCGTCCACCCCGACCAGGGCCGCGCTGCGGACACGGGCTAGCAACGAACACCTCGGCTGTGGGTCATGCGGAGCAGCTTAGAGCATCCAGCCCCGGCGCGGCTGCGCGTCAGGCTCGGTGAGAGGACACCGGTCCGCCTTCCACCGGGGTTTCGACGACGGGGGGCACCGCCAGGTCGGACGCCCGCAGGGGCTGGGTGGGCTGAGGTTGCATGGACTGGGGCTGCATAGGCTGGGGCTGGGCGGGCACAGGTTGTTCCGCCGCGGCCGGGGCCACGCTTCCCGGGGCAGCCGCGTACACCACCTGCTCGGCAGGCTGGGCGGAAGCTGCGGCCGGCATGGGCGCGGCCGGCACCGGCTGAGGCTGGACAGGCTGACTGTGTATGGGCTGGCCCTGCACGGACTGACTGTGTACAGGCTGGCTCTGTGCGGACGGAGACGCAGCCGGGGCATCTTTCATGCTCAGTTCCAGCTCGTCTTTGAGGCCCTGGGTACCGCGCTTGAATTCACGGATGCCCTTGCCCAGGCTCTTGCCCAGCTCGGGCAGGCGGCTGGGGCCGAATAGGACCAGCGCCACCAGCAGAATGACCAGAATTTCCATCGGACCGAGGTTCATATGTCCGAGTCTAGTCCCTGAATGTCCAAGTTCTGTGAAGTGCGTCTCCCCCGCCGCTACACTGCGGCCATGACCCCGAACCCTAGGCAAGTGGCCGCTGGGCACCTGGACGCTGGGCAACTGGACGCCGCCGTGGTGGGCGCCGGCCCCAACGGACTGAGCGCCGCCATCACCCTGGCCCGCGCTGGGCTGCGGGTACGGGTGCTGGAAGCCCACAGCCAGCCTGGCGGCGGCCTGAGCAGCAGCAACTGGCAGGGCTTTACCTTTGACACCGGCAGCGCTATTCATCCGCTGGGCTACGCTTCGCCCGCCTGGCAGGAGTGGCCGCTGCACGCCTTCGGGCTGGACTGGGTGCGCTCGCCGGCCCCCTACGCGCACCTGTGGTGGGACGGCCGGGCGCTGGCGTTGCCGCAGAAGCTGGACGCGGCGGCGCAGGTGCTGGGGCCGGACGGCGGGCGCTGGCGCGGGCTGTTCGGGCCGCTGGTCACGGCCCAAGCAGAACTGCTGGAAGACACGCTGCGCCCCCTTCTGCGCCTGCCACGCCACCCGCTCACCCTGGCCCGCTTCGGGGTGCCGGCGCTGGCGCCCGCACCACTGACCGCCGAGCTGCTGTTCCAGACGCCCGAAGCCCGCGCATTGTGGGCGGGCCTGGCCGCGCACGTGAATCTGCCGATGACCACACCCGGCGTGGGCGCGGCGGCGCTGATGCTGGGCACCGCCGCACACGCCGGGGGCTGGCCTTTTCCACGCGGCGGCGCGCAGGCCCTGACCGGCGCTCTGGCCGAGTACTTCCGCTGGCTGGGCGGCGAGATTCAGCTGAATACGCCGGTACGCACGCGGGCCGACCTGCCAGCGGCGCGGGTAGTGTTGGTGGACTCAAGTCCGGCCGTGGCACGCCGGCTGCTGCGCCGCTCCACCCCTGCCTACGACGCCTGGTTGGCCCGCTTCCGCTACGGTCTGGGCGCAGTCAAGCTGGATTACGCCCTCAGTGGGCCGGTGCCCTGGCTGGACCCGGCGGCGGCGCAGGCGGCCACCCTGCACATCGGCGGGGGACTGCGGGAAATCGAGCAGGCCGAGCGCGGCGCGGCGCAGGGCCGGCTGGCGCAGCGCCCCTACCTGCTGGCCGCGCAGCACACGTTGTTTGACCCTGGCCGCGCACCCCAGGGCGGGCACACCTTCTGGGTGTACGCTCATGCGCCGGCCGGCACGGGCCCCGAATACGCCGACACCATCGAGGCCGCACTGGAGCAGCTGGCCCCCGGTTTCCGCGCCCGCGTGCTGCACCGCCGCGTGACCACCCCGGCGGAGTTGGAAGCCTTCAGCCCAGTGTTCGGCGGCGGCGACGTGAACGGGGGCCGCTTCGACCTGCCGGGGCTGCTGGCCCGCCCAGTACCCACGCCCACCCCCTACCGCACGCCCGACCCGCAGGTGTACCTGTGCAGCTCGGCCACGCCCCCCGGCGGCGGGGTGCATGGGATGTGCGGCTATCACGCAGCGCAGGCGGTCCTGCACGACCTCTTTGCCTGAGTCGGTAGTCCGCTAGGCACACGCAGTAACCAGCAGTGCGGCCCCGTCCTGAAGAAACCAGGCGGGGCCGCAGCCTTATCGGTAGATGAGCTGACGGGCAACCAGAGGGGCAGGACCGGGCCGGCGCTTAGCCCAGCCTCAGAGCTGGTCTCTCAGGCCGGTAGAAATCTTGAAGCGCACCTTTTTCCCGGCAGGAATGGTGATGCGCTCGGTGGTGCCGGGGCGCACGCCCTGGCGCTGGGAGGTCTGAGAAATGCTGAAGGTGCCCAGATTGGGCAGACCCACCGTGCGGCCCTGCTTGAGAGCGTCCACCATCAGGCCCACGGCCGAGGCCACCACGTCGCCGGCCTGCTTGCGCGACAGGCCAGTCTGCTCGCTGATACGGGCAGCCAGTTCTGCTTTTGCCACTTTTCCCTTGTTCATAGCTTCCTCCAACAAAAGCCGGCAGCCGAACTTGCCGGAGCTTCCGCGCTAGACCCGCTTTGGGTCAGGCTTCACGTGGACTTGGCCAAACCTTAGCACAAATGGGTAAAATGTTACACTCTGTTTGCTGCAGGCCAGTGCTGGATGGCTTTCTATCTGCTGCCGCTCCCGTAGCCCCCAGGGCGCTACCTGCAGCCCCTCGGTGGCCGACTGCTCGGTGGCCGCGACGCCAGGGAAAGCGGGCAAGGGCCGGGGCACCTGACTCTCCTCCCCGCGCCCCTCACTTCAGACCTGCTCGGTGACAGGCTCAGGCAAGCCAATCAGCCGCACCCGGCCGCTCAGGCCGTCGAAGGTCCATAGGCGGCCCAGCAGAGGCTCGCCCACACCGCCCAGCACCTTGAGGGCTTCCAGCGCCATCATCTGCCCCACCAGCGCCGGCACCGGTCCCAGCACCCCGGCCTCGTCGCAGCTGTCGGCTTGGGCGCTCTCCGGCGGAAACAGGTCGTGCAGCCGCCGTCCCTGCGCAAACACCGTCACCATGCCGGACGTGCCGCTGGCCGCGCCCCACACGCAGGGCACGCCAGCCGCGTGCGCCGCCGCCGCCAGGGCGTAGCGGGCCTCCAGATTGTCGGTGGCGTCCACCGCCAGGGTCACGCCGCTCAGCAGCTGCGGGGCGTTGTCCGGGGTCAGGGCGGGCACCACTTCGGGACGGGTGAACGGGTTGATGGCCTGGGACTGAGCGGCGGCCAGCTCGGCTTTGGAGCGGCCCACATCGGCCGTGCGGAACAGCAGCTGGCGGTGCAAGTTGCTGACCTCCACTGTGTCGTGGTCGGAAATTCTGAGATGGCCCACCCCTGCCCCGGCCAGCGCCGCCGCCACTGCGCAGCCCAGCCCGCCCGCGCCCACCAGCAGCACCCGCGCCGCCGCCAACCGCTCCTGCGCTGCGGCCTCTTGCCATTCGGGGACCAGCAGCGGCCGGCTGTAGCGGCGCAGTTCGGGGCGGGTTAAAGGATCAGCCATTAGAAAGGCGTATTTGCCTGCCGCCTAAGGAATTCGGCATCCCAAGCAGGAGATTCATAAGAGATAGTTGTATGAACAGAGTCACCATTTGTATACGGCTTCTCTATGCTTAGTGAAATAAAGTAGTTATGTCCATCAAATTTCCAACCGTAAAGTATTTTTTCACCTCTCTCTATATCAAACTTTATAGAATAAGCCGAAGTTGAATATTTATTTACAGTGTAAATTTCAATTCCTTTACCATATTTTTGCTCTAAATTCCTTTTCATTAAGTTATATTGGTTTAGTACATCATAGCTATTGTTAAAAGTTACCGAGGTTTTAACAAGTTGGTCCCTATTGTTAAAAAGGTGGTCTACCCGGACATCATTTCCTAGGAGCTTGCCCATATAGACGAAATCGTTCGCCCCAGAACTCGAGTCTTTGCGCACAAAGGTGAAGCCCTGAGATTCCATCTTTTGACGCACTGCGTAGCCACTTGAATACCAAGCAGTGCCAGCGAATGAGGGTTTAGCGTAGGCATCAATAACAGCTGAAGCTTCACCCAAAACCAGTAGGCCTAAAAGGCCTATAGCTAATTGCAGTTTTTTCATGCCAGGAATTTTACCAGAGGCTTGACGTCACCAACCCCAATCTGGCCGCGTTACACTGACCCCCATGTGGCTGCTTGTTTCCCTGCTGTCGTTCCTGCTGGGTTCACTGGTGGCCGGCATCCTGTACTCGCGCTGGCGTGGACAGGACATCCGGGGTGCCGACCTGCCCGGCGGCAGCGGGAGCTGGCGGCAGTACGGCCCGCTGGTGGGCACCAGTGTGGCGCTGATGGACGGGCTCAAGGGAACGCTGGCCGTGGCGCTGGCCCGCTGGCTGATGCCGCAGGAGCCTGAACTGGGCGCGGCACTGGCCACCTTTTTCGTGGTGCTGGGACACTGCTACCCGCCGCTGTTCGGCTGGCGGGGCGGGGGCGGCATCGCCACCCTGATAGGCGCACTGGCCCTGGCGGCCCCACAGGCGCTGGCCGGCACGCTGCTGGCCGCAGGCCTGTTCATGCCGCTGTACAAGGGGCTGCTTCAGCGCTCCTTCAGGCTGAACGTGGTGCCGGTCACGGCCGGCGTAGTGGTTCCGGTCCTGCTGTGGCTGGCGTGGCAGCGCGGCGGCTTCTGGGCAGCGCTGCTGGGGGCGCTGGTCATGGGCGTGCGGGCCGCGCACATGTTGCTACAAGACCGCCAGCGGGAGCAAGGCAGGCAGGGGGCCCGCAGCCTGTGAACTGGAAGCCTATGAACTGGAAACCGATACGCCGGGCAGGGCGCGGCCTGTGGCTAGCCGGCCTGCTGCTCGCTGCGGCAGCGGCTCAGGCGCAGACGGCACCGGGGCAGGGCGCAGCGGGAGACGGCAGCGCACAGCAGCAGGCCTTACCAACCTCCACCGCTGCGGGCACAGTGACGCCCCGGACACCCGAGCGCAGCGGCCTTGCGGCCGAGGTCACGCTGCGGGGCCGTGAACTGGCCGGCTTGCAGCGCGGCGAGGTGGTGTGGTCACAGACTTTCGCGCCGGAGCTGGGTGCCCTGCGCGGACCACTGCGCCAGGGCGGCGTGACCTATCTGGGCGCCGGACCGGCCGTGCTGGCCTACGACGAGGCCGGCCGGGTGCTGGCCCGCTATGACCTGTCTGCCCCGGTCCTGACGCTCGACGGCAGCGGCGGTCTGGTGCGGGCCACCGTCTCCGGAGGCGATTACCGCGAGACTTTTACCCTGATTGCCCCCGAGAACGGAGCCGGCACCCAGGAGCGGGTGGTCTTCGCCCCGGACCCGGCCGTGACCCTCTGGGCGATGCAGGCCGGCGACGCTGTGCCCGAGGAGCGGGTGGCCCAGCGCTGGGCCAGCGATCCCCTCAACCCTTTTCTGGGCCTGCGGGCCGCGCAACAGGCCCGCGCTGCCGGCCAGGCGGAGCAGGCCGCCGCACACCTGCAGACCCTGATGGCCTCAGCGCAGCCGTTCCCGGTCTGGGTCAGGCTGGCCGCCCGGCTGGACGCGGCGGGCTACCCTGAGCAGGCCGACCATGCCCTGGAGCTGGCGCGTGCCGACGCCGCCGCGCGTGGCTACGACCCGGCCATCCGAGTCAGCCGGGCGGCGCTGGCCGCCTACGGCAATCCCACCGGCTATATCGAAACGCTGCTGGCCCAGGGCCAGCTCAACCGCGCTGAGGTGTGGTTGCGGCACCTGCGGGCCATGCACCCGCGCGCCGAAGGCAGCGAGGCTCTGTACCTGCGCTACGCCGCGCTGCTGGAAAGCCAGGACCGCACCGGCGAGGCCAGCGAGTGGCGGGGCTTCGCCGCCTCACTGCGGGAAGGCACGCTGTACCATCAGGGGCCGGCGGGCCTGGCCCGGCTGCGCGACGCCAGCGGTCTGCTCTCGCTGGCCCTGGCGCTCAGCCTGCTGCTGGCCGTGCTGGCTCTTTTCCGGCGGGGCCGCGCCGTGCAGAGGGCCGAACTTTCCCCCTACGGTGGGCGCTGGCGGGCCTGGCGCGAGTGGCCGCTGGAGCGGGCGGGCCGCACCTCGCTGCACTACGCCGGCACCGGCGAGCGGCTGGTGCTGCTGGGCCTGAGCGCGGCGCTGACCGTCAGCCTGAGCGGAGGGCTGTGGGCCAGCCGCACCGCCGAGCTGCTGGACACTCCGGCGCTGAACACCGGCACCTACGGCGGCGCCTGGGCCGAAACTGGCCTGGCCCGCCTGCCGCTGGGCAGCAGCCCCGAAGCGGCGCTGCTGCGCGGCCTCAGCACACAGCTCTCGGGCGACCTTTCGGCGGCGCGGGTGCGGTACCAGGCGGCCCGGAGTCTGCCCTGCGCCCGCAACAACCTGGGGGTTATCGCGGCGCTGCGGGGCGACCGGCCCGGTGCCGACTCGCTGTTCCGGGCCGCCCTGGCCGCGCAGCCGGGCCTGGGGGCGGCCGCCTACAACCTGGGCTTTCCGGTGCTCACGCTGGGCAGCGAGTTTCAGGAGCGCTACCGCACCGGCGAGCCGCGGCTGTGCTATCCCGACGACCGCAGCCTGATTCGGGCGCTGAGCGGCGACGTCTCCGGCATCTGGCGGGCGCAGCTGCACGACCCGGCCGGGCAACTGCGCCTTATCGCCGCCGAGGCGCGGCGGGGCCGGCTGCACCCCTGGGCGCTGCTGTGGCTGGCCGAGGGCCTGACCCTGGCCGCCCTGCTGCTGGCATTGCTGCCCCCGCGCCGCGCCACTGTAAGCGCTGTGAGCCTGGAAGATACGGACGGCGCAAAGAGCGCGGCACGCGCTTCCCGCTGGAGCGGCGACTCCCTGCCTGGCCGCCCGCCGGCCTACCTCCCCGACCGTGACCTGCTCGCCTGGGTGCTGCCGGGCAGCGGGCTGCTCGAATGGGTCTGGGGCGGACTGCTGCTGCTAGGCTTCGTGGCGGCCGCGCTGGCCTGGGCCGCCGGCTACGCGCTCTCGCTGCGGGCGGCCAGCGCGGCCCTTCCCTGGCCGCTCTCCCTGTGGCCGGCCACCGGCTGGCCAGATTCGCTGCCCGGACTGACCAGCCCCTGGCCGCTGGCGGTGATGGCCTCCAGTTGGCTGCTGAATGCCGCCTGCTTATGGGCGCTGGGACGGCGGCAGGCGCGGCAACAGCTGTAGGCCCGCTTCCCGGCCGGCCGCACGTCCGGCCGTCTCAAGGTTTCCATCAGCTTGGGCAGGCATACTGGGGCTTATGTGTCTTCGCTCGCAAATGCCTGTCTCCTGTCTCTTTCGCATGCTGCGGCCCGGTCTGCTCAGCCTGGGGCTGGGACTGTGGGGCGCCGCAGAGGCGCAGCTGCAGCTGAGTTTCAGCACCGGCGAATCCAGCGTGCAGATCAACGGCCGCAGTGCCAACATCGCCGCGCCGCAGGTGGTGGAAGGCCGCACCATGCTGCCGCTGAACGACACGGTGCTGCTGCTGGGCTATTACCTGACCCGCAGCGGCAACACCGTGAGCGTGGTGGGCGGCAACCTGTCGGTGGACCTCGACAGCGGCTACGCCACGGTGGGTGGGCAGCGCCAGGAGGCGGGCAGCGTGGCCGTGCTGGGAGGCAAACTGTATGTCTCGGCGCGGGTGATTGCAGCCGGGCTGGGCGGACAGCTGAGCACCGGCAGCGGCAACTCGCTGGTGCTGACAGCCCAGCCCAAAGGCTCGTTCGTGCCCCCTACGCGCACTGCCCTGCCCAGCGCAGTGCCTGGCGCGGTGGCGCCTGCACCCACTCCAGCCCCAGCCCGGCCTGCCCCGGCGCCGGCCGTTCCCACACCATCCCCGGCGGCGCAGCCTAGCGCTCCACAGGCCCGCTTTTCGACCGACAAGGCCGTCTACGCGCCGGGCGAGCGGGTGGTCTACACCGAGTACTCCTACGACCCTGAGGGCGGCGGCATCGCGTCGCGCAACTGGACCGGGCGGCAGGACGTGTACTGGGCACCGGGCAGCTATCCGGTCAGCCTGCAGGTCACCAACGGGCGCGGACAGAGTTCGTCCGCCTACACCCGCACCATCCGGGTCGAGGGTCAGGCGGCCGAAACGCCGGTCACCTACGCCCTGCGCTACGGGCAGATTGGCGACCGCTTCGCCGACGGCCGAGTGCTGAACTACCCCGCGCTGAACATGACCCAGGGCACGCCCAGGAATCTGCCGCTGCTGTTCAGTGACAGTCCCGAGAAGCCGCAGCAGAGCGGCGTGCTATACGGGGACCAGGTCAGCGGCGAGGCCCGGCTGCTGGGTTATCACGTCAACGACCTGGGCCGTCCGGCACGGCTGTACATCGTGGCGCGCAACCTGGAAAGCCGCCCGGTCAGCGTGCAGGTGGCGCGCCAGGGCGAGACCGCGCCCAGCCGCCTGGAAGGCATTCTGGGCCAGGTCACGCTGATGGACTACTTTGCCAGTCCGGCGCGCGGCGCTGTGAATGTGCCTGCCGGCGGCCTGAGCGCCCTGTACGTGAGCCCTAGCCTGAGCCAGGGCCACGGCGTCAGCATTCTGCAGGACATCGTGAGCAGCGGGCGAGTGGCCGTGAGCTTCGTGATGCTGGAAGACGGCCTGACCCTCAGCGACGCGGTGCTGCGCTCACTGCCCTACCTGCCGCTGGACGGCCGGCACCAGCGCGGGACCTTCGCGGGCGCCGACCGGCCCATGAGCACGGCGCTCACCCAGCTGCCGGCCCGCGTGGTGATTGGCGACGGCCAGCACGACCCGGTCCTGACCGGCCGCGACTCGGTCACCGGCAGCACTCAGCGCCTGGCGGGCAACTACGGCGTGCTGTACGACATGGAATTTACCGGCGCCGCCAATACCGCGGTTGCTCTCAGCCCACGCGGGGGCCTGTACCGGGGCGCCATGCGGATTATTGACGGCGACCTGACCCAGGTCATCAAACTGCCGCGCGAGGGCAACGCCCTGACCCCCAACGAGCCGCAGCTGCTGTGGCGCGCCAAGTCCGACCGGGTCCGCATCCAGTTCATGCCGTCCAACGGCAGCGCCCTGCCGGTCAATCTGGTGTTCTACCGGCTGCCGCAAAACACCTACAAGTGGTATCAGCCCTGAACGCGGCTTGAGGGAGATGCAGGGAGCCGGTCATGTGCCGCCCGGCTCCCTGCTGCCGCTGCTACCATCAGCGTCGGCGCCGCCGCGCCCGCCGCAGGCCGTGGTCGGGGCGAATCCCGTCCGCAATCAGGTGCAGCCACTGGCTAAGGAAATATCCCAGCGTGACCGGCAGCAGCACCTTCCACTCGATAGGGTCGGGCAAGGCCGGCAGGTTGACGCCTGGCCAAAAGGTCCGCAGCGCCCCTACCGCCAGAAACACCAGAATGGCCAGGTAGGCCAGCCGGGTCAGCGGCCCGATGACCCAGGTGTGCGACAGCCCCCGGTGGCTGAATACCATGCCGTACGGCACCCACAGCGGTCCCAAGAAACCCCAGTTGCGCTTGGAATTCACCCCCTGTTCCGACAGGTCCAGGTCCGGCGACAGCAAGAAGGTGCCTGCCAGAAAGCCCAGTGAAAAATGCAGGGTCTGGGTCTGGGTCAGCGTGACCAGCCCCTCGCGGCCAGCCCACACCGCGCCGGCCCCCAAGGCCGCGTAGACCGCCATGTTGATGTAGTTGTGTACACGTCCGCTCGGCACCGGCAACACTATGCCGTGCAGGGCGGCCACAATGCGAACTCCGGCTGAGGCTTCCAGGGCGCTTTGGGCTACGCTGGGCCCCATGACCATTCCCGAACGCGACCTGTGGGCCCCGGACCTGCGCGCCCTGGACGAGTTGGAACGTGAGAACAAGGGCTGCACCGCCTGCCCGCTGCGGGCCGGCTGCCTGCAGGTGGTGGTGGCCGACGGCACCCCTGCCGCCGACCTGCTGATTATCGGCGAGGGTCCCGGCGGCGACGAGGACCGCACTGGGCGCCCGTTCGTGGGCCGCGCCGGGCAGCTGCTGGACCGCATTCTGGCAGCCGTGGACCTGCGACGCGAGGACACTTACATCACCAATATTGTCAAGTGCCGCCCGCCGGCCAACCGCGCCCCGACCCCACCCGAAATCCAGACCTGCACCGAGCTGTGGCTGAACCGGCAGCTGGCACTGCTCAGGCCCCGGGTCATCGTGACGATGGGCAACACCCCCACCCGGCACCTGCTGGGCACCCAGCAGGGTATTACGCGTCTGCGGGGGCAGTGGCACCCTTACCGCCTGCCCGGCAGCGACGCAACGGCCGCCCTGATGCCGATGTTCCACCCCGCCTATTTGCTGCGCAACGACACCCGTGTGAAGGGAGGCCCGAAAAGCCTCACCTGGGGTGACATTCTGGAGGTGGCCGGCGTATTGCGCGGCGAGCGGCCCTTTCCACTGCAGCCGGCTCCGCCGGAAGGCCAGCTGCCGCTGTTCTGAGGGTGCCTTACTGGAAAAGCCCCCGGAAAGCCACTCAGGCTGGCCGGGGGCTGTTTCGCTGCGCTGAACCCGCAATCATGTCAGCGCCGACAAAAGAAAAGTGCCGCTTCCCGCACCCAGGAAGCAGCACCGGCTCAGGAGACCCTGAGACTTGCGTCACTCAGATTTACATCACGCGGCGGGCGCCGACGTAGCGGCTGGCCCAGTAGCTGTTGCCGAACATGCGCTCGACCATGGAGCGGCCATAGTAGGAGTTGGCGTTGGCCATCTGGTCGCCGCCCAGGTAGATGCCCACATGGCTGACGCCACGGCCGGTGGTGTTAAAGAACACCAGGTCGCCGGCGCGCAGGTTGCGGCTGCTCACGGCGTAGCCGGTACGCCACTGGCCCAGGGCCGTGCGGGGCAGGCTGATACCCATGTTCCGGAAGACCAGCTGGGTGTAGGCCGAGCAGTCCACGCTGCCGCGCCCGTTGCCGCCCAGGCGGTAGGGAATCCCCAGGAAGCGGCTGGCGGCCGTGCGCACGGTGGCGCTGCCGGTGCCGGCGGCATTCACCGTGGGGCCGACGCTGCGGGCCTCGCCGGTCACCTGCAGGCGCTGACCGATTTCGATGGTGGTGGAGTTCAGGCCATTGGCCTGCATCAGCTGCTGGGTCCCCATGCCGTGGGCCTGGGCAATCTTGTACAGGGTGTCGCCCGCCTTGACGGTGTAACTTCCGGCAGAAGCAGTGGTGGCCAGAACAGCGGCAATCGAGAGCAGCAGGGTGCGTAGTGCTTTCATCAAGTAACGAGTGTACGTGCCTTCCTTTTACTCGTCCTTAATACTTTGGGGAAATGGCCTATTCTATGCACCTATACGGCGTTTATGCGCTTTAGGCTAACCTAATCTTTGGGCTCTGATTCAAATCTCATCAGGATTCTCATAGAGCGGCTCATTTCTTGCAGAACCCTACAACCATGTCCAGAACACCTGTTTCAGCCGGTGCGCGATTAGGCAGTTCATGCGGACTTCAGACTTAAAGATATCGGCTAAATATCAAGGTCTCTCTGCGGAACGCCGGGGAAGCGACCCCGTTCAGCACGCGCTCTTCCATTTCCAGACCAGGCTGCCTCTTCACAGATCTGGTTGCATTTCACATACTTATGCATGACTTTACAGCCCGCTCCGCGCCTTGCCTCTCCCCGCTTCATGCTACCCGCGACGCTCTGTGTGGTGCTGGCCGCCTGCCTGTGGGGCCTGCTGGGGATCTTCGGGAAATACGCGCAGGAGGCGGGCATCTCGCCGCTGGAGGTGGCCTTCTGGCGGGCGGCGGTGGGAGGGGCCCTGTTCGCCCTGCATGCCGCTGCAGCGCAGCAGCGCTTCCCACGGGGGCGTGACCTGCTCTGGACGGCGCTGTTCGGCATCGTGGGGGTCAGTCTTTTTTATGGCGCCTACCAGCTGGCGGTGCAGGCGGCCGGGGCCAGCCTGGCCAGTGTGCTGCTGTACACGGCGCCCGCATTCGTGGCGCTCTGGGGATGGCTGCTGCTGCGTGAGCCCAGCGGCCTGCGCGAACTCGGCGCGGTGGCCTTTACCCTGGGAGGCATTGCACTGATTTCACTGGGCGGGGGCGAAAATATTCGGGTCACGCCCGCCGCGCTCACCTGGGGTCTGCTCAGCGGCTCCAGCTACAGCCTGTACTACCTGTACGGCAAGCTGTTTTTCAGCCGCTATTCGGCGGCGGCACTCTACGCCGTTGCGATGCCGGTCGGCGCCCTGGGCCTGCTGCCGCTGACCGACTTCGCCGCCAAATCTCTGGTGGCCTGGCTGGCCCTGGGCGCAGTCGCCCTGCTGTCCACCTACCTGGCCTACCTGCTCTACAGCGCGGGGCTGGAACGCCTGAGCGCCACTCAGACCAGCGTGATTGCCAGCCTGGAACCGGTCGTGGCTGGCCTGCTGGCCCTGGCGCTGTTTGGAGAAAAGCCAGGCCTGCTGGCCCTGGTGGGTGCCGGCCTGGTTCTGGCCGCTACCCTGCTGCTCTCGGTGCCCAGGAGGGTGCAGGGCAGGCCACACCCGGCGCCGGGGCAGGAGGAACAACCGGCCGAGTGACAGGAGCCGGCATAGTGGACGGCGCTAGTCTTCCGCTCCGGAATCTGCGGTCTGGGCAGACACCTGTGCCGGCAGGTTCCACACCAGCCGCTGACCCTCACGCAGAGCACCGTGCAACAACAGTTCCAAGCGGTCTTGCCAGTCACGCTGCACCTCTTCCGGAGTCAGATGCGGACCCTGCAACAGCGCCAGCAGGCAGGAATCCACCAGCAGGTCGCTCAGCACACGCAGGTCCACCCCGTCGCGCAGCTCGCCGCGCTGCTGCATGGACAGCAGCACCGGCATGACCAGTTCGCTCAGGCTGGTCTGGGGGAAATTCTCCTCCGTTGGCAGGTCGGTCAGGGCCGGCAGAGATGACTGTTCTGCCGGCCCTGCCAGCGCCGCCGAGGCCACCGCACCCACCAGGTGGTGGTAGCGCACGCCGAGGTCGGCCATGCGGGCGGTCATTCCCTGCCAGATGGCCTGAGGCGACTTGCCCTCGGCCAGCCGGCGCAGCGCAGCCTGCCGGGTCTCTTCTACCGTTTCTTCAAAGTGCGCCAGCAGCATGTGCAGCTTGCTGGGATAATAGCGGTAGAGGTTGGTACGGCTGACAAAAGCCGCCTGCGCGATGTCTGCCGCGCTGATGGCATCCAGCCCCGAGCGGGCGAACAGCTCGAAGGCCGCGCGCGCGATCCGGCGGCGGCGCTGCGTATCCTGTTCCTGGCGGTCCACTTTGGTCATGGCAAAAAAGTCCTGTTGGGCAGCGCGGTATTGCTGTTCTGCCCAGCACCAAGATTCAGCATAGCTCATGTCCTGCAGCCACACGGTAAGCCCCCCGGCTGACACGGCGCTGACACCCGGATACAGTGAGACCCACAGAAGACAACCCTCCCCTGCAGGCCCCAGGGCCAGACCTGAGACGGTCATCACCGCTCCCACCGGCCGCTCCAGCTCCCGCCCAACTCTGCAGGAGGAGACTTTGCACCCAGCCACTGCGCGGCTGTCTCTGTGTTCCATTATCGCGTGCCCTGCGCGGGTGTACCCCGTAGAGGCCAGTGGCTGACAGCAACCAAAACGGAAAGAGGTGTCTAGTGAACATTGCTCAGCTGTCTGGCCGTGGTGTGGAAATCACCGACCCCCTGCGTGGCTACGTGGACGAGAAGCTTTCGCGCCTGGACCGTTTCAACGGCGATATCACCAGTGCGCGCGTGACCCTGACGGTGCGCGACGTGAAAAATGCAGCGCGGCGCAACCGGGTCGAGGTCCAGATTAACGTTCCACACGGCATTATCCGCGCCGAGGAGACACACGCAGACATGTACGCGGCCATAGACAAGGCCAGCGACGTGCTGGAGCGCCAGCTGCGCAAGTTCAAAACCCGGCTGCTCAAGCAGCGCCAAGAAGGTGCCCCCCAGCCCCAACCCGGCCCCGCCGAGCTGGCCGCCCAGACGGCCGAGGACGACGCCGAACTTCAGCCCGAAATTGTGCGGCAAAAGCAGTTCGAAATGCGCCCGATGACCCCGCAGGACGCCGTCTTCCAGATGGAAGCGCTGGGACACGATTTCTACGTATTCAAGAACATGGACACCGACAGCTGCGGCGTGGTGTACCGCCGCAAGGACGGGCACTACGGGCTGATTGAACCGAAATAGGAAATAGGTCTAAGAGTCTAGAAGTCGAAGGGTCTAAGGTTTCAAATTCCTTAGACCCTTCGACTTTTAGACCTTCAGACGCGGCGTCAGTCGCCTCACATCGCCGCCGGAACCTCAATTCCAATCAGGTCCAGCGTCTCCTCAAAGGCGCGGCGCACGCGGCCTACCAGGGCCAGGCGGGCTTCGCGCAGACCTTCCGGAGATTGCAGCACATTGGTCGCAGGCTTGCCCACCTTGTCTTTGGCGTTGTACCAGCTATTGAAGGTGGTCGCCAGGTCCAGCGCGTACTGCGCCACCACGTGCGGCGAGTGGATGCGGGTGGCCTGCTCCACCACTTCGGGCAGGCGGGCCACCGCTTTTGCCAGGGCCAGGTCAATGTCGGGTAGCGCGGCCCAGTCGGCTCCACTGCCGTCTACTGCGTAGCCTTCAGCCTCAGCCTTGCGGAGGATGTTGCCCGCCCGCACCGCCGCGTACTGCACGTAGGGCGCAGTGTCGCCGGTCAGGGCCAGCGCAGAGTCCCAGCGGAAATCAATCTGGCGGGTCGGCTCGGCCTTGAGCATGGCGAAGCGGATGGCCCCAATCCCGATGCGGCGGGCTATTTCGGCGGCGTCCTCGCGGGCGGCCAGTTCGGGGTTGATTTCACCCAGCAGCTTCAGCGAGCGCTGCACTGCTTCATCCATCACTTCATCGGCAGCCACGGCAATGCCCTTGCGTCCGCTGATGGTCTGGCCTTCCAGCGTCACGAAAGCGTAGGAGAGGTGAATGGAGCGGTCCTTCTTCTCCTGCTCGCCCGCCACGCCAAGGCTGGAGCGCACCACCGTCTGCGGGTGGTTCTGGCGCGAGTCAATCACGTTGATGACTTCGGCGGCATGCCCGAAGCGCCGCTCAGTATCGGGTTCGCCGTCGGGGGCGCTGGTCCAAACCGTGTTGCCTTCGGGGTCGGTGGCGAACGGCTTGAATTTCATTCCCTCGAACAGGCCGAATTTCCAGAACTGGTAACCGATGTCCTTGGCGGCGTACATGGCCGTGCCGTCGGAGCGGACCAGCACCACGTTGGGTTCTTCCAGCCCAGGCATGAACTCGGACACGTCCATCACGAAGGCGCCGGCGTACTTGCCCTCGGTGGGGCGCGAGGTGTAGCGGCTTTCTTCGAGAATGTTCATGGCCTTGCTCAGGAAGCCGCTGCCGACCACATCGGACTCCCAGTTCAGCAGGTCATAGCGGGCGCCCAGGCGAAAGCAGGTGTCCAGGTGGGCCTGCACGATACGCTCGATTTCGGCGCGCAGCTCGCCCGCTTCCAGGCGGTGCATCACGGCGCGGATGCCTTCTTCCTGCTCCGGCTTGGCTGGGTCGGCGTTCAGGCGCACGTACCCTTTGCCCATCCAGTGGTCGTACTTCTCCTGTCCGTCCCACTCCAGGTGGTAGAAGTCGCGGGCAAACAGCGACTCGGCGGCTTGCCGGCCGGTGTCGTCAATGTAGTTCTGGACTTCCACCGTGTGCCCCGCTGCCCGCATAATCCGCGCCAGCGAGTCGCCCAGCACCACGTTGCGCAGGTGGCCCACGTGCAGTTCCTTGTTGGGGTTGACCGAGGTGTGCTCAATCACCACCTTGCCCTCCTGCTGCGGCATGGGGGTGGGGTTCTCCACGACACCGCGCACGAAGTCGGCCACGTCCACGAAGAAGTTCAGGAAGGGACCGGCAGCCTCTACACGGGCAATCCCGGCAGGCAGCTGGATGCTGCGGGCCAGGTCCTGCGCCACTTCGGCGGGGTTGCGGCCCAGCATCTTGGCCAGCTGAAAGGCGGCGGGCGTCCCGTAGTCGCCCTTCTTGCCGGCGGGAGTTTCCTGAATGGCGGGGTCCAGTTCCGCACCCAGCGCCTGGGCGGCCTGCTGAACGGCTTGCTTGAGCTGCGCCTTGAGTTCCATAACTCAGAATAGTAGCGCGGGGACCGGAGCGCGGAGCCGGCTGGGCAGGCAGCCCCCCAGCTGCCCCGGCAGAAGCCCGTTCCAGGAAAATGTTACAGAGAAAGGCTGACGGTGACCGTCTGCCGCCCAGCGCGCACTTCGCAGGTTACCAGTGGGTCGTTGAACCCGCGCTGCGAGATGATCCGGGGTGAGCTGGTAGGGGTCACGCCCCGGTTCCAGCAAGCCCGCACCTGCGCCGCCGTGACTGCCCGCCCCGCGGCGACCGAGGCCAGCTTGGCGGCGTTCACTGCGCCATAGGACGAGTTGCCCCGGTCATAACGCAGCCGCACGATCTGGCCGTGACCAGCTTGGCCGGGCAGCTGCAGCCGGGTTTCTTCCAACCGCTGGCCCTGCGGCAGCGTATAAGTGGACACGTTCAGCGGGTTGCCGGGACCACTGCGGTCTATCCGGCTTCCCAGCAGGCGGCAGCCCAACTCGCGGCACACGGGCGCTGAAGCGATAGAGGTCACCGTGCCAACCACGGCAGGAGCCGCCTGCGCCGTAGGCAGAACGGACGCACTCAGGGCAGCCAACAATGTCAGAGAAGACACTTTGTTCATGGCATGCAGAGTAAACTGCCGGGCTTAGGGCGCCTTATGGCTTGGCGGCCCCCTGAGCCAGCTTTACCAGACGGTGACGCGCACCGGCTCGGCGGCCAGCCTCACTTTGCCGTCAGCGGCGTTCCCGCTGAACCAGCTTTCAATCATGTAGTCGCCAGCCGGCAGGTTCAGGGTGCGTTCCAGCCGCACCGAGCCGCCCGCAGCCACGGTTTTCACGAACAGGTCCTGGGCACACAGCATGGCGTTGCCGTTACCTGCAGGTGGGTAGACCACGTTGCGGGTGCCCACTTCGAGCACGCGCACCAGCGGGCCGGCCGCGCAGTCCTGGCGGTTGTCGCGCGGTGCACTCAGTTCCTGCTCACGGCCGGTCTGATTCGCAACGGTCATGGTCAGGCGCACGGGGCTGCTGGTGTAGCGGGTCACCGAGGTGCGGGCCGTCAGGCCGGCAGGTGCAGCCACTGCCTGGGCGTCCTCCTGAGCGGGTACGCCGGGGCCACCGGCAGACATCTGGGCGAAAGCAGCGCCGCCCAGGGCGGCCAGCACGGTCAGAGTCAACTTCTTCATGCTGTTCAGAGTAGTGCGCCAAGTTGATGGCAGGCTGAAGCATTCTGAACCGGCGTTCACCCTTGGCTGTCAGGAATCAGGACGGGCTGTCAGGGGTCAGGACGCAGCGCAGAGCTACAGCTCCAGCAGCAGCCGGGGCCGGAAAGCCAGTGCATCGGCAGCCACCAAGCAGGCGGGAATACCGCCCACCTGCTGTACGGTGCGCTCGGGCGGCACCCCATGCAGATGCCCGAACACGATCTGGTCGGCGCCGGATTCGGCCAGCAGCGGGGTCAGCATGTTGGGCTGAAATGGCGGGCTGGCCGGCGGGTAATGCAGCATCACAATCAGGCGGTCGCCCGGCTGCCGCAGGCGGGCCGCCGCGGCGAGGCTCAGGCGCAGGCGCTCGGCCTCGCGGCTGAGAATCTTGTCGTCCTGCGCTTCCAGCGGGTTGTGCCCCGGCGTGTCCCAGCCCCGCGTGCCGCAGACCACCACGCCCGCCCCGGGAGGGCCGAAGCGCAGGGCGTCGTTCTGAATGGCATGCATTCGCTCCGGCAGCCGCGCCCGCAACTTGGAGAGGCTAGACCACCAGTAGTCGTGGTTGCCGCGCAGAATCACCTTTTCACCGGGAAGCGCCGCCACCTGCTGCAAGTCCACCAGCGCGTCGTCCAGCGTCATGGCCCAGGACAGGTCGCCAGGAAGCAGCACCAGGTCGCCTTCATCCACCACCTGCGGCCACTGCGCGAAGATGGCCTGGGGATGCTCCGCCCAGCCAGGGCCGAAAATCGTCATCGGCTTAGGGGACACCGCAGACAGGTGAAGGTCGGCCAGGGCAAACACACGCACGGGGTCCAGCATATAGGCTGCGCCCGCCGGAAGGTTCAGGCCGCTTTAGCTTGCGCGCATCCGCTCCGGCCACGCCGGGTCTAGCCTACAGCCATGACCGGACATACCAGTGATGAAGTGATTCGCCCCAACGACGTGGAACCCCGTGACCCGGCCGGCAGCCAGGTCGGCTACCCTCAGCGCGACAGCGGCGTGGTGCAGGACGGCCCCGGCACCCAGGACCGGGGCGTGGACAGCACCGGCATGATGGACGAGAACGGCGACCTCAAGGAGCGCGTCGAATCCATGATTGATTGACCTCTGCGCCGGAACTGCCTGTGGCAGCGCCGAGCAGGTGAAATGGCGGGCAGGGGCCAACCCCCCAGCAGGATGAAGCCCACCAGACACAAAAGCAGGCCAACCGACCGGGACATCCAGTCAGTTGGCCTGACGCATACGCTGCCGGTCCTCCTCGGTCAGCAGGTAACGCTCCAGCCGGGCCGCCACATGCCCGACGTGGTCACCCAAACGTTCCAAGTTACGGGCCATGCGGTTGGCGGCCAGAGCAATCTCGTGGTCTTCGGGACGCTCGCGCAGCCGGGTGAGGCTGGCCCGTAGCATCTGCTCGTAGAGGGCATCTACGTCCTCGAAGTCCATGCGCTGCACTCGGCGGGCGGCTTCCAGGTCGCGTTCGGTGATGGCGTAGGCCAGCAGCTCCAGCATCTCGGTCAGGTGTACCGTGATAGGCAGCACGTCCTGCAAGGTGGCGCTGCGGGTGCGGGGGGCCAGCCGCTCCAGGTCGGACGCCACCCCGAACGCGTAGTCGCCCACACGCTCCAGATGGGTCAAGCTGCGGAACACCATCAGGTAGAACTCCGGCGTGCCGCTGCGCTGGTCCTCGGCAAAGGCCTGCAGGCACTGGCCCTCAATGTCGCGTTCCAAGCGGTCGGTTTCGGCTTCCAGGCGGTTGGCGGTGGCCGACAGCCCCGCGAACTCGGCCCGCTCAGACGCCGCCCGGACAGCCTGCAGCTGCTCCAACGCAATCGAAATCATGCGGAGCAGACCAGCAGTCAGCAGGGTGGTGCGGGCGGCGTGCAACATTTGCTCAGAATATGCGGGTGGGTGGTCAACCGGCCGTCAAGAACCAGGCCAAAAGCTGAATCCTGAACGAAAGATGTAGTTTTTGACTCGGTCTAGCATAGGCCGGTAGCAAGTGCCCGGAGGCCACAGACGAAGGGGTCAGGCCGGCCTTCCAGCCATGGACCCCGCGCAGCACTCCAGATGGCAGGGAGGAGCCGTTCCGAAGCGGACAAGGCCGGGCCAGCTGTAGCCCAGCCACGGCCTAGAGGTGGCCCGCCATGCTGGGCACCTGCGCCGGGTCACTTTCTCCCGTCGCCTGCCCCGCCACCACTCCGTCGCTGGCCGGCTGCCACTGCCCCAGCAGATAGCGGATGACCTCACCGGCACTGAAGCGGTCCTGCCAGTGTGCCAGCTTGACCACATCATCACCGCTGGTCAGCAGGGGCAACTCGATTTCGCCGCCCTTTTGAATCTGCGGGAAGCCGGCGTCAGCCATCAGGCCGTTGCATAGGCACTTGCGGCCCACCGTGGCTTCCAGACTGCCGCCCTTGCGTACATAGGTCTCGATAGGTTCGGAAGCGCAGCGCAGGCCGATTTTGCCCTCTTTACCGTCCTTGACTTCTTCCCAGTAGGCTTCACGCAGGTAGCCGATATCGCAAATCCGGGTGCGCTCGGCGTAAAGCTGCGCGTTGGCGAGGGTATGCGAGAGCTGCACCACCTTGAAGGGAAACCCGGTGGGCGAGGCAAGGGGGTCGGTCCGCAGGCCCGCACCGGCCCTGATTTGGGTGAGCGCTTCACGGCGCAGGCCATCGTCCATGCCCGAGTCGGTGCAGTAGGCGAACAGCGTGCCCACCTGAATCCCTGCTGCGCCTTCGCTCAGCGCGTGCTGCAAGCCTTCAGGGCTGCCGCTGCCGCCCGCCAGCCAGAACGGCAGGCCCAGGTCGCGCATCTGCTCCAGATCGGCTAGGTCGCGCTCGGAGTAGATGGGCTGGCCCAGGTCGTCCAGTTGCATCTTGCCGCGTGGGGGAGCGTTGTGGCCGCCCGCAGTGGGGGCTTCAATCACGAAGCCTTCCACGCTGCCGCTCGCCTTGCGGGCCAGCGTCTGTGCCAGCACATGCGAGGTGATGATGGGCAGGAAGTTGGGCCGCTTGAGGCTGCTGAGGCCCAGGCTGTCCAGGTCCAGGCCGTACTCGGCGGGGTCCAGGGTCAGGCGAGTGGAGTGGTCGGTGGGTTCGCCCTTCACGTCCAGCTTGATGGTGGCCGCCTGACCGATGGCGAAGTTGTCCAACACGGCAGGAATGTCGCGGGGAATGCCGGCGCCCATAATCACGAAATCCACGCCCGCCAGCATCGCGCCCAGCAGCGGCGGGATGGTGTGCATCTGCAGTTTGGTGAGCAGGTTCATGCCCACCTGCCCACTGTGGCCTTCCTTCGCCAGCCAGGTTTCCACGAAGCCGCCCACAATCGCCAGTTCCCAGGCGGGATTCAGGCGGCCTACGCTGGGCAGCGGTACGCGCTTGTAGGGCTGCCCCTCAGCGCGGCCCCCTTCCAGAAAGTAGGTGTCCAGGGCACGCTGGGCCAGTTCGGGGTTGGGAAAGTGTGAGAGGGCGCGGCGGGTGCTGCCGTCGGGGTCGCCGTCTTGCAGGCGGCGGGTCAGCAGGCTGTCGATGCCGGTGCCCGACACGATACCGAGTTGTCCGGCGGTCGCCACGGCGCGGGCCAGCCGCCAGTCGGAAATGGCGACGCCCATACCGCCCTGAATAATCTGGGGCAGCGGTTGCGGAAGTACAGGCTGAGACATGGAAGCTCCTTGAAAAAGGGGAAAGGGTGAAATTGCAAAAGCCGGGAAGCGGCCACTGGGTCGAACAGATGGTTGAAGAGATAGAACAAGTCCAGCTTAGGGCGCAGTCTAGAGGGCCAAATATGGGAAAGACCCCGTCTGGGAACGGGGTCAAGAAAAGCAATAGGTGGAGGCGGGTGGGGCTTCCCAGCGCGGCGCTTTAGCCGAAGCGGCCCGAGACGTAGTCTTCGGTGCGCTTGTCCTGCGGGTTCTGGAAAATCTGCTCGGTGGGGCCGTGCTCAATCATGTCGCCGTTCAGGAACACCGAGCAGGTATCGCTGATACGGGCGGCCTGCTGCATATTGTGGGTCACGATCAGGATGGTGGTGACCTTTTTCAGCTCGCTCATCAGCTCTTCGATCTTGGCGGTGCTGGCCGGGTCGAGCGCCGAGGTCGGCTCGTCCATCAGCAGCACGTCGGGCTGTACGGCCAGAGCGCGGGCAATGCATAGACGCTGCTGCTGACCGCCCGAAAGGCCCATGCCCGGCATGTGCAGGCGGTCCTTGACTTCTTCCCACAGGGCCGCGCCGCGTAGGGAGCGCTCGGCCACTTCCATCAGCTGGTTCTTGTCGCGGATGCCCGCCAGCTTGAGGCCCGCCACGGTGTTGTCGAACACACTCATGGTGGGGAACGGATTGGGCTTTTGGAACACCATGCCGATGCGCCGGCGCATGACGACGGGGTCCACGCCAGGGCCGTAGATATTCTGGCCATCCACCTGAATGGTGCCTTCTACGCGGGCACCAGGGGTCATGTCGTGCATGCGGTTCAGCGCGCGCAGGAAGGTGGTCTTACCACAGCCCGAAGGACCGATGAGAGCGTTCACGGTGCCGATTTCGGCATTCATGCTGACTTTTTTGATGGCGTGAAAATCACCGTAAAAGATGTCTACGTCTTTGGCTACCAGGATGGGGGTCATGGGCAGGCTCCTTGCTCGGGGTCAGCGGCTGGAATGAGGGGCGAAAAGGGGTCGGTTACTTGACGCGCATTTTGCGCGGACTGCTGAAGTAGCGGGCCAGCAGGCTGGTAATCAGAATCAGGAGAATCAGTACCAGAGAAGCGGCCTGGGCCAGCTGGCGGTCGGTTTCGTAGGCGCTGGTGGCCAGCTTGAAGATTTCTACAGGCAGGGCGCTCATCGGCTGGGTGAGATTGGTGGTCACGGCGTTGTTGCCGAAAGCCGTGAACAGCAGCGGCGCAGCTTCACCGGCCACGCGGGCCAGCGCCAGCATGATGCCGGTCACGATACCGCCGGCAGCGGCAGGTAGCACGATTTGCAGAATCACTTTCCAGTTGGGCAGACCCAGGGCCAGACCCGCTTCACGGGTGGCGCGGGGCACCAGCTTGAGGGTTTCTTCGGTGGTCCGCACCACGATAGGAATCATCAGGAAGCCCAGCGCGATAGAGCCGGCCAGGCCCGAAAAGCCGAACTGGAGCACCAGCAGACCGTACACCACCAGACCCATTACGATGGCGGGAATACCGGCCAGCACGTCGCTGAGCATCCGCACGGTGGGCATCAGGGGGTGGCGGGGGTACTCGGACAGGAAGATGCCGCCTGCCACGCCGACCAGAATGCCGATAACCGAAGCCATGCCCAGCATGGTGACGCTGCCGATGATGGCGTTTTTCAGGCCGCCGCCGGTTTCACCCAGCGGAGCAGGCGTCTGGGTAAAGAATTCGGGGCTGAGCGCCTGCAGGCCAGTGGTCAGCAGGTAGTAGAAAATGAGGAGCAGCGGGGCGACCACCAGCAGGGTGCCCAGGCCAATCAGGCCGCCCATCAGGGAGTTGGTGAACTTGCGGGCGGGGCTGAGGCCCGGCACGGCGCGGCGCGTAGCCGCCGTATTCTGCTGAACGGCACTCATTTGATGCCCTCCGGAGTGAGTTTCTTGATGACCACGCGGGCCAGAATGTTCACGATGACCGACACGAAGAACAGGGTCAGACCCAGGGCCAGCACGCTGGAGCGGTGCAGTTCTTGCTGCGCATCACCGAACTGGTTGGCAATCACCGAGGCCATGGTGGAGAAGTTCTGCCACAGGCTGGTCAGCGGGGCCTGGCTGTCGCCAATCACCATTGCCACGGCCAGGGTTTCGCCCAAGGCGCGGCCCAGGGCCAGCAGCACGCCGCCCATGATGCCGGCGCGGGCGTAGGGCAGCACGGCTTTGGAAATCACTTCCCACTTGGTGGCACCCAGCGCGTACATGGCTTCGCGCTGGTCGCGGGGCACCAGATTGATCACGTCGCGGGCCACCGAAGCGGTGTAGGGCAGAATCATCACGGTCAGAATCAGGGTGGCGAGCGCCAGGCCGCGTCCGTCCGCCGCCGAAGGCACGAAAAAGCACTGGAAGTTGGTGGTGCCCTGCATCCACAGCTCCTGGCAGGCCGAATAGGTTTCCAGCTTGGCGGGGTCGGTGAAATAGGTCAGCTGCCATTCGGCCAGCTTGGGAGCAATCACCACCAGCGCCCACAGACCGTACACCACGCTGGGTACGGCGGCGAGCAGCTCAATCAGGTAGCCGACCGGGCCAGCCAGCCACTTGGGCGAGTACTCGGCGATGAATAGCGCACTGGCAATTGCCAGCGGCACACTGATGGCCAGCGCAATCATGCTGGTGATCAGCGTGCCGATGACCATGGACAGGGCGCCGTAAACATTGTTCACCGGGTCCCAGATGCGGGTGGTATAGAAGCTCAGGCCGAAGTTGCTCAGGGTAGGCCATGAGACGGTCGCCAGCTGATAGATGCTGAGCAGGAAGATAAGGGCAATCACCATCGAAAGGCCGATAATGACATTGCGGAAAACAACATCGCTGCGGCTGCTGAGGCCACGCCCTGGAGGACGCTTGGCGGCTTGACTCATGGCTCACTTCCTTGGGGTACAGAGGAAAAGGCGTGGCAGGGGGAGGACTGCTGCATCCCTTTCAGTTGAATGGCGTTTTGTCAGCTGAAGGTCAGCCCGGCCGGGTTTTCCCCGCTGTACAGAGGCTCGGGCCTGCCAAAGGGGCCCTCCAGACTTAAGGCGTGGCCGCAGGAGCCGCAAATACAGCTGTGGGCATGGAAACCAGCAGAGGCACACCCCGACCTGGCCTTACTTGACTAGACCCGGCCCCACCTGACCAGGCCCGACCATTTGCAAGGCACGGGACCTATAGGGCGGCAGACTTGCAGGGCATGAGGTCACGCCACCCGAGAGGGACCTCACCACCTCACCAAATTAAGACTCGATGAGGAGAGCCGACCGGTTAACCAGCGTTAGCCGGAGGCCTTCTGATCGAAAAAACTCCCTCCTAGATAAGGTTTCCTACCTTCACTTTGGAATTTTTAATGTTCTTGTAAGTTTTCATTCTGCGTTTAGAATGAAGGGCAAAGTTATTTACCGGTTCACTCGTCTCCCACTGTTCCCACCTGCTGTCGGCCCCGGCCCAGCCTTTTTCCCCGCTGGAGGATTCATGTCGAAAACCCTGTCCCTGATTTCCCTTGCGCTGCTGGTAATCGGCTGCGGCGCGGCTCCTGCTCAGCCGCAGGCTTCTGCGTCTGCGCTGCCGGAAGCAGTTACCGTCCTGGGCGAAAGCCCGGTGTCCCAGCGCATCCAACTGCCTGCCGCCCGCCCCCTGGCGGCAGCCACCGCGCTGACCCCGGCTGGCCTGAACGCCACCGCCCTGCCGCACTGGGCAGGCCCCGTTCCTCTGCAGCACAGCATGTATCAGCCCGGACGGGGCGCAGTGGGACCGCAGGGAGAACTGACAGTCACGGCAGCGAAAGACGTCGCTGCACGTTTCGAGCTGAACCGCTACGCGGCGAACGGTCAGCCGCTCGCGCAGTATGGGTACAGCGTGCCCAAGCCGGGCAGCACCGCGCCGGGCGGCGGGCGACCTCTGCCCTATTCCCAGGCCTGGGTGGCCAGTGCCGAGGATGCACCAGACCAGGAGCTGTACGTGATGAACATCTTCGGCAGCGCTTCCGGGATGTACCCGGACCCCGCCCGGGGCCCGGTCCAGGCTGAAATCCGCCTGATGAACGGGGCGCTGCAGCCGCGCACCACCAACGCCGACGGACCCTACCAGTTGCCGCTGCTGATTTCCTCCGGCACGGAAGTGCGCGCAGGGGAGCAGGGCATTGTGGTCTCTACTCCACGCCCCTGGAATTTCTACGGCGCCCAGCGCGCCCCGCAGGGCACCCGGGTCTACGAGCTGTCCCACCACTCCTGGGACAACGTGGAGATGGACCAGCTCAACGTGCTGCTGCCCCCAACCCAGTACGCCGACAACTACACCAGCAGCCAGATGGACACGGCACCGGACGGCAGCGTTTATGTCGCCACCTTTACCTCTTACCAGAAGGACTGTGTCAGGACGTGTCCCTCAGTGGCTGGGCTGACCAAACTGCGCGGCGGCCAGGTGCAGTGGCAGGTGTTCTGGGACGCCGATGAGCCGGTCGCCGCCGAGGACATTGCGGCCCATGAAAAGGGCGCCGGTCTGCTGGTGACCCGCTCCCGCCCTGGCGTGAACGAGTGGGGCGGCGAAGTGCCGGTCGAGAGCAACACGCTGCTCACCTTCGGTGCTGACGGCAAACCCCTGCAGCAGCTGGACCTGCCCGAGGAGACCGACAGCGCAGGCTTCCCCCTGGTCTACCGGCAACTGCAGCTGAAGGCCGATGGCCGCTTTGTGCTGGGAGCTGCGCAGACCCTGGCAGCGGGGAATCTGTCCCAGGGCATGACCCGCAAGCAGACACTGGCCGACACCTATTCCGGCCTGGAAGTGCGGCACCTGCTGAGCCGGGGCGAGTACCTGTACGTGCAGGGTTCGGCCAACCTGGGCGACCTGGCCAAGGTGCAGCCGTCCGTGCCTGTGCCTGAGCTGCCCCAACCTGTCGGCTACGAATCCGAGCAGTTCGTGCTGCCTTACGACTTCGACCTGAATCCACGCTGGTAAGCCGCGCCCCGGTTCGGAGCCTGTCTGGGCCGGGGCCCCCACATCAGGGCACTGGGCCCCCACATCACGGGTGCCCTCCGGAGGCCACCATGACCAGAAAGCTTTTTGCGGCGCTCTCACTCTCCCTACTGGCAGTCAGCTGCGGCCACATACCAGCCGCCCCGAAGGCCGCTGCTCCGGCGGCACCCGCTCCACAGGAACAGGTCACCGTCCTGGGTGAAGGCCTCACGTCCCGCCGCATTCAGTTGCCTGCTGCCCGGCCCCTGCCGCTGGCTCCGCAAGCTCTGTCACCCCTCGGACTACAACGGGCTGCCAGCTCCCCGACCCGCTGGACCGGGCCTATCCCGGCCTACCCGTCGTACCACGTAGGTGGTCGGGCCGCCGTGGGACCGCAGGGTGAATTGACGGTGCCCGATACCACTACTGGTGGGTACGAGCAGTCTTCGGATTTCGAGCTGCGCAAGTACGCCGCTACCGGAGAGCTCCTGGCTCAGCAGCGTTACACCGTGCCCAGGCCAGAAGCCAGCTTTGACCCGTACAGGGAAGTGTACGAAGGAACCTGGATTGCAGCGACTGAGGACGCGCCCGATCAGGACATCTACGCGCTGAATGCCTACGGTGACAGCTCCGACATGCTGAATCCCAAAGCTCCTCTGGACACGGAAATCCGGCTGCTCGACTCGGCACTCCAGCCCCGCACCACCAATGTGGACGGTCCTTACCACCCTGCGCTGTTTTTGACCCGCAAAACGGAAATGCGCGCCGGTGAGCGGGGAGTGGTCGTCTCCACGCCTCACGAGTGGAACTACCACGGCTCCTACGACGCTCCGGTCAACACCAGGATTTACGAGCTGTCGTATCACGCCTGGGACAATGTGGAAGTGGACCATGTCAACACGCTGCTGCCGCCCAGACAGTATGCCGACCACTACACCGGCAGCCAGATGGACACCGCTCCAGACGGCAGCATCTATGTGGCGACCTTTACTTCCTACAAGCCGGCCTGCCTAGAAGCATGCCCCTCTGTGGCCGGCATCACCAAGCTGCGCGGCGGTCAGGTGGAGTGGCAGGTGTTCTGGGACTCCGCACAGCCGGTCAGTCTCCGTGACGTCGCCGCTCATGAGAAGGGTGTCGGCCTCTTGGTGGCCGCCGGGCCATTGCCGGAAGAGGCCGACGCTGAGCCTCAGGCAGACACCTCCCTCTTACTGACATTCAGCGCCGACGGCACTCCGCTGCAAAATGTCGAGCTGCCGCTCGGGAGCCTGAGCAGCGGCGACTCTTACTTGAAGCCCTTCGAGCAGCTTCAGCTTAAGGGCGACGGCCGCTTTGTCGTGGGCAGCGGAAATGTTGTGGCAGCGGGCAATATGACGTCTGGCATCACCCGCACGCAGCGCCTGAGCCCGTCGGTCTTTGAACTGTATATCAGCGAACTGGTGAGCCGCGGCGAGTACCTGTATGTGCAGGGCGGCGCAGAACCAGGCACTCTGGAGCAGGTGACTCCTCCCCTGTCCTTGCCCGCACTGGGGAACGACCGCTACGCCGATATTCGGTTCGTCTTGCCCTACGATTTCGACCTGAACCCGCGCTGGTAAGCCCCCGGCTCTGGCTCCATCACTGGGCCGCAGCAAAGGCCGCAGCCCTAGCCCAACCCCAGCCGCACCCTCACCCGCTCTGGGGGGTGCGGCCTTCCTGCTCAGATGCAGCCGAAAACTGGCCCAGCTCCACTTGGGGAACTGAGCCAGCACCTGGCAGAAGCTGCAGGTTCGATACAGGTTCTTAGATGGCCTGACCGCCGTAGGTCATGCTCTTGATGACTTTTTCCACCTTGGGCATGACGCCGGCGGGCAGCTTGGCGTAGTCCAGACCTTCGTTGAACTTCTGGCCGTCGTGGGTCATCCACCACAGCAGGTTCTTGAGGTTCTTGGCCTGAGCCTGGGTGCGGTTACCGTACTTCTGCTCTTTGTAGAAGATCACGTAGGTGAAGCTGGCGATGGGCCAGGCCTGAGCGTTGCCCGAGTTCACGATGCTGACGCGGGTGTCGCTGGGAATCACCACACCAGCAGCGGCAGCCGAGGCGGGGCCGTTGTCAGCAGTGATCCAGTTGCCGGCCTTGTTCTTCAACTGGGCGAAGGGCAGGCGGTTCTGCTTGGCGTAGGCCAGTTCCACGTAGCCGATGGAGCCGGGGGTGCTCTTCACAGCGCCGGCCACGCCGTCATTGCCCTTGGCGGCGCTGCCCACGGGCCACTTCACCGAGTTGCCACGGCCCACGCGGCTCTTGAAGGTGGGGTTCACGCTGCTCAGGTAGTCGGTGAACACGTAGGTGGTGCCGGAGGAGTCCGAGCGGCGCACGGGGGTGATGGGCAGGCCGGGCAGCTTCACACCGGGGTTCAGGGCGACAATCTTGGGGTCGTTCCACTTCTTGATGCTGCCCAGGTAGATGCCGGCCAGGGTTTCGCCGGTCAGCTTCATGCTGGTCACGCCGGGCACGTTGAACGCGGGCACCACGGCGCCGATGGCAGTGGGCACGTGCAGCAGGGCAGCGGGAGCGGGCTTCATCATGTCGTTGGTCATGGGGTTGTCGCTGGCCCCGAAGTCCACGGTGCGGTTGATGATTTGCTTCTGGCCGGCGCCGGAGCCCACCGACTGGTAGTTCACGCTCACGCCGGTCTGCTTCTTGTACTCAGCGAACATCTTGGAGTACAGGGGGTTGGGGAAGGATGCACCAGCGCCGGTAATGGTCTGGGCAGAAGCGGTTGCGCCAGCGGCGGCAACCAGGGACAGGGCCAGGGTCAGCATCTTTTTCATAGGTCAAGCCTGCGGGTGTCGAGTCAGTTTCATGTCAGCCTCATGTCATGCTCATGTCAGCTCGCTGCTGCGGAGGGTAATCGGGACCGGCCTGGCCCGGCGCAGCGGCCTATACACTGGGTGCCATGACTGCTTCCAACCCCAACACCGCTGCCCCTGCACGCACCCAAGTGGGCGTGCCCCGTGACGAACTGGTCCGCTGGCTGAACGAGTATCTGGACACCGACGCCTTCAGCGACGTGAGCCTGAACGGTCTGCAAATCGAGGGCAAGGACCGCGTGACCCGCGTGGCGGCCAGCGTGGACAGCAGCCTGCGCTCCATCCAGGCCGCTGCCGACGCTGGCGCCGACCTGTTGCTGACCCACCACGGCCTGTTCTGGGGCAAGCCGCTGGCAGTGACCGGGCCGCATGGCCGCCGCATCAAGGCGGCGCTGGACGCGGGCCTGAGCCTGTATGCCTCGCACCTGCCACTCGACTATCACCGCGAGGTGGGCAACAACGCGATGATGGCAAAGGCGCTGGGCTTAGAAGACGTGGTGGATTTTGGCGAGTACGGCGGCAAGAAGCTGGGCCTGGCCGGGACGCTGCCCCGCGAACTGGACTTGCAGGACTTTGCCGACCGCATCCAGAAGCTGACCGGCGAAATCTGCCTGGTCCACTCGGGCAGCCATCCTTTCGTGCACCGCATCGGCATCAGCTCGGGCGAGGGCGCGGGCCTGGTTCCCGAAGCTGCCCGGATGGGCCTGGACACCCTGCTGACCGGCGAACCGGCCCATAAATACTTCCACGACGCCTTCGAGTACGGTGTCAACGCCATTTTTGCGGGGCACTACGAAACCGAAGTGTTCGGCGTGCGGGCACTGGCGGCCAAGCTGGAAGAGGAATTCGGGCTGCCCTGGCAGTTCATTCACCAGCCGACAGGTCTGTGAGCGCAGGCACTCTGCCCTTCATCACTTTCGAGGGCGGCGAGGGCGCGGGCAAAAGCACCCAGCTCGCCCGGCTGGCGGCGCGGCTGGAGGCAGCGGGCGTGCCGCACCTGCTCACCAAGGAGCCGGGAGGTACGGCGGCGGGCGACCAGATTCGCGCCACGCTGCTGGACCCTGCGCTCGACATAGACCCGCTGGCCGAATTCCTGCTGTACTCGGCCAGCCGCGCCCAACTGGTGCGCGAAGTGTTGCAGCCTGCACTGGAGCGCGGTGAGCTGGTGGTGTGTGACCGCTACGCCGACTCCACCCTGGCGTATCAGGGCTACGGGCGCGGGCTGCCGCTGCCTTTCCTGCAAGCCGTGACCGCCGAGGCGACAGGCGGGCTGACCCCGGCTCTCACCGTGCTGCTGGACCTTGACCCTGCGGTGGGGCTGGCGCGGGTGGCCCAGCGCGGGCAAGCCGACCGGCTGGAGCGGGCGGACCTCGACTTTCACCGCCGCCTGCGGGCCGGCTTTCTGGCCCTGGCCGAGCAGCAGCCGCAGCGCTGGCTGGTGCTGGACGCGGGCCGCAGCGCCGACGAGCTGGAAGAAGCGATTTGGGCGCGGGTACAGGTCACGCTGGACACCGCAGACTGAGGGCCACCCGGCACCCGGCCGGCCGCTTCCCGGCTACTCGGCTACTCTAAACCCATGCCCGATTTCCTTATTCCGGTCGTTCTGCTGGGCGCTGCCGCCGCGCTCCTGGGGGGAGTCTGGGTGGCGGTGCAGGGCAAGCAAAGGAGTGACACCCCTGCCGGGTCTGTGCGACCACCCCCGGCCAGGCAGACCGAAAGCGCAAGGGAAAAGCAGCTGCTGAACATGCTGCGAGGTGACCGCGCTGTGATGGAACGCCTGATTGCCG
This sequence comes from Deinococcus proteolyticus MRP, assembly GCF_000190555.1. Taxonomy (GTDB): domain Bacteria; phylum Deinococcota; class Deinococci; order Deinococcales; family Deinococcaceae; genus Deinococcus; species Deinococcus proteolyticus. The sequence continues at coordinate 1,800,016 of NC_015161.1, forward strand.
GGCAGGGGCGCCGGCAAGGCCGGGTTTCACGCAGCGAGCTGGTGGAGCGAGTCATCGTCGAGCTGGAAAGGGACCGCCGCTGACGCTGGCACCGCCATGCGGCCGCCCCCTTTCACAGTTACTCGCGGGCCCGCACCTCGAACAGCACCGGCCAGCGCTTCCCAGTCAGAAAATAGGTGTCGGTGCTGGGGTTGTAGGCGATACCGTTGAGCACGTCATCGGGGGTCAGCTGCTGGCCGTTCCTGGCAGCGGTCCGCGCCGCTTCGTCTGCCAGGGCAGAAGCGTCCAGCCAGCCGGTGACCTGCCCGGTCTGAGGGTCGATGCGGGCAATACGGTTTTGCATCCAGACATTGGCCCAGATACTTCCGTCTGCCCACTCCAGCTCGTTCAGCTGCGTGACCGGCTGGCCGCCGTCGGTCACGGTCAGTTCGCGGGTAACCTTGAAGGTGTCCGGGTCGCGGAAAAACAGCGTGGCGCTGCCGTCGCTCATGATCAGCTGCTGGCCGTCGTGCGTGATGCCCCAGCCCTCGCCCTGATAGCTGTAGGTTTCCTGAAGTTTCAGCGCCTGGTCAAAGCGGTACGCTTCGCCGGTCTGCCAGGTGATGTGGTACACCTGCCCATTCAGAAAGGTGCTGCCTTCCCCGAACGCCTGCGGATTGGGCGTGGGGGCCTGCGCCTCGGGCTCGCCGGTCTTGGGGTTCACCCAGCGCACGCCGGACTCCCCCACCTGCCCGGTGCTTTCCAGAAAGCGGCCTTCCACCCACTGCAGTCCCTGGGTAAAGGCAGCCGGGTCGTGCGGAAAGCGCTCCAGCACTTCGGCCCTCAGCTCAGCGGGCGCTGCTGCTGCTCGGCCGGCCGCGGCAGCAGCAGCGGTCTGGCTGGCGGCCGCAGGCTGGCTCTGCGCTGGCCCACTGGCGACTGTCTGACTGCTGGAGGCCGTCTCAGTGCTGGTGGATTGGCCCGGCTGGGCTGCTGGGGGCTGACAGGCATTCAGCAGCAGGGGAACAAGGAGCAAGCAGAGGTGACGCATCTTCAGGACAGTGTACCTGCGCCCCCGGCCTATTCCAGCCCGATGGTGACCGGCAAGCTGCGCGGCACCGTCACGCTGATGGTCTGCGGCGCGTAGCCGTCGGCCGACACGCGGATACGGTACTCGCCAGGGCCGGGCAACTGCATGGTGCCGGGCGCGGTGCCCTCGGCCTGCTGCGGGTCCACGGTCAGCAGGGGCGGGGCTTCCAGCACCCGCAGGCGCACCGGCACTTCGCCGCCACGCACCGCGTAGCGCACCTCGCAGCAGGCCGGAGGCTCCTGCGGTGCGCCCGGCAGCTGCAGGTTCGGATACGCCCAGAAGCTGCCTGCCAGTACCCCGGCCAGCGCCAGTGAGGTCAGCAGCCAGGGCCAGGGCGACACGCCCCGGGGCTGGCCGGGAGCTGGAGCCGGTGCCGCCAGCGTCACCGGGGGCGCGGGTGGCACTCTGGCAGGAGTAGCCGGGGTAGACGCCGTCTGCACAGCCGGCACCGGCTCTGGCTCTGCCGCCTCGTCACCGCTCTGCCAGCGGTCCAGCAGCTCCTGCGCCGCCTGCCGGCTGGTGGCCGAGCGCAGCGCCGGCAGCCAGCCGACGGGTAAGCCGGCTTCCTCACGCAGGCCGGCCAGCGCCTGCCCCAGCCGCCGGACATCCTGCGCGAAGTCGGGCGCACTACCGGGGGGCTGCTCCTGCTCCCGCTCCCGCTGCCAGGGCACCCCCGCCCCGGCCAGATAGACGTGAGCGCCGCTGTGCCACAGCAGCTCGGGACGCACGTCCCCGTGCATGGCGCCGGCACGGTGCAGGGTCGCCAGCGCCTCCAGCAGCGCCAGCAGCCCAGCGCGGCTCAGGGCCGACAGCGGCTCGGCGCCGTGCGGCAAGGGACTGCCCAGGTACGCGGCCCGGCCCCCCGGCTCATTCCCTTCGCCAGGCACTTCGGCCACGCCGGAGTGGGTCAGCGGCAGCAGCGCCGGGTGCTGTCCGCTCAGGTCGGGGCGGGCATCCAGCAGGTAGGCCGCCGGGAGGACAAACACCAGCGCCGGCTGCTCGCTGGCAAGTGCTGCCCCCTGCCAGACCTGCGCGGCGTCCGTGCCTCCCAGGTTCCGCTGCAGTTCATAGCCGCCCAGCCGTCTCATGTGGCTCATTATAGGGAGCGGCGTGCGCCGCCCGTCAGCTGAGCCGCCAGCAACGAAGCAGACTGGGAAAATGGCTTGCGGCACACTCCCCTTGCTGAATATGCACATCCAACAATTGCCCTGCCGCGCCGGGCCTATGGTGAACCCATGACTTCACCCCCTGCCAGCGACACGCCCGCCATCGTGACCCGCGACCTGCGCAAAAGCTACGGCTCAGCGGAAGTGGTGCGCGGCCTGAACATCCGGGTAGGCCGGGGCGAGGTGTTCGGGTTTCTGGGCCCCAACGGCGCGGGCAAAAGCACCACGGTCAAGATGCTGCTGGGCCTGGTGCGGCCCACTTCCGGGGAGCTGCAGGTGCTGGGCGGTTCGCCCCACCATCCGGCCGTGCGGGCGCGGCTGGGCTTCTTGCCCGAGCAGTTCCGCTATCAGACCTGGATGACCGGGCACGAATTCCTGACCTTTCACGGGCAACTGGCGGGCCTGCGGGACAGTGACATCCGCGCCCGCGTGCCGCAGGTGCTGGAACGGGTGGGCCTGGCCGGACGCGGCGGCGAGCGGCTGGACGGGTATTCCAAGGGCATGCTGCAGCGGGCGGGCCTCGCCTCGGCGCTGCTGGCACGGCCCGAGCTGGTGTTTCTGGACGAGCCGACCAGCGCCCTGGACCCTATCGGCCGCATAGAGGTACGCCGCATCATCGAGGACCTGCGGGACGAAGGGGTCAGCGTGTTCCTGAACTCGCACCTGCTGTCGGAGGTGGGGCAGGTGTGCGACCACGTGGCGTTCGTGCGCCAGGGCCAGGTGCTCAGGCAGGGCCGCCTGAGCGAGGTGATGGGCGGCGACCTGCGGGCGCGGGTGCGGCTGGACGCCTTGACCCCCGCCGCACTGGACGCCGTGCGCCGCTTCGGGCCGGTCCTGACACAGACGGTGGACCCCCAGGGCACGGTCACGCTGGAAGTGGGCCTGCAGCGAGAAGATCAGCTGCCCGAGGTGGCCCGGCTCCTGCTAGGCAGCGGCGCGCAGCTGTACGAGCTGACCCCGCAGCGCCCCGAACTGGAAGACATCTTTCTGGAGCTGGTGGGCCAAAGCGGCGACGCTTCTCCCAGCGCTCCGCAGCTGGAGGGCCCCCATGCCTGAATCTCCTATGTCCAAACTCAGCGACTTCAACCTTGACCCGCGCCGGGTAGGCCTGATGGCGGGCCTGTCCTTACGCGAATCGCTGCGCAAGCGCCTGGTGGCCGTGCTGCTGATTCTGACCAGCCTCTTCGTGGGGTTCTATCTGTACGGGATTCACCGCATGTACCTGGACTTTCTGGACCGGCCCGGCGGCTTGGACCCGGTGACCGGCGAACTGGGCAGCGCCCTGATTCCGGTAAACTTCGCGGCCATGTTCGGCATGTACCTGGTCACTTTTCTGGGGTCGCTGATGGCGGTGCTGTCCACGGTGGGCTCGGTCAGCGCAGATGTGGAAAGCGGCGTGGTGCAGAGCATCATCTCGCGCCCAGTGAGCCGCGCCGAACTGGTGGCCGGGCGCTGGCTGGGCTTCAGCGCCGTGAACGTAGCCTATGTGCTGCTGGTCAGCCTGGTGATGCTGGGCGGGGTGTACCTCATCACCGGCTTCGTGCCGCCCAACCCTGCCGCCGCCATTGCCCTGATGCTGCTCAGTATCCTGCTGATTACCGCGCTCACGGTCCTGGGCAGCACCCTCTTTACCACTCTGGCCAACGGCATCGGCGTGTTCGTGCTGTACGGGGTCGGCATGGCCGGCGGCATCCTGAACGCCATCGGCACGCTGGTCAACAGTCCGGTGATGCAGACCCTCAGCCGGGTCGCCAACACCCTGATGCCCACCAACGAACTGTGGCTGGGCGCCAGCTACCACCTGCAGCACCCGGAAGTGAACGCGGGCCTGAAACTCTCACCCTTTCCCAATCCCTTCTTCGGCAGCGAAGCCATCAGCCCCGGCACGCTGCTGTGGGCGGCAGCCCTGACTGTGCTGGCAGTGCTGGCCGCCATCTGGAACTTTAACCGGCGCGACCTGTAGCGACTGGCGGCTTGCCACTCCTCCCGTGCAGGTCAGGCTGGCTCCAGAGTCAAAAGGGCTGCGGACACTGAAACGTATCCGCAGCCCTCACTGCCCTACGCCGCTGGCGCTCAGCGGTTGTCGGCTTTTTCCAGGTCATCCAGCGACACCACCGAGTCCTCGGGCTCGATCTGGGTGTCGAAAGCGGCGTTGCCTCTGGAGACCGTGGTCTGCTGGTCCACGCCTCCCTTATCCAGGCCGAAAAAGGTATCGCGCTTTTCGGTTTCCAGGTGATGCTCGGTTCGGGGCGGACGCTCTTCTACGCCGAAGCCGCCGACCACGCCGGGCACGGTGGGTTCCGGCAGGTTGACCGCAGGCTGGCGGCGCTCGGCGCGGGCACGCTGCACCTGCAGCTCGCGGCTCACGTCCTGACTTTCCAGCTGGCGCTCACGCAGGGCGATGTCACGCTCTACCTGGACAATCTCCTGCTCGATCACGGCCAGAATCTCGCCGTCGGCGCGGTGGTGGTAGGCACGGCCCAGCCGGGCGTACAGGCTTTCGAGGTCGCGGCTGTAGCTCATGACTTCCATTTTCAGGCGGGCGGTGTTGGCCAGCTGGCCGCCGCGCTGGCGCAGGCCCTCGGTGCGGCTAAGCAGGGTTTCCTTGAGGCTGTCCAGCACGCCGCCCTCCTCCCTTTCCTGACCGGAGTGGGTATGGACCGGATCATCCTGCACGACCTGCACACCGCCCGTCTCGGCAGAGTAGGTGATGGTGCGCACTTCGCCGCGCTTGCCAGCATGTTCCACCTCGGCGGACTCGGCCGTGGCGGTGGAGTTAGCAGCGCTGTGGGAAGTCCCGCTCAGCGAAGCCGCGCTGGGCTCAGAACGGGAGTCACGGGTTCCGGTCGCTGCAGTCGCTGCAGTGCCGAGCTGCCCGGCCTGCTGCAGGTCCTGCTCGGCGTACAGCGGCTTGCCGTCGCTGGGGGCAGTGCGGTCGGTGCTGGTCAGGGTGTCGGCGGCGTCGGCCGGAACCGTGCGGTCCTCGGGGCGCTGCTGGGGGTCACGTTCGGGAGTGGTCATGGGTGCATTGTGGGGGCCGGCACAGCGCGGCCGGGTGAAAATGGGTTAACCGCCCCCTGAGCCTCACACCAGCATCGGCGCCTGAGCCTCACACCAGCACCCGCACCCGAGGCTCCTCCACCCTGCCAAACGCGCTTTGGGCAGCCATTGCTCTGCCGGGGCCGGGCTATGCTGAGTGCGCTGTGCCGCTGCCCTCTCCTTCCCGACGTTTTCTGCTGTCTGCTGCGGCCCTGACCGCCGCCGGCGCCCTGAGTGCGGCCGGCTGGCAGCGCCGCACCCACCGCCGCTACCCTCCACAGGGGCGGATGCTGCCTTTGCCCTCCGGCCCGGCCCACGTGGTGGAAGGTGGGCGGGCAGACGGCCCCGCGCTGGTACTGATTCACGGCAGCGACGGTGTAGCGCACGACTGGCCCACCTCGCCGCTGTGGCCGCTACTGGCCCCGCACTACCGCCTGATTGCCCCCGACCGGCTGGGGCACGGCTACACGCCGGCCGGCGAGGAAATTACCGTGGCGGCCGGGGCGCGGCAGCTGGCCGAACTGCTGGATGCACTGGGCGTGGAGCGGGCCACGCTGCTGGGTCACTCCTACGGTGCGCCGGTGGCCCTGGCCCTGGCCGAGCAGCGCCCGGAGCGGGTGGGCGGCCTGGTGCTGGTTTCGCCGCTGGCCTTTCCGGCACCGGGCCTGACCCGGCAGCTGGCGCGGCTGCTGGCCTGGCCGCCGGCTGGGTGGCTGGTCACGCGTATTCTGCTGATTCCGCTGGGGTTGGCCGTGGTGGAGCTGGAAGGCGGGCGGGCTTTTGCGCCGGCGCCCATGCCCCATCCCTGGCGGCGAATGATGCGGGCCTTCTCGCTGCGCCGCTCGCAGCTGCTGGCCCTGGCCGAGGAGAACCGCACCATCGCCCGTGAGCTGGCCGCCCTGGTGCCTGGCTACGCGGCGCTGCGCATGCCCATCGCCCTGCTGGCCGGCACGCAGGACGCGCTCTCGCCGGCAGACGACCACGCCGTGCCGCTGGCCGGGCAAGTGCCCGGGGCGCAGCTGCAGCTGCTGGACGGCGGCCACCAGCTGCACTGGACCCACCCGCAGGAAGTGGCGGCCGCCGTGCGGCAAGTGGCCTGGCAAGGCGCTAGGAAGGGAGCAGCCCTATGAACCGCTGGCTGGACCGCCTGAGCGAACTGGGCACTGTGGAGCCGCGCTACACCGCCCAGCGCTGCCTCCGTGAGCGCCAAACCGTAGGCGGGTGCGACCTGTGTGCCCGCGCCTGCCCACACGAAGCGGTGATTCTGGGCCCGCTGGGCGCCTCTGTGCAGATTGACCCGGACCGCTGCACCGGCTGCGGCCTGTGCGTGCAGGCCTGCCCCAGCGGCGCCCTGGAATACGACCTGACCGGCCCGCTGGTCTCGGTCCGTGACCAGCGGGGAGGGCCGCAGCAGCCGGCGGCGGAGGCCAGCCTGACCTGCTCGCAAAGCGGCGCGGGCGGCCCCAGCCTCACCTGCCTGGGCCGCGCGACCCCGGCGCTGCTGTCGGCGGCCGGCGCGTGGGAAGTGCCGCTTACCCTGATTCACGGCGACTGCACGGCCTGTCCGGTCGGTGCTCCGGACGTGCCCCAGCGCCTGCAGCTTGTCCTGAACGGGGCAGAGCGGCTACGTGAAGCCACCGGCCAACCGGCCCAGATCACGGTGCGGCCCGCGCAAGCGGAGGACCAAGCCCGCGCCCAGCGCTTTTCGCGGCGCGGCGCCCTGGGGCACCTGATAGGCAGTGGCCGCCGTGAGCTGGTGGGCCTGATTCCCGACTCTCCCCTGCCGTTCGTGGACTGGAGCGAACCGGCCGAGCGCACCCCGCAGGAGTGGCGCTGGCGCAAGGCCAGCCTGAATCCCGCGCCCCCCGCCGGCACGCCGGTCTACTGGCCTGCGCCCCTGGTCGATGAAAAATGCATGGACTGCCCGGTCTGCTCCAACGTGTGCCCCACCGAAGCGATTACCCGCACGCACGACGCGGCCGGCACCCTGCACCTTACGCTGGACCTGAGCGCCTGCACCGGGTGCATGGCCTGTGTGGACAGCTGCCCCCCGCAGGCCATGCACCGCCAGAACCACTGGCAGGCCGCTGCGCTGGACGCCCCGCTGCTGCTGTTCGAGAAATTCCGTCCCTGAAAGCGGACCGCCGGCCCGGACAGACCGTGGAACCCGCCATGGAACTGCTCAGAAACCGCGTTCGGCATGGGCTATTCCAAGCCTGTAAGCCTGGTGTGCTGGAACGCCGGGCATGCTGTGAACACATTTTCCGCGTACATTGTGCACAAGCGGAAATGGGAAACCATCATGAACATGACTCTTCTTCTTTTGGTGGCCGGCTTGGCCATCATGGTTTACAACCTGTTCAGTGGCGTGCAGCTACGCCGTGAGGTCCAGGGCGGCATTATCGGCCTGCGCCTGGGCCAGCTGCTGGTCATGATTCTGATGTTCGCCGTGGGCTATCTGGCGGCCGCGATTCTGGCGCTGGGCCAGCCTGAGAACGGTTCACTGCTGGTGCTGGCCGTGATTCTGCTGCTGGGTGCCGCCTTCGTGACACTGGTCCTTCGTCTTATCCGCGACGTCATCGCTGCGCTGGGCTGATGGGGAGCAGCCTTTCCGGAGCCGGATGGCCGGGCAGCGGGCCTTTTCGCCGCGTGCCGCGCCAAGAACAGCAACCCCTTTCGCGTGAGGAACTGCGGGTGTACATGGCCTGCTTGGGCCAGCGCACCGCCGCCGAACTGTGTGAGGCAGCCCGGCTGACCCAGGCGCAGACCCAGCAGGCCATCGCCGGACTGCTCCGCTTGGGGTTGCTGCAGGCCTGCCGACGCGTCTGCCGGAACCAGGCCCCTGCTCGGCAGCGCTGCACAGACCACTGCCCCGGGCGACCCACTGTCAGCCTCGCAACTGCCGCCCACGGCTCAGGGCTTCGATGTTCAGCGGGCGCTGCAGGCGGTACTGCCGGTTCTGGAAGCCTCCTTAGGACCGCGCAGTGAGGACGTCCGGCAGCGTCTGGCCAGCGCCCCAGACCAAGCAGCTTTCGCGGCCGAAATCCAGCGCACCGCCAGCCGGCTGCGCCTGATGGTGAGCGTGCAGGCCGCAGAGCAGCTGGAACGGGCCTGGCAAGCCGCCCAGTCCTGAGCCCGGCAGCTCAGGCCGGGTCGCTCTTTTTGCGAAAAGGATTCCAGCGCGACAGTAGGCCGCCCGCCGCAGGTTCGTCGGCCGGCGCAGGAGCCGGGGCCTGAGAAGCTGAGGCCTGGGAAGCTGGAACCTGGGATGTCAGGGGCGAGGCTGCCGCATGCCGGCCCAGCCGGGCGCCACTTTCGGTGCAGGCTGCGGCGGGCGCTGCAGACAGGGGCTCCGGTACGCCGGCCACCTCGTCCAGCGCGGCCAGCAGTTCAGCCAAGGTGGGGCGGTCGGCCGGCGCTTTGGCCAGCGCCCGCTGCAGCAGCCGGGCCAGCGGGCGCGGCACCTGCGGGCTGAGGTGTGACAGCGAAGGCGCGGCCGTCAGCAGATGCTCGCCCATCAGGTCCTCGTAGCTCTCGCCCTGGAAAGGGCGCTGACCGGCCAGCACCTCGTAGCCCAGCACGCCGAACGAGTACACGTCGCTGGCCGCCGTGCCGCCCTCGCCCCGGTAGATTTCGGGCGCCATGTAAAAGGGGCTGCCGCCGGCCCGCCCGCCCTGCCCCATCATGTACGAGCAGCCGAAATCGGCCAGCACGGCCCGCTCGCCGTCCAGATACACGTTCTGGCTTTTGACGTCCTGATGTACAGCACCCTGGCCGTGCATGTAGTCCAGTCCCGCCGCCACCCCGCGCAGGATACGGACTCCCTGCTCCAGCGGCAGCGGGATACCGGGCAGCAGCTGCGTATCCAGCGAACCTTCGCGGAAGTATTCCAGGGCCAGCCAGGCTTCCTCGCCGTAGGCCTGCCCGCTGTAACCACGCGCCAGATGCGGGTGGCGCAGCTGCAGCGTCATGCGGACCTCATTGGCGAACATCTCGGCGGCTCCAGGGTTGCCCTGCAGTTCCTCTGCGGGAAGCAGCACCTTGAGGGCCACCCGCCTCCCCTCTCCATCACGGGCCAGGTACACCCGCGCCGTGCTTCCGGTGCCCAGCAGACGGCTGGGGCGGAACCCGGCGATGGCAGGGAAATCGGACGGAGGGTCAGACTGGGGCGCAGTATTCATGGTTCGCTTAGGCGAGTCTAACAGTGAGGCATGCACAGGGTTGGCACAGCAACCAGCAGATAAAGCCGGCCGGGCAGCGTCCTCCCCACTCCCGCTACCCGGCCCCTTCAGCCCCTATCAATCCATCAGTCGTCGTCGCCGGCTTCCTCGGCCACCCGCTTCCCGGCCTTCCATTCCAGGCCGGCCCACATCAGGTCGTCCAGGTCGCCGTCCAGCACATCGTCGGGGTTGTGCTGCATCAGGCCCGAGCGGTGGTCTTTGATGTACTGCTTGTCCAGCACATACGAGCGCATCTGACTGCCCCATTCCACGCTCGACTGCTGCCCACGGGCCGCCAGCGCCTCTTCCTCGCGCTTACGCATTTCGATGTCGTACAGGCGCTGCTTGAGGATTTGCAGGGCCAGCTCGTGGTTCTTGATTTGGCTGCGGGTAATCTGGCAGGCCACTGCGATACCGGTGGGCAAGTGGGTCAGGCGCACCGCCGAGTCGGTGGTGTTCACGCCCTGACCGCCCGAACCCTGCGAGCGGAACACGTCGCGGCGCAGGTCCGAATCGGGGATGTGAATGTCAATCTCTTCTTCGGGCACCTCAGGCACCACGTCCACGCTGGCAAAGCTGGTCTGGCGGCGGTTGTTGGAGTCGAACGGCGACACCCGCACCAGACGGTGAACCCCGTGCTCGGCGCTCATCATGCCGTAGGCCTTTTCGCCCCGGATGATGAACTCAATGGACTGATACCCGGCTTGGTCGCCGGGCTGCTCGTCCAGAATGTCTACCCGGTAGCCCCGGCGCTCGGCCCAGCGCATGTACATGCGGGCCAGCATGCCGGCCCAGTCCTGCGCCTCGGTGCCGCCCGCCCCGCCCTTCACACGGATGATGGCCGGGGTGTCGGCGTGCTTCATGGTAAAGAGCGTCTCACGGTACAGCTCGTCCACCCGCTGCTCGATGCCGCCCTGCTCCTCCAGCAACATTTCGCGCTCATCCTCGCTCTCGGCCAGCTCCAGCATCTCGGCCAGGCCGTCCAGGTCGGATTTCAGGCCCTGGTATTTCTCCACCACGCCACGCACGCTGGTCGCCTCCTGGGTGATGGAGCGGGCACGGTTCTGGTCGTTCCACAGCTCGGGATCGGCCAGAAAGTGGTCGAGTTCGTTCAGGCGGCGTTCCTTGCCGGGAATGTCAAAGATACTCCCGGAGGGACGCCAGTTTTTCTTGCAGTTCTTGCATGGCGCTTCTCCTTTGCAGCTTCCCGGTCTCTGTGCGGGAAAGCTGGCCCCAGCCTGGGGGCTGCTCGTTCTTGCCGCAGGTTCGCGGCAGCCAAAGTTCAGTATACGGTCAGGGGCTGACCGCTGTCCGCGTCTCAGCCTCCACCCGCCGCGCTTCTTCCAGCAACCCGTAAATCTCCAGAAAGCGGGTCGCCCGCGCCGCCAGCGTGGGCAGCGGGGCCACCTCGCCGCAGACCCAGTCCGGCTGGTACGAGCGGCAGATGCTGGGCCGCGTAGCGTAAATGGCGCACAGGCAGCCCGCACCCAGGTGCTGACACGGCTGGCCCAGTGGCTTGCCGAGGGCGGCGATGTCCGGAGCCGTGCAGCACGCCCCGCAAGCGGTACAGCTCCGGCCCTCACGCGGCCAGGCCGAGCGCGGCGGGTAGCCCGGCGGCACCGCTTCGCCGGCAGCGGAAGGAGGCGGGAAAGTCACTGGCCCACTGTAGCGGGCGGCCGTGACCGGGCAGCGGCACCCAACTCGCTTTTGGTGCCTTCCCGGTCCTCTTTCTGCCTCAGCGGGCGGCGGCCGCAGCCTGCAAGAAAGCGTCGTTGTCTGCGGGCTGGCCCACGCTCACGCGCAGGCAGTCGCCCAGCACCGGCAGGCCCTTTTGCCCGCGCACCACCACGTCGTGCTCTTCCAGCAGGCGCACGGCCGCCGCGTCGTCGGGGGTCTGAATCAGGAAAAAGTTGGTCTGGCTGGGCCAGGCTTTCCAGTGGGGGTGCCCCTCCAGCGCCGCAAGCATCCGGTCCCGCTCGCGGGCGTTCTCCTCTACCCGCTGCTGCACGTAGCCGGGATGCTCCATCGCCACTTCCAGCGCCGATTGCGTGAGCACGTTGATGGAAAAAGCGGGCACCAGCTTGCTCAGCTGCGCGGCCAGCTCGGGGTGGGCCAGCGCGTAGCCCAGCCGCAGCCCGGCCAGACCCCAGGCCTTGGAAAAGGTCCGCAGGCTCAGCACGCCCGGATGCTCGCGGACCAGGTTCAGGTAGTTGGTGCCGCTGAACTGGTAGTAGGCTTCGTCAATCACGGTCAGCCAGCCGTGGGCGGCAGCAATCTCCACCAGGTCCCGCACCACCTCGGGGCGGTCGGCGTGGCCGGTGGGAGCCTGCGGCTGAATCAGCACGAACAGGCCAGGGCCACGGCTGGCCAGTTCCTTTTTCAGCGCCTCTACCGGCAGCGACAGGTCGTCCTGCACCGGCACCTTGACCAGTTCGGCGCCCAGCATGCCAGCTTCCAGCGGATACACCGCAAAAGTAGGGTCGGTGGTCAGTACCGTCTGCCCGATGCCGGCCAGCTCGGTCAGCACCTTGATCATCACGTTGCTGCCCGAACTGACCACCACACCGGCCGGGTCCCAGCCTTCCAGCCGGCCGATGGCACTGCGCAGCTCAGTGGTGTTCAGGTCGGTGTAGCGCTGCCAGGGGCGCTCCAGCATCCGCTGCACAGCTTTTTCCTTCAGCTCGGCCGGGAAGTCGTAGGGGCTTTCGTTCTGGTCCAGCTTGATGCGGGCCCGGCTGGGGACGTAGGGGTAGGCGGGAATATCCTGCACCTGACGGCGCACGCTGCTCAGCGGAGATTCGGTGGACATGCTCTGTTTTATCACCCCCGCCGCCCAGCAGGCCGCGTGCTAGCCTGACCGGACCTATGGCTCACGAAACCGTCACGGTCAGCATCCGCACCGCTCTGGTGGACGGCCAGGCCCGCGCCGCACGCACCGGACGCACCCAGCAGATCGAGCTGGGCGAGGACCTCTTTATCCGTATCGCGCCGGGAGGGCGCAAATTCCTGCTGTTCTGCCTGGGCGACGAGAACGAACCCGACCAGGCCACCGCCCGCACCATCGCGCAGACGCTGGGGCTCAAGGACCCGCAGTTCGGCTGGCATCAGGGCAAGACGCTGCGCTCACTGACTGTGGTGGAGAGCGGCGCGGAAGACAGCGGCGCACCCGGCCTGCCTACCAATACCTGAGCCACCTTGCCGGGCAGAGCAGGTGGTCAAGTTGGAAGCCGAACCGTGCCACCGGACCTCACAAGAAAAACAGGCGCTCCCAGATGGAACGCCTGTTCAGAGCACAGCTGGTCAGTTCTTGGGAGCGGTTCCGCCTTCAAAAGCGGCCTTGAACTTCTGCAGGTCTTCGGCAATCTGCTGGCTGGGTTCTTCGCCGAACAGCTTGGCCACAGCGGCGCCCAGCACACCGGCCGGCGGACGGTAGCTCAGGGCCACGTGCACGCGGGTCTTGTCGCCGGCCAGGCTCTCGAACTGCACGCTGCCGGCGTTGTCCACGGTGGCGCCGGGCAGGGAGTGCCAGCCGATGCGCTCGCCAGGCTTGTCGTTCACGATTTCGGCTTCCCACTCCACGTTGGTGCCCAGCGGAGCCTTGGCCACCCAGCGGCTGCGGCGGCTGTCCAGCTCGGTCACGCTTTCGAGGTGGCTCATGATCTGGGGCAGGTTTTCCAGCCGGCGCCAGTAGGTGTACACGTCCTGCGCGGGGCGGTCGATCACGACCGAGTGCTCCACGAAGATGGGCTTGGCAGCGGCGCTGGCATTGCCCAGGCCGGCCGCTTCCATCACGGGGTCGGAGCCGGTCGCAGCGCGGTAGGCCAGGTAGCCACCCACAGCCGCCATGCCCAGGCCCAGCACGCCGCGCCGGCCCAAGCCCAGCATCAGCAGAGCGCCACCGGCGGCGCCGCTCAGCAGGCGGTTCTGGTCAATGTCACCCAGGGTGCCAGCGCCCGCGCTGGCTTGGTTGTTGCTTTGTTTGGTCATAGATGTTTCCTCCGTTTAGTTCACTGTAGTGTATGTGGCCCGCTTTTCGGGCAGGGTGAAGTTTGCCCCAACGCCAGCTTAACGGCCCTGGGAACAGTCCCGAGAACAGTGCTGGGGAGGACTTTCGGGAGCAGCTTATAGTGGGCCATGACCCGCCATCTGCTCCCCCGTACTGCTCCTGAACCCAGACTGGGCCGCTGGGATTCCTGGTCGCTGGCCGCTGCGCTGGTCACCATCCTGTTCTGGGCGTCGGCCTTTGCGGGGGTACGGGCCAGCCTGCAGGAATTCGGCCCCGGCCCGCTGGCGCTGTACCGCTTTCTGGTGGCCAGCCTGGCGCTGGGCGGCTATGCGCTGGTGGCCCGGATTCCTCCGCCTCCGGCAAGGCTGCTGCTGCCGGTCACACTGGTCAGCCTGGTGGGCATCACGGCCTACCATCTGCTGCTGAACTACGGTCAGGTCACGGTTCCCGCCGGCACCGCCAGCATCATCATCGCGGTGGTGCCGGTCATGACGGCCCTGCTCTCGCTGGCGCTGGGGCAGGAGCGGCTCAGCCCAGTGGGCTGGGTGGGCAGCCTGGTCAGCCTGGGCGGCGTGCTCCTTATTGTGCTGGGGCGCGGCCAGAGCGTGGAGTTCACGGGCGGCGCCCTGCTGGTGCTGGGGTCGGCGCTGGCCAGTGCGCTGTACTTCGTGCTGCAAAAGCCTCTGCTGGCGCAGGTGCGGCCCCTGCAATTCACCGTCTGGAGCCTGATGACCGGGACCGTTCCCATGTTGGTCTTCGCGCCGGAGCTGCTGCGGGTGTGGGGGCAGGCTCCGCTGAGCGCCCACCTCACCGTGGTGTATATCGGGCTGTTCCCGGCGGCGCTGGCTTACCTCACCTGGAGCTACGCCATTTCGCGGGTGGGAGCGGCGGCCTGCACCAACCTGATGTACATCACGCCGGTCCTGGCCACCCTGATTGCCTACCTGTGGCTGGGCGAGCGGCCCACCCGGATGACCCTGCTGGGCGGCGCCGTGGCGCTGGGCGGCGTCGTGCTGGTGAACACGCTGGGCCGGCGGCCGGCGCGGGAGGTCACCAAGCAGGGCAGCTAGACGCGGCACAGGCGCTCTATCCAGTTTTCCAGTTCCAGCAGCGAAACCTGGTCTGGCCGACCCCGTCGCCACTCCCCCAGTGCCACGTAGACCGACTCCGCCTCGCTCAGCTCCAGCGGGGGCAGAACCGTCCAGAGCAGGTGGTCCCCGCCGCTGTGCCAGACACGGTGCCGGATGATGTTCCGGCTCCCCCGCAGACTGGCGGCCAGCAGGGCTTGTGCCTCGGCAGCCAGCGTTTCCGAATCGCTGCTCAGTTCCAGCAGCGTGGTCGGCAGGTCACGCCGGGGATGCAGCAGCGCGGCACGGTCCCGGGCCTGCAGGACGTAGCCGCGGAGCCGGGCCAGGTCACGGGTACGCCATTCATGCAGGGTCAGCTGCCCGGCACGCAGCCGCAGAACAAATTCACCGTCCGGGTAGCGCCCGTCGGTCAGCCCTGCAGCCCCGTACCAGCCCAGGTCCAGGCAGAAGTCCGCATCCCAGTAAAAGACTTCGGCCAGGTGGCGGTCCAAGCTTTCCCCCAGCCGGGCGGCTTCGGTCTCCAGCTCCGCCCCGAAGTCTAGGTCACTCAGGAGAAGCACCGAGCCACCAAAGAAGCGGACCTCGTTCAGCCGCCGGGGCCAGGGCATCAGCCCTCCTCGCCGCCTTCTTCCTCAGCACCCTCAGCCAGCTCCTGCAAGAGTGGGCGCAGCTGCGGCAGCTCGAAGCGGGCCGTCTGCCAGACCAGGTCCAGGTCTATGCCGAAATAATCGTGGGCCACCAGGTTGCGGACATCGCGCAGCAGTGCCCAGGGAATCTGCGGATGGCGGTCCTGCTGGCTCTGAGGAATGAACTTGGTGGTTTCGCCCAGGCGAGCCAGGTTCCGCAGCACGGCGTCGGCGGCCTGCTCGTCGGCACGGAACGACTGGCGGTCGTGCGGCGCAGTGTAGTCCACGATGCGGTCCAGCGCGTCCAGCAGGTCATAGACGCGCCAGCGCCAGCGCTTGCGGCGGTGGGTGCGCCGGGGCCGGTCCGGCACCTGCATGATGTCCACCGCGTCGGTCAGGATGCCCCGGCGCAGCGCCGGTTTGATGGCTCCTTCGGTCAGCGCGTCGATACGGGTGCCCAGCAGGCCCTCGAACAGGTCCTTGGCCGCCATCAGGTTCAGCAGGCCGGCGCCTTCTTGCATGTCCAGCAGCAGGTCCACATCGCTCAGGTCTGTGGCCTCGCCGCGTGCCACCGAGCCGAAGACCCGCACGCGCGTCACGCCGAGGCGCCGCCAATCCGCTTCGATGCTGCGCAGCCGGGCCGCCACCGCCGGCAGGCTGGAATCACCGGAGCCGGAAGCACCGGGGCGGGGAGCGGAGCGGGCCCTGGGGGAAGTTTCTGCGGGCGTCATGGGTTCCAGCATAGGGTAGGCGGGCGCCGGGCCGGCGGCCCACTGGTCATTGGCCGTTGGCCCTCGGTCCACCCCGGCGCCTACAATGCAGGAGATGGACGCTTCACCGCCGCCCCCTCCTCCGCCCGAATCTGCTGCTGAGCGCAGCCGCACGCTGCCCAGCGGCTGGTGGATTGGGCTGACCGGTGTGCTGGTGGGTCTGCTGGGACTGGGCGCGGCCTTCTGGGCGCTGCGCGACCACTCCGAAGTCACGGCGCCAGTGCCGGTCATCGAGGAGCAGGCCCCCGGGCAAGCGCCGCTGAGCAGCGTTCCCGCATCGGGCGCCACCGCTGGAACCGGCACGGCCTCCGGCACGGGCACGGCCGATGCACCGGACACGGGCGACGCACCAGGCACGGCCGGGGGGGGTCAGGGGTACTCAGCGCTGCTGGAGATGGACATTCCCACCGGTTTCCCGCCCCCGCAGCTGCAGAGTCTGAGCTTCGCCGACGCTTTCGCGCAGGCGGCCGCCTACCGGGGCTGGCAATGCCAGCAGACCGAAGTGATTTTGTTTTCCGACGCCCGCCAGGCTCTGCCCGCCGTGCAGGAGCAGCTGCTGGCGCTGGGCTATCAGGTGAACGACACCGAGACGGCGCTGGGCGAAGACCGCAGCTGGCTGGCGCAGCATCCGGGCCGCGCCGACCTGTTCGGCAGCTTCTCATCCGGCGAAGAGGGTCGGGGCAATGTCAGCGTGTGTTCCCTGTCCAACTGAGCGCCGCGATTTATTGCCCATTTTTACCGTGCGGCACACGGAAAACAGTTCTGTGACAAGTTCGAATCTAGCCTTGGGGTAGGAACGTTATGCCAGACACAGAAATGCTCACCCCCTACCAACTCGCTTCTTCCGCACTGGAGAGCACCGCCCAGGAGCGGGGGATTTCGGTGGTGGCCTTGCAGCAGGTACTGGACCGCATCCTGCAGGAGCAGGGCCTGGACGCCGAGCAGCTGAGCGCCGAGCAGCTTCAGGTTCTGCTGTTTCCCATGCTGGACCGGGCCTACGCCGACCTGCTGGCAGAGGATGAGCGCCGCCGGATGCTGCGTGGGCTGTCCGAGCAGCTGGTGGCGCAGGAGCTGGGAGCCGTGTTTGCTCCGGCTGCAGCTGCTCCCGCCCTGACCGACTCGGCGCTGACTGATTCGGCCCTGGCTGATTCGGTGCTGGCCGGTCCGGCGCAGCCTGCTGAACAGGGCGAAGAAGACTGGGACTTCGGCGAGGACGAGTTCGAGTTCGAGGACCCCGAATACCTGGCAGCGCCGGCAGCGCGGGCCTACGACCTGAGCCAGAACGCCGACCAGAACCGCCTGATTGCGGACCTGGGCCGGGTCAGCGGAGTGCAGAGCGTGATGGTCTGCCGCGAGAACGGCGAAGTCGTGCAGGTGCGCTCGCTTAAGGACCTGTCAGCTCTGGGCGGCGTGGTGGCGGCCACAGTGCTGCTGCTGCGGGGCCGTTCACTGCGGCTGATGTCGGCGCAGGTGGGCGGCACCGTGGTCTGTGTGCGCCCACTGGGCAGCTACGCGGTGGCCGTGCTGGCCGGTCCGGAAGTCAATGTGGGCCGGCTGCTGAGCGAGCTGGGCCAGGTTCAGGCAGAGAACGCCGCCTAAATGGGCTGGCCCAGAACCTTTTCCTTTTCCCGGGGCGCGGCCGCCCTGCTGAGCATGGGGTTGGCCGCCCTGCCGGTTGCCCAGGCACAGGATCTGGGCAGTTACCGCGAGCTGAGCCGCGCGCTGAGCACTGCCCAGAGCGTCCGCCCCACCGACGTGGGCGCCGCGCTGCATGAACTGGACCGGGCTGAAGCGGCTTTTGCCGCCCTGCGCCCCAGCCTGCGCGACCCAGAGCTGAGCCGCAGCATTCAGGGCACACTGGACCAGGCCCGCGCCGCGCTGGCCCGTACCCCGGCCGACCTGCAGGCACAGACGATTTATGCCCAGGCACTGCTGCGCCAGAGCCTGTATACCCAGACCTTGCAGGACCTGCTGCAGGGCGACGCGAAAGGTGCGGACAAGGACACCGGCCCCCGGCTGCAGCAGCTGGCGCACGAATTCGGGCTGGGCAGCGCTGAAACGGCGGCACTGCACCGCGCGGCGCAGGCCGGCGAGCCCGAAGCTGTGGCCGCCAGGCTGCAGCTGGCGGCCGCCCGCCAGATTGTCCGCGAGCTGCAACCCTGGCACAGTGGCGCCGTGCTGGCGCTGAACCGGGACCAGGCCTACCTGCGGCTGACCCGTGCCAGCGGCTGGCATCTGCACCTGTCGGAGCTGGAAGGGACTCCCGCACCTGCGGCCTATACGGCAGCCCTGCAGCAGCTGGCCCAGGGCGACCTGGCCGGCACGGCGGAGCCGGTCAGGCAGCTGTACGTGACCACCACGCTCACAGCGCGGCAACTTCAGCAATCACTCGAAGCACGGGCCGCCACACCGTCCGCCTCAGTACAGACGGTGGACACCAGCGCAGCGGCCAGCACGGCCACGGCAGCGCCGCAGGCGGCCGCCAGCATCATCGTGGTGCCGGCCAGTCCGGTCGCCAGTGAAGCCGGAGCACAGGCTCAGGCGGCCCAGACTGCCCAACCGGCCCAGACCACACCGCCGAACCAGCCCGCCAGCGTGCAAGGCACCATCCAGACTGCCAGTCCTGTCTATACCGCGCTGGCCCGTGCCCTGGCCGCCTCTGCAAACCGGGACCAGGCTGCAGCCCACCAAGCGCTGACCCAGGCCGCTGAGGCCGTGAACGCCTTGCCGGCCGCCTGGCAGGGACCGGCCACCGCCGATTTGGCCGCGCACATGCACGTTCTGTCACAGCGCTCCTGGCTTGAACCCAGCGACGTGGCCGCCGAAATCGTGCGGATGCAAGCTCTGGAGGCACAGGTGCAGGGGGAAAAAGCCGCTCCCCCCGCAGCGCGCATCCAGTATCTCGCCGCCCATCTGTGGAACGGGCAAGTTCAGGCCGTAGCCTTTCTCCTGCTCACCTTGCTGCTGCCACTGCCCTTTTACTTCAAGTTCCGGGCATTGGGGCACCAGAAAGGCGAGTGGGCCCTGATTGTGACCGGCATCGGGATGCTGGTGGTGCCTGCTTTTGCCGAGGGCCTCATCGTCATGGGCAGCTGGCTGGGCAGGGCGCTGGACAGCACCTGGCTCCAGAGCGTTGGCTTCCTGAGCATGCGCTACACCCCGCTGGGGCACTTCCTGTGGTGGCTGTTCACCCTGATCGGCACCCTGCTGATGACAGCCGGCTTCTACCGGCTCTCACGCACGCGGGCGCGGCTGGCCTCGGCCAAAGAGCGCTGGGCCCAGGCCCGCGTCCAGGCCGCTGCCTCGGCGGCCAAGGCTGAAACGCTGTCTTATAGTGCTCAACCGCAGCCGCAGACGGTCCAACCGCCTCACCGGCGCAGCACCCCGCCGCCGGAAAAGCCCTGAGCAGCCAGCCCTGGCACACGCCCGAAGGATGTACACCTTCTCCTTTTGAGCGACTAGAGCGAGTGCGAAAGGCTGGAGCAGGACGAAGAATGGAGCGGCCGCTGGTGCCTTGCCGGTAGCAGGTCTGAAGAATGCTCCAAAGCACCGGCAGCACTGTGCCGAGGGCATTACCCCAAAAAGAAAGGGAGCCGGGTGGGGCGTGTCCCCCACTCCGGCTCCTCTTTCAGCGTTCAGGCTGCTGTGTTCCAGTTCCTGTGCTTGAACCCAGGCTCAGAAGTCCATGCCGCCCATGCCGCCCATGTCGGGGGCGCCGGCGGGAGCCTTTTCGGGCTCGGGCTTGTCGGCCACGATGGCTTCGGTGGTCAGGATCAGCGCGCCGATGCTGGCGGCGTTCTGCAGCGCGGTGCGGGTCACCTTGGCAGGGTCCACGATACCGGCGGCCACCATGTCTTCCACGTACTCGCCGGTAGCGGCGTTGAAGCCGTAGCGGACCTTGTCGGAGTTGATGACGGCGTTCACGATGACGCTGCCTTCTTCACCGGCGTTGGCGGCAATCTGGCGGGCGGGCTCTTCCAGGGCACGGATCAGGATGCGGGCGCCAGTAGCCTCGTCGCCTTCCAGGCCTTCAGCGGCCCGGCGCACAGCGGGAATCACGCGCAGCAGGGTGGTGCCGCCCCCGGCCACGATGCCTTCTTCCACAGCCGAGCGGGCGGTGGACAGGGCGTCTTCGTAGCGGTGCTTCTTTTCCTTCAGTTCGGTTTCGGTGGCGGCGCCCACGCGGATCACGGCCACGCCGCCGGCCAGCTTGGCGAGGCGCTCCTGCAGCTTCTCGCGGGCGTAGTCAGAGTCGGTGCTGTCCAGCTCGGCCTTGATGGCGTTCACGCGGCTGTCGATCTGGCTCTGCTCACCCTTGCCGTCCACGATGGTGGTTTCGTCCTTGGTGATGCGCACGGTGGCGGCGCTGCCCAGCATGTCCATGCCCACGTTTTCCAGCTTGTGGCCGAGGTCTTCGCTGACCACTTCACCGCCGGTCACAGCAGCGATGTCGCGCAGCATTTCCTTGCGGCGGTCACCGAAGCCAGGAGCCTTCACGGCGGCGATGTTCAGGGTACCGCGCAGCTTGTTGACCACCAGGGTCGCCAGCGCTTCGCCGTCCACGTCTTCGGCGATGATCAGGAGGGGGCGGCCGGTCTGGGCCACTTTTTCCAGCACGGGCAGCAGGTCCTTCAGGGCGCTGATCTTCTTCTCGTTGATCAGGATGAAGGGATTTTCCAGCACGGCTTCCATGCTCTCGGTGTTGGTGATGAAGTAGGGGCTGATGTAGCCCTTGTCGAACTGCATGCCTTCCACCACGTCCACTTCGGTGTCGAAGCCTTTGCTCTCTTCGATAGTGATGACGCCTTCTTTGCCCACCTTGTCCATGGCGGAGGCGATTTCTTCACCCACCTGGGGGTCGTTGGCGGAGATGCCGGCCACCTTCTTGATGGCGTCGCTGTCTTCTACCGGCACGGCCAGCTTCTGGATTTCCTCGATGGCGGCGGCCACGGCCTTTTCGATACCGCGCTTGAGGGCCAGGGGGTTGGCACCAGCGGCCACGTTGCGCAGGCCTTCTTTGACCACGGCCTGACCCAGCACGGTGGCGGTGGTGGTGCCGTCACCCGTGATGTCGTTGGTCTTGCTGGCGACTTCTTTCAGCAGCTGCGCGCCGATGTTCTCCAGCTTGTCTTCCAGCTCCACTTCCTTGGCGACGGTCACGCCGTCCTTGGTAATGGTGGGGCTGCCGAACTTCTTCTCGATGACCACGTTGCGGCCACGCGGGCCAAGGGTCACTTTGACAGCGTTGGCGACAGCGTTGACGCCACGCTCCATGCTGCGGCGGGCCGATTCGTCGAATACCAGTTGTTTAGGCATGATGTTGCTCCTTTGAGAAATAAGAGGTCAGAAACCTGGGGGCGGCTTACCTGCTGGCCCTCTGCACTGCGGGCAGAACCCGGCGGCGCAAAGGGCAAAGCAGGGTTACTCCACGATGGCGAGGATGTCGCGCTCGGACAGCAGGGAGTAGTCCTTGCCTTCCACGCTGACTTCGGTGCCGCCGTACTTGGCGAAGTAGACGGTGTCGCCCACGTTCACTTCCAGGGCCACGCGCTGACCGTTGTCCAGCAGCTTGCCGGTGCCGACAGCCACAACCTTGCCGCGCTGGCTCTTTTCCTTGGCGGTGTCGGGCACGTACAGGCCGCCGGCGGTCTTCTGCTCTGCTTCTTCGATGATTTCGACCAGTACACGGTCTCCGAGGGGTTTCAACATGGTGGGACCTCCTTGAAATGGGGTAAGAGATGGAAAACGGCTCCAGCGGCCCGCCTGCCAAAAATGGTGTCCAGGACAGACCTGCAGGGCTTTTTCCTTGGGGCGAGGCTAGAGCCTGAAGCGCAAAAATGTCAAGTGACTTCCCCAACAAATCTGAGTCAGGGAGACTCAACCCGTGTATGGGACGGAATTTCGCAGCAGCATAGGGCAGGTCAAGTTCTAGAATGTATATATGTTTTGGATATATAGCTATCCCAATATCAGCAGGCGGTCAGGCTGATGGCAGCCAGGCCGGTCATTTTGAGCCGCGCCGACTGGGAAGCCGCGCTGGCAGGCCTGGGGCAGGCACCGCTCAGCGCCGCGCGGGTGAACGTGGACCGCTTCACGCAGGTGGGCGAGCAACTGGGCCGCGCCCAGGCCGAGGGACTGCTGCGCGGGCTGGAGCGCCTGCTGGCCGCCGAGTTGCCTTCCGGCACCGTGCTGGGCCGGGTCAGCGAAGACGAGTACGCCGTGCTGCTGCCAGAAACCTCGCCGGAGACAGCACTGCGCCTGCTGGACGGGGTGGTGCGGCAATTTGCCCGGCACCGTGACCCCCGCTGGCCCCGCGGCGTAGGCCTCAGCGCTGGCGTGGCCGCCCAGCCAGCACACGCCCGCACGCCTGCCGAGCTGCTGCTGGCCGCCGATGAAGCCCTGTACCGCGCCAAACGTGAGGGCCGGGGGCGGGCCTGCCTGTACACCCCGACCAAAATGGTCCTGAAGAGCAACTATTATCCGCGCAGCCAGCTGGACCGGCTGAAAAAACGTGCGGCACATGAGGGCCGCAGCGAGGCGGACGTACTGCGGGCAGCGCTGGAGGCCTACCTGGCCAGCAAAGAGCTGTAAAGGTTGGAAGCGCTGCCCCTCACCCCGCTGCTCAGCCGCTATTCCAGCAACCGCACCAGCCCGCGCATCCGCGCCGTGTCCACCCGGTCGGCGGTGATTTCCATCAGCACGCTGTCAAAACGCTCCTGACCCAGCCGCACCGCACCCGTACGCCGCCCGATTTCGCGGAAGCCCACCTTCTCGTAGGCGCGAATGCCCCGGACATTGTAGGCAAACACGTTCAGCTGAATGTTGTACAGGCCCAGGAAATACATGCCGTATTCCACCATCAGCCGCACCGCTTCCGAGCCGTAGCCGCCGCCCCAGTGGTCCGGGCTATGCACGCTGATGCCCAGCTCGGCCGTGCCGTGGCGGTGGTTGATGCCGCGCAGGTCCAGGCTGCCGATAAACCGCTCGGTTTCCCGCACGTAGATGCCGAAGGTGACCTGCTCGGGACTGCTTTTGCTGACGCTCTCGAAGTACGCTTCCTCGTCCTGCAAGCTGAACGCCGCGCCGAACGCCCCCAGGTAAGTGGTCAGCTCCAGATTGGCGAAATAACGGGCCATCTCCGGTACGTCCTCGCGGCGCAGGCGAGCCAACACGACTTTTTCCCCGGTCAGAACGGGATGCAACGTGGGAGACCGTTCACTCATGGCCCAGGCTAGCGCGGGCGCGGCGGCGAGCGGTAAGCCAATTGGCGCAGAGGCTTGCTCCACCTTTGGCATGATGCCGCCGGCCGGCACGCGGCGTAGCCTGCGCGCTGGGAGGCCCCATGAACAACGCACGCTACCTGACCCTGAATTCCGTAGTCGTCACCGCCCTGCTGGGCGTCATGCTCTTTACCAGTGGCGCCGCTGGCCCGCGCCAGCAGCAGCTGGAGGTGCTGGACGTGCAGCGCATCAATATCCGCGAACCGGACGGGACCCTGCGGGCGGTGCTGTCGGGCAAAGCCACACTTCCCGGAGCCATTGTCCGGGGCAAGGAGTATCCGCACCCCCGGCAGCAGGCCGGCATGCTTTTTTACAACGACGAGGGCACCGAAAATGGCGGCCTGGTGTTTGATGGTGCGGGGGGAAGCAGCGCTGGCAGCCTGACCTTCGACGCTTATGAGCAAGACCAGATTCTGCAGCTGATCGGGATGACCCAGGGCGGCCGCTCTACCGCCGGGCTAATGGTCAATGACCGCCCGCAGCGTTCTATCGCGCAGGACCTGGCAGAGCAGACCCGGCTGGCAGCTTTGCCCGAGCAGGAGCGCACCCGCTTGCTCAGCGAGCGCGCCGAGAATGGCTATTACGGGCAGCAGCGGATGTTCATCGGCAAGACCGACGACAAGGCGACCATCGTACTGGCCGACAAGTCCGGGAAGCCCCGGCTGCAGCTGGCCGTCTCCCCGGAGGGCCAGGCCAGCATTGACTTTCTGGACGACCAGGGAGCTGTCCTCAAATCGCTGACGGCCCAGAGTCTGAAGTGAGGGCCACAGCCGCAGGAGCCTGAACCGAGAAAGCCATAGCCGGCGTTGCCTGGACGCGTTCAGCCTTCCTCCCCCAACTCCCCTCTTCGGCGGAGGCTTCCTTCCAGGCCGGGCATTTGCGCTAGAAAAGGAAGTTATGAGCACGCCTGCCCCCATCTACCCTATCCGCCTGTACGGTGACCCCGTGCTGCGCCGCAAGGCCCGGCCGCTTCAGCACACCGACACCCTGCAAGTTCCCGGCTTCGCGCCGCAGACCCTGCGCGAAGTGGCAGACACCATGCTGGAAACCATGTTCGCCGCCCGTGGTGTGGGCCTGGCCGCGCCGCAGGTGGGGCTGGGAGTGCGGATGTTCGTGGCGGTGGAATACGACGACAACGAAGAGGAGAACGAGGGCAAGGAGACGCCGCTCAAATCCCGCGTGCTGCGCGAGTACGTGATGCTGAATCCCAAGCTGACGGTCATCAACAAGAAAAAGGACAAGTCCGAGACGGAAGGTTGCCTCAGCATTCCCGACATTTACGAGGAAGGGGTGCCGCGCGCCCGCGCCGTGCGGGTAGACTACACAGACCTGGAGGGGCAGGCACAGACGGTGGAGGCCGAAGACTATCTGGCCCGCGTATTCCAGCACGAGAATGACCATCTGGACGGCAAGCTGTTTTTGGATCACCTGCCGCAGGACGTGGTGAACGATCACCGCGCCGCCCTGCTTGCCATGCAGCGGCAGGCCCGGCTGAACCTGGACCGCCTGGCACAGCAGGCCCGGCAAGGCGCCGAGGAGCACCGTGACGAGCGGCTCTGAGACCGGCAGCTCGGCCCATGCCTCCATCCGCCGGGTGGCTTTTTTCGGGTCGCCGGCCTTCGCGGTGCCGGTGCTCGAAGCGCTGCATGCGGCGTTCGAGGTGGTGCTGGTGGTCAGCCAGCCCGACAAACCCGTGGGGCGCGGCCTGCGCCTGACCCCGCCGCCCGTGGCCGCCCGCGCCGCTGAGCTGGGACTGCCGCTGGCACAACCGCGAAAACTGCGGGGCAACGACGAATTCGCTGCTCTGCTGCGTGAGTCGGGCGCGGAAGTGGCCGTGACCTGCGCCTACGGCAAGCTGCTGCCCCAGAGCCTGCTGGACACCCTGCCCTACGAGTTCCTGAACACGCACACCAGCCTGCTGCCCAGATGGCGCGGAGCCGCCCCGATTCAGTGGGCCCTGATTCACGGCGACACCGTGACCGGCACCACCATCATGCAGACCGACGCCGGCATGGACACCGGCCCAGTGCTGCGGCAAGAGGAACTGCCCATTGCGCCGCACTGGACCGCGCTGGAGCTGAGCGCGGCGCTGTCCGAGCAGGCTGCCCGGTTGGCGGTGCAGGTGGTCGGTGAGCGGCCCGGGCTGACGCCGCAGCCGCAGGACCACGCCCAGGCCACCCACGCGCCACTGCTGACCAAGGAAGACGGCTTCGTGCGCTGGAATGACCCGGCCACGGCGACCGTCAACAGGTACAGAGGTGTCGCCGCCTGGCCGCAGACCACAGCTTTTCTAGGCGGCGTTCGCCTCAAGCTGGATGGGCTGAGCGTGGCCCCCTCAGGCAGCGGCGAGCCAGGAACGGTGCTGGACATGAGCGGTGACACCCTGACGGTAGCCAGCGGTGAGGGCGCGGTGCAGATTCGGACCGTGCAGCCGGCCAGCAAGAAGCCGCAGCCTGCCGCCGCCTGGGCTGCCGCTCAGGGACTGCGGCCCGGCAGCCGCTTTGACCTGTGGGAGCCGGAACCCGCCGGACACTAGGCGCGTAGTGACAGGCATGAGCCTGCAAAACGTGACCTTCCCTGTCCAGATGGAGTTCCGCCTGAGCGTCCGCACCGAAATCCGCGTGACCGACGCACATGGGCAGCTGCTGGCCGTGGTCAAGGAAAAGCTGTTCAGCGTGCGTGACGAGGTCCGCATCTACGCTGACGAGGCCAAGCGCCAGCAGCTTTACTCCATCAAGGCCAAAGGCTTTCTGGCCGGCGCTATGGACTGGAAAGCCCAGCGCCTGATTGTGGCCGAGAATGGCCGCCCGGTCGGAGCGCTCGGTTCCCAGGGCGTACGGACCCTGTGGGGTGCCGCTTACGACCTCACGGACGGCCAGGGTCAGGCGCGCTACACCATCCGCGACGACAAGCCCTGGATGAGTCTGGTGGAGAACGCCGTAGACGCCATCCCCTTTGTGGGCAACTTTCTGGCGCTGGGCTTCGACTACCTAGTGAACCCTACCTACACGGTACGCGACACAGCCGGCACGGAGGTGGCGCGCATCAGCAAGAACCGTTCGCTGCTGTCGCGGCGCTTCACCGTGCAGGAGCTGCGGCCTATCGCCGGCCCGGACGCCGAACTGCTGCTGACCGGCCTGATTCAGCTGGTGCTGCGCGAGCGCGACCGGGGCTAAGCGCCCGGCGCCACGGCAGGGACATTTGCAGGTCCTGCCCTGTCGCCGGACTCCCAGAAGATTAGAGGCTGAACGGGCGGGAAAGCTCGTCGGGCGTGCAGCTGGGCAGGTCGGTGGTCAGACTTACCCAGTCACGCGGTGCCTTTCCACCCTGCGCCTGCTTGTGCTCGTGCCGCAGGTGAGCTTCGGCAGCATTCTGAGACACGTTGACCGCCACATAGCTGTTCTTCACGGCACTGGTCGCGTGGCAGACATAAACCTTGCCACCGTGTTCGCGCTCAGAGGTAGGGGTGCCGCGTGTGGCGCCGGATAGCTGGTCCCCCGCTCCTGACCCCGCAACCACCGGGCTCCCGGCGGCGCCTATTTCTTGAAGCTGGGTACGGCGTCCCCGTACACCGCGTAGGCGTCGCAGCGCTCACGCAAGATGCAACGGCCACATTTGGGGTTGTTCCAGGTGCAGACCTGCTGGCCGTGCTTGAGCAGGTTGACATGCAGGTCATACAGCAGCGGCGGGTCGGACGGCAGCAGTGTGAGCAGGGCGCGGTGGGCCGTCTGCTCGCCCATCTTGGGAATGGTGCCCACCCGCGTGTTGATGCGGTGAACGTGGGTATCTACCGGGAACACGGGGCGGGCATAGTTGAACAGCAGCACCAGCGACGCCGTCTTGACCCCCACTCCGGGCAGGTCGGTCAGCCAGCTCAGGGCCTCGGCCACCGGCAGCTCGGCCAGGAAATCCAGGTCGTAGCCGCCGCGCTTCTCGCGGATGGCCCGCAGGGTGGCCTGAATGCGGGGGGCTTTCTGGTCGGGATAGTTGGAGCGGCGAATCGCGTGCGCCACCTGCTCTACCGGCGCGGCCACAATGGCGTCCCAGTCGCCCAGCATGCGCAGTTCGGCATACGCCGCGTCCTCATCGCGCCAGTTGGTGCGCTGCGAGAGAATGGTACTGATCAGCTCATGCATCGGCTCACGGCGGGGCACCAGCGGTTTCTCGCCGTACTCCGCCAGCAGCCGTTCACGCATCCACAGCAGCAGAGCCGCCCGCTCCCCAGCCGGCAGTTCGGCATTCAGGGGGCGGGCGGCCTGCGGAAAGAGGGACGGTTCAGTCACGGCTAGGAGTGGCGTCGCCTTCTGCACTGCTGCGGCTGCCCTCGGCCGGCTCCTGGGTGCTGGCCTGAGGCTCTTGCTGGCCGGTCTGACCGCCGCGCTCACCCTCGGCGGCGTCCTGAGTGGAGGTGTTCTGGTTCTTCATTTCATCGCTGGAAGTCATGGCTCCAGGGTGCCACGCCACAGCCCGCGCAAAGGCTGAACTCAGCTGAAGGGGCATTTAGCGTTTGGCCGCCCTCCTCTGCTGCGGATGTCAGCCGCTACGGGGCAGGGCGCCGGCGTCCCACAGCCGCTGCTCGCGGGCCAGCGTTTCGCCGTGAACCGCCAGAATGTCCGCGTTGCCCTGCACGTCCCGCTCCTCCAGGGCGCGGGCGGTGGCCGTGTCCAGGTAAGCCATCCGCAGCAGCTCGGCGCTGCTCAGGCCGTCGCGGGTGTTCTTCACGCCGCGCTCGCGGCGCAGGGCCGTGCTGTTCATGCCCAGCACCGAGCGGTTGCTGAGGCTGCCCAGCTGCCGGTACACGGGACCGTGCCCGCCCCGGCGGGCCACAGTGCTCATCAGCTCGCGGCGGGCCTCGGTACTTTCCAGCCGGGCCGCCAGCCAGCGCCGCTCGGCGGGGTCCGGGTTGCGCTCGGCAATCTGGGCGGCCAGCTTCACATCGCCCTGCATGGCGGCGCCCAGCAGGTCCTGCGCCCGCTTGCGCCAGCGCCGGGCCGCCGGGGTATCCAGCCGGAAGGCCAGCGCCGTGAACTCGGCCACGCTCAGGGTCGGCTCAGGGCCATCCCCGAAATCGCGCTTGGGACTGCGCAGGCCATGCTTATCGCTGAACCAGTCCCAGTCCACCCGGCCGGCGTCCAGCTGGTCGAGCGCCGAACTGGCCCGCAACAAGCCGTCGGGGCTGACGGGCAGGCGCACACTGCCAAATTCCAGAATCAGAGGAGCGTTCTTCATACAGATATCTTAGCACGAATTATGTAAATGACATAACTGGAAGAGCTGTACTCCTCTCTCTCTAGATGCATCAAACCCTTATCTTCCCTGACTCATCTGGCGGGTGAACCCGCCCCCGGCAGAACCGGCCAGCGCACAAACCCGGCCACTCCCACGCGGGCCGGGACGGGAGCGACCTGGGCAAATGGGTGCATAAAGATTAGAATGGAGCGGTATTCCATACATTCACGTCCTGGCCCACAGCCGCAGTCCTGTTCTCTGCAGCCCTGTTTTTCCTACCCCTGGAGGCCCCACCATGACCGACGCCGCCCCCAAGTCCTACCCCACCCCGCAGAGCGTGCTAGGCCGCCTGCGCTCCGACCCTGCCCAAGATCTTGAGGCTGCCGCACACGACCCCGACGCCTTCTGGCTCCAGCAGGCCCGGCGTTACGAATGGACCCGCGAACCCACCGAGGCGCTGCGCTGGGAGCGGCCCTATCACCGCTGGTTTGCGGACGGCCAGACCAACATCACCCTGAACGCACTGGACCGGCACGCACGCGGCGAGAACCGCACCCGCGCCGCCCTGGTCTGGATTTCGGAAGACGAGCAGGCGCAGATTTACACCTACGGCACCCCCACGACAGGGTCGAGCGGGCCGCCGCCGGCCTGAGACACCTGGGCGTCCAGAAGGGCGACCGGGTGGTCATCTATATGCCGCTGACCCCCGAGGGCGTGATTGCCATGCTGGCCTGCGCCCGGATTGGCGCGGTGCATTCGGTGGTGTACGCCGGCCTGGGCGTGGCGGCGCTGCGAGGCCGAATTCAGGACGCCGGGGCGCGGGTGGTCATCACGGCGGACGTGGGCTACCGCCGGGGCCGGCTGGTGGACCTGTACTCGGTCGCGGCCGAGGCCATCAGCGACCTGATTGACGTGGACTACCTGGTGCTGTGGGAGCGCATCGGTGAGCTGCACCGCGAGCACGACTCGCGCACGGTGGCCTGGGAGGAGCTGTTCCGGCACGGCCGTGCTGAAGCCGAAATCGTGGACGCCGAGCATCCCTTGTTCGTGCTGTACACCTCCGGCAGCACCGGCAAGCCCAAGGGCGTGGTGCATGCCCACGGCGGCTACATGGTGGGCACCGCCTACCACATGCAGGCCCTGTACGACGTGCATCCCGGCGACGTGTTCTACTGCACCAGCGACTTCGGCTGGATTGTGGGGCACTCCTATATCGTGTACGCGCCGCTGGTCTCGGGCAGCACGGTGATGTTCCGCGAGGGGGCCCCCGACTACCCCGACCCCGGCGTCACCTGGCGGTTGGTCGAGAAATACGGCGTGAACGTGCTGTTTACGGCGCCCACCGCCATCCGCATGTTCATGAAGCTGGGCGCGGAGGTGCTGCAGGACTACGAGCTGGAGACCCTGCGGGTGATTGCGGTGGCCGGCGAACCGCTCAACCCCGAGGCGTGGCGCTGGGCACAGGAACACCTGGCGGGCGGCCTGGGCGAAGGCGCACACGCCACCATCGCCGACAACTGGTGGCAGACCGAGCTGGGCGCCCCCACCCTGGCAACCCACCCGCGCTGGGACGTGCGGCCCGGCTACGCCGGCAAGCCGGTGGCCGGCGCAGATGTGGACGTGGTGGACGAAGAGGGCCGCAGTTTGCCGCCCGGGCAACAGGGCTACTTGGTGGTCCGCCGGCCCTTTCCCTCCATGATGCGCGGCGTGTACGGCAACGACGAGAAGTACCGCGCCGTGTGGGAGGAAAATCCGGCAGGCTACACTTCCGGCGACCTGGCTGTGCGCGACGGGGAAGGCTACATCTCGATTCTGGGCCGCTCGGACGACGTGCTCAGCGTGGCCGGGCACCGCATCGGCTCGGCCGACGTGGAAGACGCCCTGGTCAGCCACCCCGCCGTGGCCGAGGCGGCTGTCATCGGCCTGCCCGACAACCTCAAGGGCCAGAGCATCGTGGCCTACGTGATTCTGCGCCGGGGGTTCGAGGACCGGGTGGGCCGGGGCCTGCGGGCCAGCATCAGCGAGCATGTGCGCCGCGAGCTGGGCCCCATCGGCACGCCAGGCCGCATTGAGGTGGTGGGCAGCCTGCCCAAGACCCGCTCGGGCAAGATTATGCGCCGTGTCCTGCGGGCGCAGGCGCTGGGCGAGGACCCCGGCGACCTCAGCACGCTGGAAGAGTAGCGGGGCCGGCGGCACCGGGGTAGCGCTGGCCCCTGCCCGCTTCCAGCAGTCCTCTTCCGGTGACTCTATTCCAGCGCGCCCAGCACTTTCATCATCTCGGCGGTCATGTGGCGCATCTCTTCCGGCGTGCCCAGCGAGAGGCGGTTCCAGCGCTCGTAAGCGGGGAAATCGCGCCCTACCACGATATGCAGCTCGCGCATGCGGCGGCGGTAGCTGCGGTTGTCGCCTACGCTGTGGGGCAGCTCGTGAAACACGAAGTTGCCATTCGGGCCCACGTAGCGCAGGCCCAGGCGGTCCAGCGTCTCCAGCACAATCTCCCGGGCTTCCAGGGTCTGCTCCAGGCTGCGGCGCTGGAACTCAGTATCGGTCAGCGAGGCGCGGGCGGCCAGCAGGCCCGGCAGGTTGACCGGCATTTCAGGTACAAAGCTGGCAAAGAGCCCGGCGTCCTCCGCAGTGGACAGGCTGTAGCCCACCCGCAGGCCTGCCAGCCCGTGCAGCTTGGAGAAGGTGCGCACCACGCACACGTTCGCCAGGCCCTCCCGCACCCAGGCGTCGGCGGGCGTGAAACGGGGGTCGTCCACGAACTCCACATACGCCTCGTCAATCAGGAAAAAGGTGTCTGGAGCGCTCTGTACCCAGGCCTTCAGCTCGGCACTGGACACCACCGTGCCGGTGGGGTTGTTGGGGTTGCACAGGTACACAATGCTCTGCCCGCTGAAATCCTCGCAGGCAGCTTGCAGGGCGGCCAGGTCGGCTTCCAGGTTGTCCAGCAGCGGCACACCCCGCACCGGCAATCGCCGCGCCGCCGCTGCGGTCAGGCCGGCGTCGAAAGTGGGCAGCGGCATCACCACCTGCGCGGCCTGCCCCCGGTCCTGCGCCCGGCGGGCCACCGCTTCAATAATCACGTGAATGCTCTGCGACGACCCGGCCCCCAGCACCACCTGTTGCGGGCTGACTCCGTGGTGCGCGGCCAGTGCCGCGACCAGCTCACCGTGGGGACGGTCGGGGTAGCGGTTGACCTGCACCAGGCACTCCTCCAGAGCCTGACGGGCCAGCGGCGAAATCCCGAGGTTGTTCTCGTTGAAGTTGAGGTGCAGGCGCTGAGCGGCACTGGGCGGAGTGAACATAGCCGCAGTGTAGAGGAGTCCTCTCCACCAGCCACGGCAAGGGAGAGAAGTCCGGCAAGGGTTGCTCGGGGAAAGCAGAGGCACTCCCGCCGCTCAGCGCCCGGCCCCAGCGCCCGGCCCCGGCCCGCGCTCAGCTGACACCGCTTTCACTACAACCCTGCCGTGACCCTCTACGCTAGGGCCATGCCCAGTCACTTGCCTGCCCTGCCTACCCGTCTGCGGCCTCTCCTGGTCAGTGCCGCCATGCTTCCGCTGCTGGCCGCCTGCCAGAGTGCGCCACGCCTGCCTGCCGACCATGACCTGAGCGGCACCATCAGCGGCGAGTGGCGAGAGGACGCCAACCTCCGCCTCAACCTGGTGGGCGCCGGTTTCCCGCAGACCGTGACCAACACCTCCAACCTTGCGCAAAACAAGTTGGCGCAGCCGCAGGGAGGCTGGCAGTACGGCGTGGACCTGCCCGCCGCACCCAACGTCGTCGGCGCCTATCAGGTCATTGCCTTCGACGACATCAACAATGACGCCCAGTACGACGTGGGCGAGCCGTTCGCCCGCAACAATCAGTTCCTGATTTTCAGCCTGCAGCCGGGCGAGTTTGCAGGGTACAAGTCCGGCGAGTGGCTGAACATTCCCCCACTCAAGGTGAACCGGGGCTGGAACCTGTACGACGCCTCGCTGCCGGTCGGAAACGGCAACCCCCGTTCCATGGAGCGCCTGACGGACTACAACCTGCACCGCGCCCCCTGAGACACCAGTTCTGAGATACCAGTCCCGAGACACCAGATGACGGGAGGGGGCCGCAGATATGTCGCTGCGGCCCCCTCCCCCTTCCGTTTCCCCGTCTGCCTTTTCCCTACCGGCCTTTAGCGGGCCGAGGCGTCTACGTAGGCTTCCAGAGCTTCCAGATTGAGGATAAACGGGCTGCGCTGGCGCACGATGGCCCCTTCGCGCCGCAGCTTGTGCAGCGAGTGGCTGACCGTTTCGCGGGTGGCGCCAATCATGCGGGCCAGGTCTTCCTGATTCAGCTTGACGTTCAGCTCGGTGCCCTGAGGGTGCTTGACGCCGAACTGGCGGCCCAGGCGGGCCAGCAGACTGGCGACCCGCTCACCGGCCGAATAGGCGCTGACCGTGGCGCACCAGTGCTGGGCCTCGAACAGCCGGTCCGCCAGCATGCCTACCAGTTTGAGCGCCAGCTCGGGCCGCAGCGAAATCAGGCGCTGCA
The DNA here is from genome assembly GCF_000190555.1 of Deinococcus proteolyticus MRP. Lineage (GTDB taxonomy): Bacteria > Deinococcota > Deinococci > Deinococcales > Deinococcaceae > Deinococcus > Deinococcus proteolyticus. Next base: position 1,833,036 of record NC_015161.1, read on the forward strand.
GCTCGGCCTGCGGCAGGGCAATCAGGCGGGTGGTCTCCAGAGCCTCGGCCTGGGTCGGCCGGCACTCGCCGGGGCGCAGCAGCAGTTCGCCGAAGCTGCCCTGCGTGCCGACCACGCCCAAAATGGCTTCCTTACCGTTGGGAAACAGCTTGCAGATTTTGACCATGCCGCTGCACACCAGATACAAGGCGTCGGCTGGGTCGTCCATGCGGTAAATCACCTCGCCGGCGTGGTAGGTGCGCAGCGAGGTCACGGTCGCCAGACGTTCCAACTCGTCCGGTTCCAGCTCGGCAAGCAGTTCCGTGTTTTTCAGGTGCCAGACCAGGCTGGGGTATTCGGAAGTCGTCACAGTAATTTCAGTACTCCTGATGCGGCAGAAATTTGAACAAGCCCTTTTCAGCCAGGGAAAAGAGGCCTGTAAAGAAGGTGCTGAAGTCTGACAGGCCCTGGAGCGAGACCACCTGAGGTTTTTCCCGCTCCGGTCCGCCGGGCCGGCACCCTGCTTTCCGGGCCCAAAGCCCGACCGGGTCACAGCCGTTCCCTGTGAAGATAGTTCAGCCTTCTGGTCAGCAGAGAGAGAAGTGACACGGTTGGGGATGCGCCAAGCAGGCGTCAGTGTATAAGGCCCGCCTCATACACCGCTATGTAAATCTTTACGTCCTGGGTGCTGTCTTTTGCTGCCGTGTGGCTGTCCCTGGTTGCCTCCTTGCTTCATTCCGCTCTCTGGCGGTCTGCCGTCCCCGGACCGGGGCGATTGACCCAGCCTCGCAGAAAATATTAGACTGGGTTCAAGTTTTTGCATTTTTTTCTTTCCGGGCCCTGGCCCGGCCCCCTGCAAGAAGCCCTGCCTGCTTGCCGCCTCTTATTCCGGACCGGTTACAGCAGACAAGGCGGAATGTGCCAGGGATGACCTCCGCTGCCCGCTTGCCCCTATCCCTCATCCTCCAAGGAGAATTTCTATGCCTCAGTACAAAGCCCCCCTGCGTGATTTCCGCTTCGTGATGAACGAACTGCTGGACGCTCCAGCCCAGCTGGCCCAGATGCCCTTTTATCAGGACAACGAAACCGCCGACGCCGACCTGATGGCCCAGGTGCTGGAAGAAGCCGCCCGCTTCGTGGAAGGCGAGCTGCTGCCCCTGAACCAGACCGGCGACCAGCAGGGCTGCCAGCGCAGCGAAAACGGCGACGTCAAGACCCCCGACGGCTTCAAGGCCGCTTACCAGAAGTACGTGCAGGCCGGCTGGCCTGCGCTGGACGCCGACCCCCAGTGGGGCGGACAGGGCATGCCCCATACCGTGGCCAACGCCATGCTGGAAATGATGAACAGCGCCAACGTGGCCTGGGCCATGTACCCGGGCCTGACCCACGGCGCTGTCAGTGCGCTGAGCGAAGTGGGCAGCCCCGAGCTGCAGCAGCTGTATCTGCCCAAGCTCATCAGCGGCGAGTGGACCGGAACCATGTGCCTGACCGAGCCGCATGCCGGCACCGACCTGGGCATCATCCGCACCAAGGCGGCCGACAATGGCGACGGCACCTACAGCATCACCGGCACCAAAATTTTCATCTCTGCTGGCGAGCATGACTTTACCGACAACATCATCCACTTGGTGCTGGCCCGCTTGGAAGGCAGCCCCGAAGGCACCAAGGGCATTTCGCTGTTCCTGGTTCCCAAGTTCGTCCCGAACGCGGACGGCACTCCCGGCGAGCGCAACGGTGTGGTGTGCGGCAGCCTGGAACACAAGATGGGCATCCACGGCAACGCCACCGCCGTGCTGAACTTCGACGGAGCCAAAGGCTGGCTGGTTGGCGAGGTCAACCGCGGCATGAACCACATGTTCATCATGATGAATGCTGCCCGTCTGGGTACGGGCCTTCAGGGCCTGGGCCTGGGGGAAGTGGCCTACCAGAACGCGGTGGCCTACGCCAAGGACCGCACCCAGATGCGCGCCGAGCCCCGCGTGAACCCCGCCGAGCAGGCCGACCCCATCATCGTGCACCCTGACGTGCGCCGCATGTTGATGACCGGCAAGGCCTACACGGAAGCGGGCCGCGCTCTGGCCCTGTGGCTGGCGCTGGCGCTGGACACCGAAGCGCACCACCCCGACGAAGCCAAACAGAAGGAAGCCGCCGATACCGTGGCCCTGCTGACCCCCATCGCCAAGGCGTTCATGACCGACAACGGCTTCAATATCGCCGTGCAGAGCCAGCAGGTTTTTGGCGGCCACGGCTACATCGCCGAGTGGGGCATGGAGCAGTTCGTGCGTGACGCCCGCATCGGCCAGATTTACGAAGGCACCAATGGCATTCAGAGCCTGGACCTGCTGGGCCGCAAGGTACTGATGGACGGCGGCAAGAAGCTGCAGGCCCTGGCCGGCACCCTGCAGGCCTTCGCTGACGAGAACGAAGACGACGAAGTCGTGGGCGAGTACATCACCCAGCTGGGCAAGGCCGCCAACCAGCTGGCCACCCTCACCATGCTGGTGGGCCAGAAGGCGATGGACGGCGGCGAAAAAGGCCCGGATGAGGTGAACGCCGTGGCGGTGGACTACCTGCGCTACTTCGGACACGTGGTGTACGGCTACCTGTGGGCCCGCATGGCCAAGATTGCCGCCGACAAGGTGGTCGCCGGTCAGGACCAGGACGGCTTTTACCAGGCCAAGCTGGACACCGCCCGCTTCTACTTTGCCCGCCTGTTCCCCGAAACCAAGAGCCTGTCGCAGACCATCAAGGCCGGGGGCGAGAGCCTGGACTTTGACCTGAAGGGCATGTTCGGCTTCGAGCCCGAGCACGCCTGAGTCCGAGTACGCCTGAGCTGTAACGCATCAGCGTGACGTGGCGCCTCTGCCTCTGCGGCGGGGGCGCTTTTCTTGAGCGGAGAGCACAGGCTGGGCCACACCTGCAGCCCCTGGGAACCCCTGCCTTCTCTTTTGTTTACCAGCTGCAGTGCTTGCAGGCCGGCCCAGCAGTTACACGGGCCGGCCCAACCATTACAATAGATACGCCCAAAGACGCGGGCCGCACACTGAGCATGTTCATGTCCCTGCGGCCCCTTATTGCTGAAGCTGAACCGGTGGCTGAACCCATCCTGCGGCAAGAAGGAGGTGAACGAATGAATCCCATGCAAGCTGATCCCGAACCCCCCAGTTCCAGACCGGCGGCCCGTCATTCTTCGCCCCTGACCCTGCTTTTCCGGGAGGTTCACCCATGCTCTACCACACTGCACTGACATTTTCCGGGGCCAGCCCATGCTGACCTATTACCGCTCGGTGGGCGGCCGGCTGACCACCATCGACAGCTATACCGACGGCTGCTGGATCAACGCCACCGACCCCACCATCGAGGAGCTGGCCCGCATCAGCCGCGAAACGGGGCTGGATATCGACGTGCTGAGCTACCCGCTTGACCCGGACGAACGCTCACGTTTCGAGCGGGAAGACGGCGAGCTCCTGATCATCATGCAGACCAGCTACCGTCTGCCCGAAGACAGCGATATTCCCTACGACACCGTGCCGCTGGGCATTCTGCATACCGACCACTGCCTCGTGACCATCTGCGCCATAGAAAATCCGCTGATTCGCGACGTGGTCAGCGGCTTCGTGCGGCGTATCAGCACGGCCAAGAAAAACCGGCTGACCCTGCAGCTGTTCCTGCGCAACGCCCAGCGCTTCTTGATTGATATCCGGCAGATTAACCGCGACGTGGAGCAAATTGAGGACCGCCTGGAAAACAGTACCCGCAACGAGGAACTGCTGGACCTGCTCAACTTCGAAAAGAGCATGGTGTACTTCATCACCGGCCTCAAAGCCAACGAGGCGATGATGGAGCGGGCCAAGCGCGACCGGATTTTCCAGACCTATGAGGACGACGCCGACCTGCTGGACGACGTGCTGATCGAGAACCTCCAGGCGATCGAGATGGCGACCATCACCTCCAACATTCTGGGCAGCATGATGGGAGCCTTCGGCAGCGTCATCAGCAACAACGTGAACCAGGTGATGAAAACGCTGACGGTCGTATCGGCCATTTTCCTGCCGCTGACCTTTATGGCCGGTATCTGGGGCATGAACTTTGAGTACATGCCGGAGCTGAACAAGCCCTGGGGCTACGGGGCGGCACTCAGCAGCATGCTGGTGGTGGCACTGGGCATGTTCTGGCTGTTCCGGCGGCAAGGGTGGTGGTAGCGGAGGGCTGGGCCTACTCCCACGTTCCCGTGTGCCCTTTCTCGCAGCTGCGGCCCGCTTCCGGAGCCGTGCCCGCATCTATGAACTCCTGCACGAACTGGGCCAGGCGCGGGTCGGCGGCCTGGTCGGCAGTCAGCTGAGCGTTCCAGGCGGTGGCAGTGATGGCGGCGGCCTGCTCCGGCTCGGGGCTGAGCAGCACCTTGCGTCCCTTCGCCAGTGCAGCCAGCGGCGCCGGGTCGGGCACCCGGTCGGGGCGGTAGGTCAGCCACACGGCCCCGTGCGACAGGCTGTGCAGGGCGTACTCGGGATAAAGCGGCGCCGCATATACGCCGCAGTTTTGCCACAGTGCGTTGTGGTCGCCGTAAGGGGGCGGCGTCAGGTCGTAGGCCAGCGAACCGGAGCGGTGCTGCCCAGCCGGGGCCTCGTAGCGCAGCACACCCGCCAGATGCCGCTCGGGCGCGGGGCCGCAAGCGGCGCAGAAGGCAGGCACAAGCAGCAGGGGCAAAAAGCGGCGCACGTCCCACATAGTAATCACATAGGCCAAGACGGTGGGGCCACAGAGCAGCACACACAGAGCAGGGCAGCAGAGAGCAGAGGCAGAGGACCAGCTGACCGGCCCTCTGCTCTCTGCTGCCCACTTACTGGCTTACCGGGCTTATTTGCCGACCAGGAAAATGTTGGGCCAGGGGCGGTAGTTGCTCTTCAGGGTTTCCTTTTTGAACACCTGACCGTCGCGGACAAACAGGCGGTCCACTTCCAGGGTGCCGCCAGGCATCGCCCAGTCGATCTGCTGACGCTGACCGGCGGCCAGCTTGGAGCTGACAATGGTGCGGTCGGCGGGCGCGGGAATGGTCTTGATGATGCGCGGCTCGCTCAGGCGCACCTCGAAGTCGCGGGGCTTGCCGAAAGCGTACACGTTGAATTCGCCGGTGGCGTCGTTCCAGTCGGTCTGGAACCAGATGGCCCCGCCGGTGTCATTCTTGAACTTCAGGTCCAAGGTGGGCTGGTAGATGGCGGCGTCCAGGCCCTGCGGCTTGTAGTACCCCACCTGATAGGAGTGGGGCGAGCGCTCCAGCACCGGCAGACCAGCGCGGTACAGACTGCGGAACACCGTGGTGCTCACCTGGCAGATGCCGCCGCCCAGCCCCTCTTCGGTGCGGTCGCCGGCAATCACCAGGCCGTCTACAAAGCCCGCTGCACGGTTGATGGGGCCCAGGAACTGGTTAAAGGAGAAGGTGCCGCCCTCGAACAGACGGTCTTTGAAGCGGCTGGCGCCCACGTGAATATTGGTCATGCGGGCCTTGGAGCTGCCTGTGTAGTTGGTGTTGCCGGTGCCCAGGTGCCCGGTAATCCCCCGGCTGATAAAGAAGTTCAGGTCGCGCTCGGGGGCCGTCTGGGACAGCACTTTGGCCTGCGCGGGCTTCATGGCCGGGTCTTTGACGGCGGCCAGCAGCGCGGCGCGGGCAGCTTCCGGGTCCAGCTTGAAGCGGTCGTACTGCACCAGCACCCACTGGCCCTGCTGCTGCTGCTCGAAGCGGGCGCCGCCGCCGCTGGCCAGTTCCCGCACCCACTTGTCCAGATCTTCGCCCAGGCTCTGCGTGATGATGCCGCGCTGTCGGATGATGGCGGCGCGCTCGGCTGGAATCCGCAGTTCACGGGTCACGGGCACGGTGGTCTTCTGGCCGGCGCGGTAAGCCGGCACCTGCGCCTGAAAGCTCAGGACCAGCGGCGCAGCGGCCCGCGCCTGCACGGAGGATTGCTGAGCATTCGGGGCAGAGGTGGCCTGGGCCTGATTAGTCTGTGCCTGAGTAGTTTGGGCCTGAGCAGAAGCGGCGCCCAGCGCCAGCCCCGCCGACAACAAGAGGGAAATAACCTTCATCCCACCAGTATTTCAAGTCCCAGCCGGGCAATGGCAAGTTGTCTTACCGGGGCCTTTATCTCTTATGCCATTTCCCCTGACCGCGCTGTGGCCTGAGCTTCCGCCTGGGCCAGCTGCCGGGCGATTTCGGCCACCGCTTCTTCGGCATGAATGCGGCCGTTCTCGATAAAGACCTGATTGGTGCGCCCCGCGTAGCCGGCGCTCCCCGCCACGAACAGGCCCGGCACAGTGCTTTCGTGGTGCTCCGACAGCACCAGGCACTCGTCGGGGAGGGTACGCAGGTCCAGCCCTTCCAGAAAGTCCAGGTTGGGCAGGTAGCCGGTCATGGCGAAGGTGAAGTGGGTCGGCAGCAAGAAGGTGGTGCCGTCTTCACGCTGCACGCGCACGGCGTCGGGGAGGATTTCTACGACCTGCGAGCGGAAGTGCGCGCCGATGCGCCCCTCCTTGATGCGGTTTTCGAGGTTGGGCTTGACCCAGTACTTGACGGTAGAGCGGATGCCCTCGCCGCGCACCACCATCGTCACGTTGGCCCCGGCGTTCATCAGGTCCAGAGCTGCGTCGGCGGCCGAGTTGCCGGCCCCGATGATGGTCACGTTCAGGCCGAAAAAGGGGTGGGCTTCGGTGTAGTAGTGGCTGACGTTTTCGCTGTCCTCGCCGGGAATATCCAGCGGCACCGGGCTGTCGTAGTAGCCGGTGGCCACCACGACGCGCCGCGCTTCGACCACGTCCTGGCGGCCGTCCTGCGCTTCGACTTGCAGCGTGAAGCCAGCGGGCGCGGCGTGAACCTTCTCCACGCGGGTGTACTGGCGCACGTTCAGCCCCTCGGCCTGCGTCACCTTGCGGTAGTACTGCAAGGCATCCACGCGCTTGGGCTTGTCAAAGGGGCTGACAAAGGGGTGCCCGCCGATTTCCAGTTCCGGCGCAGTGGTAAAAAAGGTCATGTCGGTGGGATAGTCGAAAATGGCGTTGACCACGCAGCCTTTTTCCAGGACCACGTAGCTCAGGCCCGAGCGCTTGCAGGCGATGGCCGCTGCGAGGCCTACCGGGCCGCCGCCCACGATGGCGACGTCGTACAGGCCGCCCTGGGGTTCCGGGTTGGGAATGCCGGGGTTCGGTTCGGTTGTCATGGGGGCAGTATTTCACCTGGGGAAGCGGAGAACTGGGCCACGTCTCCGAATCCGGCCCAGCCGCCGTCACTGACCAACCGGCGTGAGGCACGCCACTGTGGGACACGGCACGGCCGCGCTCTAGTGCTCTTCCAAGTGGCGCTCACTCTGGGCCATCAGGGCGGTCGGTAAACCCGTGACCAGAGCAAGCAGCAAACTGGCCAGCTGAACAGCGAAAAACCAGCTGTAGCCCTGGTGGCCCTGAAATATCAGCAGCAGCCCGACCGCCACCGCGAGAGCGATGTAAAACCGCTGAGCTTTGGCCTGGGCTTCCAGGAACTGTAGCCGCTGCCTTTCATCGAATTCACTGAAGTCCCTGTCGCCTGCGTCTGGATAGCCCCAGCCGATAAGTTGCCGGCGCGCCCCGAAGGTCAGGCCAAAGCCGAAGCAAAACAGAAGCAGAGACATAAAGCCGAAGGCCATGACCTGGGAGCTCTGCTCGCCATTTCCCAGCCTGCTCCAGATGTGAAAGGCTTGCTCCAGCACGAGATTCATTCCCATATAGACCAATCCAGCAAAATAGAAGTTCAGGGCATCGGCTCGCTGTTTGGCTGTAGGTGTGAACATCTGCGCCGTCATTTCTTTCCTCCATACACTTCTTCACTCAGCGGTGTAAACGGTGTGCGGCTAAAAATCGCCTCAATGGGCAGCCCGAAGAACTCGCTGAGGCGAAAGGCGAGGTCAAGGCTGGGGGCGTACTCGCCCCGCTCCAGATACCCGATGGTCTGGTAATTCACGGCTATAGCGGCGGCCAAGTCCTGTCGGCTCAAGCCCCGCTCAGCCCGCAGAACGGGAAGACGGTTGTAGAGCGGCGGGGGCGAGGGCCGCCCAGATGCTTTGGCAACCATGCCTCATATTGTTGTAGAAATACAACATAAAGTCAACAACAAGGATATTTTGCCAGGCAGCGTTGGGAGCCGCTCAGTGTGCGCGCTATTCCAGGCGCCCCCCGACCATTTGCCCCTCTCCCCGCCTGCCATAGTGAGCAGGCATGCCGGACTATGACCTGATTGTGATGGGGGCGGGCCACAACGCCCTGATTACCGCTGCCTACGCGGCCCGTGCCGGACTGAAGGTGGGGGTGTTCGAGCGGCGGTCTATGGTGGGAGGAGCGGTCAGCACCGAGGAGCTGGTCCCCGGCTACCGCTTCGACTACGGCGGCAGCGCCCACATCCTGATTCGGCTGACCCCGGTGGTCCGCGAACTGGAACTGAGCCGCTTCGGGCTGCACTACCTGGAACTGGACCCGCTGTTTCACTGCTACGACGGCGACGAATTCGGGGCCGGGCCGTGGTACGTGTACCGCGACGCCGAGCGCACGGCCGCCGAACTGGACAGCCTCTTTCCCGGTCAGGGCGAAGCGTACCGCCGCTTCCTGCACGACTGGACCCCGATGGCCGAAGCGGTCGCGGAGCTGTTCATGTCGGCCCCCGGCCCGCTGGACTTAGGCAAAATGGCGATGAACTCCACCGGCAAAGGAGGGAATGCAGCCCGCAACCTGGCGCGGATTCTGCGCCCCTACGGTGAGGTGGCCCGCGAGTATTTCAGCGAGGAGCGGGTGAGCAGTCCGCTCAGCTGGATGGCGGCCCAGAGCGGTCCTCCACCGTCCGACCCCCTCAGTGCGCCCTTTTTGCTGTGGCATCCGCTGTACCACAAGGGCGGCGTGGCGCGGCCCAAGGGCGGCAGCGGCGGCCTGACGCGGGCACTGGCGCGGGCGATAGAGGCTTACGGCGGCGAGATTCACCTCAGTGCGGCCGTGCAGGACATTCTGGTGGAAGGCGGGCGGGCCGCTGGGGTGCGGCTGGCGGGGGGTGACACCTACACCGCCCGCGCCGTGGTGGCCGGGTCGCACGTGTTGGCGGCGGCAGACGCCCTGCCGGACGAGTACGTGCCGCAGGCCGCCCGCGACGTGCGGGTGGGCAATGGCTTCGGGCTGGTGCTGCGGCTGGCGCTGGACGGGCAGGTGGACTACCGCCACGGGCAGAACGAAGCGGGGCGCACCGGCCTGGGCCTGCTGGTGCGCGACGAACGCCAGATTCTGCGCGGCTACGGCGACTACCTGAGCGGCGAACCCACCCGTGACCCGCCCATCGTCGCCATGAGTTTCAGCGCGGTAGACGATTCGCTGGCCCCGCCGGGGTCGGACGTGCTGTGGCTGTGGGCGCAGTATTACCCCTTCGAGCTGGCCCAGGGCAGCTGGGCGACCCGCACTGCCGAGGCCCGCGAATACGTGCTGAACGCTTTCGAGCGCTACGCTCCCGGCACCCGTGACCGCATCGTGGGCGAGCTGGTCCAGACCCCGCAGTGGCTGAATGACCACCTGCACCTGCCACGCGGCAACGTGATGCACCTGGAAATGACGATGGACCAGATGTTCTCGCTGCGGCCCTGGCTGGGCGCGGGCATGTACCGCTGGCCGGGCCTGAAGAACATGTACCTGACCGGAGCCAGCACCCACCCCGGCGGCGGCATTATGGGCGCGTCGGGGCGCAACGCGGCGCGGGTCATCGTAGGCGACCTGACCCGGCGGGGCTGGCGGTGAGCGCCCTTAGACCCGTGGAAAGCATCACCCCATGACCTACCTGCAATTCCACCTCGTGTTTATCGTGCCGCCGCTGCTGCTGCTGCTGTGGCTGACCGCCCGGCGCAGCGGCCCGCTGGCCGGCGAGTACTGCCGCGACGACCGCTGGACCCGGCTGTGGCTGGGCGTGCTGCTGGCAGTGGCCTTCGTCTACACCACGCCCTGGGACAACTACCTGGTCTACGTGGGCGGCTGGGAGTACCCGCCCGAGCGGGTGCTGGGCACCGTAGGCTACGTGCCGTACGAGGAATACGCCTTTTTCCTGCTGCAGACCCTGCTCAGCAGCCTCCTGCTGCTGTGGCTGATGCGGCGCTCCGGCACTCCCGCGCAGGTGTCGCCCCGGCCAGGGCTGACCCGCTGGGGCATGGCCACGCTGTGGCTGGGCGGGGCGATGCTGGGCGCGGCGGCGCTGGTCAGCGGCTACGCGCCCGCCACCTATTTCGGGCTGATTACGGCCTGGGCGCTGCCGGTGCTGGCCGGGCAGTGGGCTTTTGGCGGCGACCTGATTCTGGGCCGGGCGCGGCTGTTCTGGACCGCCGTAACCCTGCCCACGCTGTACCTGTGGGCCGCCGACGCGTTTGCGCTGCACAACGGCATCTGGAGCGTGTCGGACGCGCTGACGCTGGGACCCAAGGTAGGACCGCTGCCGCTGGAAGAGATGCTGTTTTTCCTGGTAACCAACCTGCTGGTGGTCACCGGGCTGATGCTCTTCCTGCACCCGCAGGCGCTGCGGCGGCTGGAAGGGGCGCGCCCCTTCCTGAAGCCGTGGCTGGGGCTGCTGGCCGGCTACCTGCTGCTCAAGATTCCGGTGCCGCTGTGGCCGGCCGGCTTCCCGCTGCTGGCGACCCTCAGCACTGGGGCACTGTTCGGCGCGGCGCTGCTGTACGCCGCCGAGCGGGTGGGCTGGGGCCGGGCTGCCGGGCTGGCGGCGCTGTGCTTCGGAGCCGGCTGGGCGGTGGAATACCTGGGCAGCACCACCGGCTTTCCGTTCGGGAGGTACAGCTACGCAGGTGCCCCGGGCCTGACCCTGCTGGGCGTGCCGCTGCTGGTGCCGCTGGGCTGGTTCGCACTCACGCTGGCCGCCACTGTCCTCAGCCGGGGCCGGCCCTGGCTGGCCGGGCTGCTGCTGGCTGCCTGGGATGTGGGCCTGGAGCCGCTGATGACCTCGCAGGGCTTCTGGACCTGGAGCGACCCTGCGCCGCTGTGGGCCGGCGCACCGCTGCAGAACTTCGTGGGCTGGTGGGCGGTGGGCAGCCTGCTGAGCCTGGCCGTGACCCGGATTGCGCCGGAGCTTAGGCGCCCTGCCGGCAGCGGCCCCGACCTGTCGCTGGCCTACCTGACCGAGCTGTTTTTCCTGCCGGGCGGCCTGCTGCTGCTGGGGCAACCCGGCGCGGCTGCCGTCACCCTGCTGGCGATGCTGGCGGCCCTGGCCCTGGCGCGCCGGCTGACCCCGGATGCCAGACTGGGAGGCGCATGACCTCTTCTGCCAGTGACTTTCCCTGGGTGGCCCCGATGCTGCGCGCCACCATCGGCCGTGACCTGCGCCGCAGTCTCAGCGGGTTCTGGGTGCGCGGCACCCTGCCGGCGGGCGGCGCCGTGCTGGCCGCCAACCACGGCAGCTGGTGGGACGGCTACCTGCTGCTGCACCTCGGCTGGGAGTTCGGACACCCCGCCCGCATCATGATGAATGCGCCGGAACTGGGCCGCTTTCCGTTCTTGCAGCGCATCGGCTGCACGCCCCCGGAGCGCCGGCGTGAACTGGCCCGCGCCGCGCAGGCGGGCGAGTGGGTGATGATTTTCCCCGAAGGTGCCCTGCAACCCCCCGGCAGCCTCCTGGCCCCGCTGCAGCCCGGCGCGGCCTGGCTGGCCCGCAGCGCCAGCACGCCAGCCAAGCCGGTGCCGCTGATTCCGGTGGCTCTGCGGGTCCTACTGCGGGCCGACCGCACCCCGGCGGCCTTTGCCCGCTTCGGCCGCCCCTGCGCCCCGGACGACCTGGGCCGCGCACTCGCGCGCGAGCTGGCGGGGCTGGACGCCGACCTGCAGGCCGCCGACCTCTACCGGCCGCCGGAAGGGTATCTGGCGCTGTGGCGTGGGCAGGGGGCGCAGCAGCAGGAAACGCCCGCTTCCCGCCTGCTGACCCGTATCACCGGAGACCGGCTGTGAGGGGCCGCAGCCAAGCAGCCTGGATGCGGGCGGCGCAGCTGGTGGCCGGCAGCTTCCTGGCCGTCAAGCTGGGCACGCTGCTGGTCAATGCGGTGACTTTTCCGCGCCTGCACGGTGGCCCGCGCCCGAAGGATAAGCCGGCTCCGGCCGACCTGAGCGACGTCTCTCTGCTGATTCCGGCCCGCAACGAGGCCCGCAACCTCCCCCACACCCTGCCGGGGTTCCTGGCCCAGGGGGCCGGCGAGGTGCTGGTGCTGGACGACCACAGCGAAGACAAAACGGCCGAGCTGGCGCGGGAAGCCGGCGCTACGGTGCTGAGCGGGCAGCCGCTGCCGCCCGGCTGGCACGGCAAGCCCTGGGCCTGTCAGCAGCTGGGCGCAGCAGCCAGCGGCGACGTACTGGTGTTCACCGACGCCGACGTGACCTGGCAGCCGGGTGCCCTGGCCGAAGCCGCCGCCTACTTCCGCGAGTCGGGCGCCGACCTGATGACGGTGTGGCCGCAGCAGGACAACCGCGCCCCCGGTGAGCGCATCCTCACGCCACTGGTGGACGACGTGCTGCTGAGCCTGCTGCCCTGGCCGCTGCTGGCGGTGCCTACCCCCGAGGCGGGCGCCGCCAACGGTCAGGTGATGATGTTCCGCCGCGCCTGCTACGACGCGCTGGGCGGGCACGCGGCGGTACGGGCCGAACTGCTGGAAGACGTGATGTTCGCCCGCGCCGTCAAGGCAGCCGGGGGCCGACTCACCCTGATTCTGGGCGGGGGCGCGGTCCGCGTGCGGATGTACCGCTCCTACGCCGAGTCGGTGACCGGCTTCAGCAAGGGCCTGCTGAGTTTCCACGGGGGGCAGCGGGCGCTGCTGCCGGCCAGCTTCGCGCTGCATCTGCTCACCTACACCTGGCCCTGGCTGAGCGGCCAGCGCCTTCTTGTGGCAGCTGGACTGCTGGAGGGCCTGGCGGTCCGCCTCCTCACCCGCCGCACCCGCCCCGCCGACCTGGCCGAAGTGCTGCTGACCCCGCTGCTGCCGCTGCTGGCGCTGCCGGTATACGCCCAGGCGGCCCGGCGCGAGGTGGTCTGGAAAGGCCGGGTCTATGCCCAGGACGTTCCTCAGGGCAGCGCGGCGCAGGAGGCCGAATGAAGCGTGCTCCATCCTCGGTCATCGTCGTCGGGGCGGGGTTCGCGGGGCTGGCTGCGGCACTCAGGCTGCGCCGAGCCGGGGCCGACGTGACCGTGCTGGACAAGCTCGGCACGCCCGGCGGCAAGGCGGCGCTGGGCTACCGCGACTTTTCCAGCGGTCCCACCGTGGTCACCATGCCGCAGGTGTTCCGGGCGCTGCATGCACGGCTAGGCTGGGCGGCGCCGCAGCTGTCGCCCGCCGTGCCCACCACGCGTTATCAGGCGCTGGACGGGCGTACCTTCGCCCCGCAGGCGCTGAACGTGGCCGGCAGCCTGGAGCCCACCCTGGCGCAGCTGAGCCGGGCCGAGGCAGCGCACTACACGGGGCTGCTGCGGCTGTCCCGCCAGCTGTACCGGGACGCCGCAAGCACCTTCCTGTTTGGACCGCCGCCCACACTGCCGGCCCTGGCCCGCTACGGCCTGAGCCACAGCTGGCGCGCCCAGCCGGGCCGCTCGCTGGCGTCGCTGGTACAAAGTGGCCCTTTTCTCACGCCGTTCTGGCTGCGTTTCGCCACCTATCTGGGGGCCGACCCCTACCGCGCTCCCGCCGTGCTGCACAACGTGGCTTGGGTAGAGCTGGGCGGCGGTGTGTGGCACCTGACCCACCCGCCGGGGCCGGAGCAGGCATCCGGGCTGCTGGGTCTGGCGGCAAGAATGGCCGCCGCAGCCGAGCGGCTGGGCGTGCGTTTCGAGTACGGCACACCGGTTCGCCGCCTGCGCACCGAGGGCCGGCGGGTCGTGGCCGCCCACACCGACCGGGGCGAGCTGCACGCGGACGCCTTTGTCAGCGCGGCGGACGTATCGCTCACCCAGCAGTGGCTGGGACAGCACGCCCCGGACCGCCCGCAGGGGGTGAGCGGCTTTGCCGTGCAGCTGCGGCTGCCAGAAGACCTGGGGCAGGCCCACCACATCTTCTGGCCGCAGGAGTACCGGGGCGAGTGGCAGGACATCCGTGCCGGACGGCTGCCGCTGGACCCCACGCTTTATCTGCATCTGGACGGGCGGCAGGGCTTCCTGCTGGTCAATGCCCCGGCCACGCCCCGCCACGCCGCCGACCGGGCCGGGTACGCCGCCTATCTGCTGCGCCGCTTGCAGGCTCGCCTGCCGCTGCCTGTGACCGGCGCGCACGCCCTCTCCCCTGCCGACTACGCCCGCACCGCCGCCACCGGAGCGCTTTATGGCAACGCCCCGCATGGCCTGAGCGGCAGCCTCCGCCCCGGCTGGCAGCTGGCCGGACCTGCCGGCACCCTGGGCAACCTGCGGCAAGTGGGCGGCACGGTCCACCCCGGCGGCGGCGTGCCGCTGAGCCTGCTGAGCGGCTGGAACGGCGCAGGGGAATTGCTGGGCTTGCCTTACGACCCACTGGGCGGGCCGGAGTTCGGCAGCGGGACCGAAACGGCATGACCGAACCGACGCAGCCGGGCAGCACCGGCGAAGCTTTCCCGCGCTTCTCGTGGTGGCGGGTGCTGGTCGGTGCGGCCCTTCCCCTGATCCTGATGGCGGCTTACCTCCAGCTCATCAGCCTGGTGCTGCACCCTGAACTGCCGTTCAGCCTGGAGGCATTCTTCTTTTACGTGCGGCTGCTGCCGCTGCTACTGGGCCTGCCCCTGCTGCTGCTGGGCATCCTGGCCGAGAGCATTCAGCCGGGCCTGAGTGACCGGGCTTTTTGGCTGACTGGGGCGTGCACCGGGGCCGCCGCTGGCTTGGTTCTGTCCCAAATGGCGGCCTGGCCTGCTGCCGCTCATCTGGCCCCCGGCGCGGCCATCGGCCTGCTTACCGCCCTGGCCGTGCGGGCCATGTGGCGCAGCAAACGAACCGGCCCGGCGTAGCACACGCCTTCAGCTGCGCTACGGCCCTCAGCCTTTACACTGTCGCTGATAGAGCTGCCCCTCTTTTTAACCGACCTCTGTATACCGACCAAGGAACCGAACCGCATGTCACGACACCGCTGCTCCTGGGAAAAAGCTGCCGCACTGGCGGTGGGCCTCAGCCTGGCTGCCCGTATCGGCACGCTGCTGGTCAATGCCGCCACCTTTCCGCACCTGAGGCGGCCAGCTGGCCCGCCACCCGACCTGAGCGGCGTCTCCTTGCTGGTGCCGGCCCGCGACGAGGCGCACAACCTGCCCGGCACCCTGCCCGGGCTGCTGCGCCAGGGCGCCGGCGAGGTCATCGTGCTGGACGACGGCAGCCGCGACGGCACCGCCGAGCTGGCACGGTCGCTGGGAGCGCGGGTCATCGCCGGGCAGCCCTTACCGCCCGGCTGGCGCGGCAAGCCCTGGGCCTGCCAGCAGCTGGGCGCGGCAGCCAGCGGGAGCGTGCTGGTGTTCACCGACGCCGACGTGACCTGGCAGCCGGGCGCCCTGGCCGCCTTACTGGACGCATGGACACGCGAAGACGCCGACCTGCTGAGCGTGTGGCCCCGCCAGGACAACCGCTCTCCCGGCGAACGCTTCCTCACCCCGATGGTGGACACGCTGACGCTGGGCCTGCTGCCCTGGCCGCTGCTGCGCTGGCCTCAGCCTGCGCTCTCGGCCGCCAATGGTCAGGTGATGGCGTTCCGGCGCCGCCCCTACCAGGAGGAGGGCGGGCACGCCCTGGTGCGGGGCGAGCTGCTGGAAGATTTCGCCTTTGCGCGGCGCTTCAAGGAACGTGGCCGCACCCTTACGCTGGTGCTGGGCGGCGACCTGATAAGCGTGCGGATGTACCGCTCGTACCGCGAAACTCTTGAAGGCTTCGGCAAGAACTCGCTGGCCGCTCACGGCGGGCACCGGGCCGGGCTGGCGCTGGGGGCAGTGGCCGTGTTTTTCACCTACAGCTGGCCTTACCTGACCCGCAACCGCACCCTGGTCGCCCTGGGGCTGGCCGAAGCGCTGCTGGTGCGGGTCATCACCCGCCGCACCCGCCCGGACGAGCTGGCCGAAGTGCTGCTCACCCCGCTGATCGCTCCTGCGGGCTGGCCCTCCTACCTGCTGGCCGCCCGCCGGCAAGTGGCCTGGAAGGGCCGCCGCTACCAGCAGTAGGCGGGGGCCGCGCCCAGGCCAGGTCAGCTCGGGCCAGGTTAGCTCAGGTCAGCCCTGCCCGGGCAGGTCCGGCTGGCGCTCTCCCCGGGAGGCGTCCAGCTCAGCTACGGCCGGCAGGTCCACACGCTTACCCGTGCGGGCACTCTCGTAAATCGCGTCCATCACGATATGGTCGGCCACGCCTTCCTCGCCGGGAGTCCAGGGGATTTTGCCTTCGCGGATACACTGCGCGAAGTGGTCCACCTCATTGCCGAACTGGTCGTAGTAGGGAAAGCGCGGCTGGTGTGCGGCTTCCGTATCCGTGAGGGTCAGCCGCAAGCAGCCGTAGTTGAAGGCCGGGTCCAGCTCCACCTTGGCCGCTTCGCCCACCACGCGCAGGGTGGAGGTGTCGCGGGAACCGTAGCTCGTGTGGCAGTTGGCGACAATGCCGCCCTCGAAGCCCATCATCCAGCTCACGCGCTCCTCGATTTCGGCAAAGCGGGGGTCGCCCTGCGGCCGGTTCGCGTCCGCGAACACCCAGAGCGGTTCTTTGCCCAGCACGAATCGGATGATGTTCAGCGAGTAGATGCCCACATCCACCAGCGGGCCGCCGCCGGCGTACTCCATTCGCATGCGCCAGGCTTCGGGGTCGTGTTCGGTGTGCGAGTGGATGGAATCAATGGTGCGGACAGTGCCCAGCCGGCCGCTGTGTACCGCTTCCCGCACCGCCCAGTGCTCGGGGGTGTACTGGCAGCGGTAGGCGGTCATCAGCAGCACGCCGGCCTCGCGGCAGGCATCCACCATCGCCTGCGCGTCGGCCACGTTCGTGCTCAGAGGCTTTTCGCACAGCACGTGCTTGCCCATGCGGGCGGCCCGCTCCACGAACTCGCGGTGCATCGAGTTGGGCAGCACGATAAACACCGCTTCCACATCGTCCCGCTCGGCCAGGCGCTCGAACTCGCCGTAGGTGTACACGTCGTCCTCGGTCAGGTCGTTCGCGTGGGCGAGCGCCACCCCCTTGTCTTTTTCGCTGGTCACCAGCGCCGCCAGAAAAGCGTGCCGGCTGGTGCGGATGGCGGGAATCAGTTCCTCGGCGGTCAGCTTGCCCAAACCGACCACGGCGTAACCGACGCGCTGACGTTCGGCTTCGGGTCTGGGAATTTCAGGTTTCAGAGGCATGGGTTCACCATAGCGCGGGACCGGTTTTATGCGGCCAGGGCGGCACATCTCCCCATGCCGGGCCGCCGGCCGTGGCCCAGTCTGGGGAAATGCCCATATGCATGAAGCTCCCGGAGGCCCGGGGTTCAGCGCCCGCGCCTTCGGGAGACCAGTTCAGCGTTCGGGAAACCAGTTCAGTCGGCAGCCAATTCCTGCGCGGTGCCCGCCCCAGTCACGTGGCCGTCTTCCAGGCGCACCACGCGGGTGCACAGGTCCAGCACGCGCTCGTCGTGGGTGACCATCACGGCAGCCTTGCCGCGCTCCCGGACCTCGCGGGCCAGCATGGTCACCACTTCGCGGCCGCGCACGCCGTCCAGGGCAGCGGTAGGCTCATCGGCCAGAATCAGCTGGGGGTCGTTCATCAGCGCCCGCGCAATCGCCACACGCTGCTTTTGCCCGCCCGATAGCTGCTGCGGGTAGTGCCCGGCCCGCTCCGCCAGGCCCAGGCTGCCGAGCAGTTCGTCGGCCAGGGTGCGGGCCTGCGCTCCGCCCCGGCCGGCCAGCCCCGGCACCAGCGTCAGCTGTTCGCGCACGTTCAGGTATGGAATCAGGTTGCTGGCCTGCAGCACGAAGCCGATGTGGTGCAGCCGGAAATCGGCCAGCTGGCGGGGATTCAGGCGGCTCAGCTCCTGCCCGGCGATGGTCACGCTGCCGTCCGTGGGGATCTGCAGGGCGCCGGCCAGGGTGAGGAAGGTGCTCTTGCCGCTGCCGCTGGGACCAATCACGGCCACCAGCTCGCCGGGATAGACCTCAAAGTCGGTGGGGTGCAGCGCCGTCACCTGACTGTCGCCGTCACCAAATACTTTGCTCACACCGCGCATGGCGAGGGTAGGGGCAGCGGTCACAGGCGGAACGAAAGCGGGAACGGTACGGGTCAATGCAGTCATGTTTTGAACTCCTTGGAGTGAGAAAGAGCGGTGGAGTGGGGAGGGCAGAGGGGGCAGAGGGCTCCAAACTCCCTTGGAGCGAGGCAGCCCCCCGGACACGGAACTCAGCCCTGGCCCAGCGCCTGCAACGGGTCGGCCTGGGCAATGGTGCGCAGGCTCAGCAGACTGCCCAGCAGCGACACCAGCAGCAGCAGGCCGCCGGCCTGGGCCACGGCGGACCACGAGAGCGCGAACGGCAGGCCCGCGGGCAGCACCTGAACCGTGCCGAACATCGCGGCAGCGGCCACAGCCAGGGCGCCTACCGTCAGCAGCAGCACCTGGGCCACCAGGCTGCCGGCCAGGGTGCGCATTCCGGCCCCAATCGCTTTGAGCAGGCCGAACTGCGCCGTTTTTTGCAGGGTCATCACATAGAAGAACACCGCCATCACCAGCGCCGACACCGCCACCAGAAACACCTGAATCATCAGCAGGCTGCCCTGCTCTTCCTTGTAGCCTTGCAGCGACTGCAGCGCGTCGGCGCGGGTCTGGGCGGCCAGGCCCTGCGGCAACTCGCCTGCAGCGCCGGCTTCCAGGGCCACCCCGCTCACGGTGCCCCCGGCGCGGGGGTTGAGGGTCTGCCACTCGTCCAGCGTCACGAACATCACGGGTTGGTGGTTCAGGCGGGCGCCTTCGGTAAAGCCCACCACCTTCAGCTGCTCGCCGCTGGGCTTGAGGATGATGGTGTCGCCCAGCTGCACCCCGTCTTCCTTGAGGGTGGCGTCTACCACGGCGCCGCTGCCGCCGATGGCCTGGCCCTCGGTGACCTTGGGCGCCAGGAAGGAATCCTTTTCCAGGCCCATCATCACGGCGCCCAGCTGGGTGCTGTCTGCGCTGTTCACGCCGAAGCTGGCGAAGCTCTGGGCAAAGGGAGCCGCGCCCGGATTGGCTTTTTTCAGGGCCGCGACGTCCTCTTTGCCGATAAACGACCGGGTGAAGTTGCTGTCGGCGTCGGTGGTGGTCACGAAGGTGGCGGCGGGGTTATGCAGCATCCAAGCGGCGCTGTCTTCGCTCAGGCCACGGGTCAGGCCCAGCAGCATAAACACCATAAAGGCCAGCAGCGCGGCGATTCCGCCCAGCAGGGCCGAGCGGAGCCAGTTGAATTTCAGTTCACGGAGGGCAAGAAACATAGGCAAAACTCCTTTGAAGGGGGACAGAGTGGATATGACCGACCGTTCGGTCATCTCTTGTGACTTACCGTACGGTAAGGAGGCAGGAGAAGTCAAGGCCTGGCCCGCCACATGGACGCTGGCTTAAGGACAAAGCGTGCGCTGGACGCACTGGGCCGCTCCTCTACCCGTGCATCCCTCCTACCTGTGCATCCTTCGGCGGCGCCGAGGTCCGGCTCAGGTCATGCTGGCCGCACCGCCGAGGCGCAGTTCTGGCCGTGGCGTCTGGTGCCCGCCTACCGCCAACTGAGCAGCAGCCCCAGCAGCCCGGCCGCACCCAGCAGGTACAGCACCGGGGGCAGGGCCAGGCGCATCAGCTGGCCCTCGCGCCCGCTCAGGCCCACCACCGCAGCGGCGGCCACCACCTTGGCCACGCAGATGATGTTCCCAGCCGCCGCGCCGCTGGCCTGCAGCGCCAGCAGCAGCTGCGGCGACGTGCCGAGCTGCGCGGCCACGCTGCCCTGCAACAGGCTGAACATCACGTTGCTCAGGGTGGCGTTGCCGGCCACGAAGCTGCCCAGCGCCCCGACGACCGGCGCGGCCAGCGGGTACAGCGGCCCCAACAGCCCAGCGGCCGCTGCCGCCAGGGCCAGCGGCATGCTGGGCAGACCACTGGCGCTGAACTCCGGCCCCGAGTTGATAAAGACGAACACCAGCGGCAGCGCCGTGAGCAGGGTCAGGGCCGTGCCGGTCAGGCTGTGGGCGGTGCGCTGCGCCGCCGCACGCAGCTGGCCTGGGCTGAGCCGGTAGCCCAGCGCCGTGCACACTGTCACCACCAGAAAAACGAAGCCCGGCAAGTACAGCGGCTGCAGCGACTGCGAGATGCCAGTGCCCAGCAGGTCGCTGAAGCCCAGCTGCGGGGCCGCCAACCACCCGCGCAGCGGCAGGGCGTCCAGGCGGGTCAGCACCAGCAGGGCGCCCACCGCCAGGTACGGTCCCCAGGCCTGCCAGGTGGGCAGCGGAGGCGTGCAGCGCGGCGGCAGCGGCGGCAGCGGCTGCCCGGTCCACTCGGGCGGCCACGACTCACGCGGGGCGAAGTCCCAGGGCCGGGCCGGCTGGAGAAAACCGCGCCGCACCGCCACCACGCACAGCAGCAACCCGGCCAGCCCGCCTACGATGCCCGGAAACTCCGGGCCGGTCAGTGCAGCGGCGGCCCAGGCCGGCACGGTGTAGGCCAGCCCCGCGAACAGCGCGAAGGGCCAGACCTCCAGCCCCTCCCGCCAGGAACGGCGCGCCCCGAAGGTGCGGGTCATCAGCGCGGCCAGCACCAGCGGCAGCAGTGAACCTACCAGCAGGTCCAGCGCAGTCAGCTGTACGCCCACCTGCCCCAGAAAAGCGTCCATCCCCCCGCCCGCAGTGACGGCAGGCACCAGGGCTGCACTCACGCTGCCCCCCTCGCTGAGGCCCTGGCGCATGCCGATCAGCAGGGGGGTGCCGGCGGCCGCAAACGGCACCGGCGTGCTGTTGCCGATCAGTGGCAGCGCGGCCGCCGCCAGCGCCGGGAATCCCAGCGCAGCCAGCAGCGGCGCGGCAATCGCCGCCGGCGTGCCGAACCCGGCCGCCCCCTCTATGAACGCCCCGAACAGCCAGGTCACCAGAATCACCTGAATGCGCCGGTCGGAGGTCAGGCCCATGAAGCTGCGCTGCATCACCTCTACCGCGCCCGACACCTGCAGCACGCTGAACAGCGCCATGGCCCCCAGCACGATGTACAGGATGGACAGCGCCACGAGCACCCCCTGCGCCAGCGACGCCAGCACCGCCGGCAGGCTGACCTGCCAGTGCAGCAGGGCCAGCGCCACGGTCAGCAGCAGGCTGAGGGTCATCGCCTGCACAGCTGGCCTCCGCAGCACCGGCAGCAGGACAAACACGCTCAGGATGGGCAGCAGCGCCAGCAGCGCCGTCATGGGCGGGCCTGGTGGGCGGGCGGGAGAGCGGTGGGCATGTGCTGATTATTCCGTGCGGGACCCCCAGCAGGCACGAGAAAGGCCGCGCCCGCAATCGCTGCCGGGCACGGCCTGCCTACCTCGGTGGTCAGGGACAGACGTTCAGCGGAGAAGCCGTGTTGCGCGGCGACACCGTGCCCGCCTGGAAGTCGGCGCCGTAGCTGCCGGTGTCGGTGCAGCCCCCATTCAGGCGCCGGGCGCTGGTGGTATTACTCAGGCCGCTGAAGGGCACGTAATCCACCACGCCGGCGTCACTGGACGCGGCGATTTTGGCGGTGCCCTGCACCAGCGCCACCTGACCGGCGCTGCCGCTCATGGCCAGGATGCCGCTGGCGTCGGGGGTGGGCAGCGGCTGCGTGCCGCCCGAGCCCTTGGCCTGCTGCACCAGGTAGTACTGCCCAGGGGCCAGGTCGTAGCTGTTCAGCGGGGTGACGGCCCAGCTGGTGCCCGTGGCGCTGGCGTACTGCACCGAGTAGCCGCCCAGGTTCACGCTGGCGCGGCCCGCGTTGAAAATCTCGATGAAGTCGTGGGTGTAGGTGGCCCCGGAGTTGCCGCCCCCACCGTACACCTGGCTGATGACCAGGCCGGCGCCCGCCGGCTGGGGAGCCGGGTCGGTCACGTCAGGGGCGCCCACGGTCACGTTCAGGCGGGCAGTCTGCGTCTGACCATCTACGCCCGTGGCCGTCACGGTCACCGGATAGTTGCCGGCTGCCGCGAAGGTGTGCGCGGCGCTGACAGCCGCCGGGTCGAGGGTTTCGGCGCCGCTCTGGTCGCCCCAGTCCACCGTCAGGCGGCTGAGTGGCGCACCCGCAGCGATGTTCAGGGTGTAGGGCTGGCCGGCGGTTACGGCAGGTTCGCCGGTCACGTTCAGCGTCAGGCGCGCCTCGTCGCGGGTCAGGTTCAGGCCCACCAGCACCGGGTCGTGGTCAGAGGCGCGGAAAGGGTTGTTCTGCCACAGGTCGGGGCTGGTGCACACGTTCGTGCGGCACTCGGGGTTGGCCTTGTATTCCACGTTGTAGTCGGCCAGCGTGGGTTCGTCGGCGTTGATGTGCCACTCGGTCACGCCGCTCACCTGCGCGTCCAGGCTGCGGCTGGCGAGCGCGTGGTCCAGGTAGCCGAACTGCCCGCCGAACTGGTAGGAGTAGCGCTCCTCGGCGGGAATCCGCAGGTTCTCGCTGACAAAACCGCCGTCCACGATGGTCTGGATGGGCTTTTCCGCCCCGTAGGCGTTGAAGTCGCCCATCAGCAGCACGTCGCTGTCACCGCTCTGCGCCTTCAGCCGCTCCACGAAGCCCAGCAGGGCACGGGCCTGCTGCACGCGCAGCTCGTTCCAGCAGCCTTCGCCGGTGTCCATGTCGCCGCTGCTGGGGCAGCTGCCCTTGCTCTTGAAGTGGTTGGCGACCACCGTGAACACGCCGCCACCCGCATTGTCGCGGAAGGTCTGCGCCAGCGGGGGGCGGCTGTGCACCGGGTCGGTGTCGGTCTGGTAGGTGCCCAGCGGCGTCACGCGGGCCGGCTTGTAGATGACAGCGACCTTGATGGCATCGGTGCCGATGGTGCCGGTCTGCACAGCGCGGTAGGTCTCCGACCCGTAAGCAGCGTTCAGGCTGGCCACCAGGTCGTTTAGCGCCACGTCGCCGTTGTTCTGCACTTCCATCAGCGTGACCACGTCGGCGTCCAGGCCGCGCAGGGCCGCCACCACTTTGGCCTGCTGGCGGCCGAATTCGTAGGCGCTGTCCGCGCCCCGGTCGTTCGGCCCAAAAGTGGTGAAGTAGTTCAGGACGTTGGCTCCGGCCACTTTCAGCGTGCCGCCCACGTCCTGCGGGGCCACCGGGCGCGGATTGGCATTCACGAAGTTGGGCGCGGCGGTGGGTTCCACCTTGAACGCGTTGTTGGCGTAGTGCAGCACGCCGGTAAGTCCCTGAACGGTGTCGCCGGTGCGGCGGGTGCCCTCGGCGCTGAGGTAAGGCAGCTCGGCGGGGTTCTGGGCCGAGTTGCCGTCGTCCAAGGTGATGGTGCGGGCCGCGTTCTGCTCGGGCGTGGTGGCCTCGTTGCCGTTGGTCGGGTTGAACAGCCGCCCGCCGCTGCTCAGGCCCAGCTCGCCGTAACGGCCATAGCCGTAGTTGTTGGTCACGGTCAGGGTGTCGGGGAAGGTGACGGCCATGCCCTCGTAACGTTCCAGGTCGGCGAAGGGAGCCTGCACCGGCACCGGCTGCGGCGCTTGCCCACGGCCGCAGCTCACAAAGGCGCTGATGCCGCTCAGCTGGGTGGAGCCGTAGAACTCGGCCACGCTGCCGCTCAGCTGCACCAGGTCGCCCACCTGGACCTGCTGCGGCGCGGTGCCGGTGTACACGAACACCCCGTCGCTGGTGGCCGCGTTGCCGTCGCCCTGCGCGTCCTGCACGAAGAAGCCGCGCAGACCGGTCTGGAAGTCGGCGGTCACCACGCCGCGCACCGTCACCGTCTGCCCCAGCAGGGGGCTGGCGTCGCCGCTGCCCTGCACGGCGGGAATGGCCGTCAACGTGCCGGCAGGCGCAGGGCAGCTGCTCACGGCGGTCAGGGGCACGTTCACCCGGCTGCCGCCCTCGGCGTGGCGGAAGGTCTGGCTGCCGGTCTGGGTTTCGCGGCCGTCCGCTGCTTTGCCGGTCACGGTCACGGTCTGCCCGGCGCCGGTCGGCACGCCGGTAAAGGTGCCCGTCGCCACGCCGTCCTTGACAGTGAGGGTCTGGGTCCGGTCACCAAGTTGGGCCACCAGGCCAGTCGTTTCGGGCAACACGCCCTCCACCACCACGGTCACGTCGGCCGTCACGCGCCCGAAGGTCAGGGGCGCGGTGACCTTGCCGCTCGACAGGTTGATGCTGGTCTGGGCGGTGTACAGCACTGCGCCGCCCTCGGCGTCATAGGTGCGGACGGTCACGGTGTACTTGGGGTCGCCCTTGGGCAGACCGCTGAGGTTCACGCTCGCCTGACCGCCCCGGATGACCGCCGGGAACACTTTGCCCTGGGGCAGCGCAGCGCCTTGCAGGGTAAAGGTCACGTGTGCCGCGCCCTGGGGCACATTTACACTGAGGGCGTCGGCCTTGACCGACAGGGTTTGCAGGCTGCTCTCGGCGCTGGGAGCAGCGCTGACGGAAGCTGCCGGAGCGGTGGCTGGCGCTGTTTGGGCAGCAGGAGCGGGCGCCTGACCGCAGGCAGCGAGCAGCAGGGCGCAGGATAGCAGCAGGGTGGGTTTCATGGACATGGGAACTCCTCTAGAACGAGCCAGGGGCGAAAAAGTAGCGCTGATAGGCGGAAAATTGTGTGCGGAAAACAGCCCTAGCAGGATACGCGAGTGGGTGTCAGCCGTGCGTAATGCCTGCGCTCAGCAGGCAGGCCGGGGTGTTCCTGGCCCCAGGAGTCGGCCGCGCAGCTGGGCTTCGGGCACCCAGAAAGCGTGGGCGCCTACGCCGTAGCGTTGCAGCGCCCGCGCCAGCAGGTGTAGCCGCTATACACCGGCCCAGCCCCGCCAAATCCCTGCTGCCGGACATGCGAATGCAGCCCGTCGGCTCCGATAACTGCGGCGTACACCCTCTCTCCTCCGCTGCTGAGCTGAACCCGCACGCTACCCGGGACCCCGACTTGCTGGCGCAGATGCTCTTTGCGCTGTATGAGGCAGCCCCGCAAAGCTGGCTGCCGGGCATGACCAGCTACGAGGAGGCACGCTCGGCGCTGCGCCGCAGCGTGGAACTGCTTGAGCCGCCGCCCACTTGGCGTCCTACAATAGGCATCATGACCAAAATCCGCCAAGAGTCCGACACCATGGGCACCCTTGAAGTAGACGCCTCCAAGTACTGGGGTGCACAGACCGAGCGCAGCATCCACAATTTCCCGATTGGCCGCGACACCTTCGTGTGGGGCCGCCCCGTCATCCGTGCGCTGGGCATCCTGAAAAAGGGCGCGGCGCAGGCCAACGCCGAACTGGGCGAACTGCCGCAGGACATTGCCGACCTGATCGTGCAGGCCGCTGACGAAGTGATTTCGGGCAAGCTCGACGAGCACTTCCCGCTGGTCGTCTTCCAGACCGGTTCGGGCACCCAGAGCAACATGAACGCCAACGAGGTCATCTCCAACCGCGCCATCGAAATCGCGGGCGGCGAGATGGGCAGCAAGTCGCCCGTGCACCCCAACGACCACGTGAACCGCGGCCAGAGCAGCAACGACACCTTCCCCACCGCCATGCACATCGCCGTGGTGCTGGAACTCAACGAGCGGCTCTACGGGTCGGTCGGCAAGCTGCGCGACACCCTGCACGCCAAGGCCGAGGAGTACAAGGATCTCGTGAAAGTGGGCCGCACCCACCTGCAAGACGCCACGCCCATCACGCTGGGCCAGGAAATCGGCGGCTGGGTCGCGCAACTCGACTACGCGCTGGCCGAAGTGAAGCACGCTGAGCAGGGCCTGCTGGACCTCGCCATCGGTGGCACGGCGGTCGGCACCGGCCTGAACGCGCACCCCCAGTTCGGTGACCTCGCCGCCAAGAAGTACGAGGCCGAAACCGGCTACAAGTTCCGCTCTGCCGAGAACAAGTTCGCCGCCCTGAGCGCCCACGACGCGCTGGTGCAGACCTCCGCCGCGCTGCGCACCCTGGCCGGTGCCCTGATGAAGATGGCGAACGACGTGCGCTGGCTGGCGAGCGGCCCCCGCAACGGCATCGGTGAAATCAACATCCCCGAAAACGAACCCGGCTCCAGCATCATGCCCGGCAAGGTGAACCCCACGCAGTCGGAAGCCATGACGATGGTTGCCACCCGCGTCTTCGGCAACGACGCCACCGTCGCTTTCGCGGGCAGCCAGGGCAACTTCCAGCTCAACGTGTTCAAGCCCGTGATGGTCCACGCGGTGCTCGAAAGCATCCGCCTGATTGCGGACGCTTGCCTGGCCTTCAACGACAACTGCGCCGTCGGCATCGAACCCAACGAGGCCAAAATCAAGGAAAACCTCGACAAGAACCTGATGCAGGTGACGGCCCTGAACCGCCACATCGGCTACGACAAGGCCGCCGCGATCGCCAAGAACGCCCACAAGAAGGGCATCAGCCTCAAGGAGTCGGCGCTCGAACTCGGGCACGTGACCGAAGAAGAATTTGCCCAGTGGGTCGTGCCGCTGGATATGACCCACAGCTGAGCCACTGCTGAAGCGCCCAGCCCAGGGCAAAGCCGCAGCGCCGTTTCCCCACCGGGGAGGCGGCGTTTGCTCTGGCCGCTCCTCTGCCCTGGTCTCCGCCCTGACACGCCCACCACACCCGCGCCCTACCTTCTCCCTGAACCCGGCCGCCTGCCGGGCCCCAGGGGAGGTCAGCTATGAACAAACGCGGATGGCGGCAGGTGGGATGGGTTGTGGCGTGTGGGGCAGCGCTGGCGGCGTGTGGGGCAGCCGTGCCGCCCAAGGGACAGCTGGCGGCACAGAGCGTGCAGCCCGAATCCAGCTTCATGCTGATGGCGCTGCCCGACACGCAGTACTACTCCGCCTACTGGCCCGAGCACTTTAAGCGGCAGACCGGGTGGCTGGCCGCGCATGCCGGGGAGCTGAATGTCAAGCTGACCACGCACCTGGGCGATATCGTGGATATGCCGCTGATGCCGTACCAGTGGGACCGGGCGGATCAGGCGATGCGGCAGCTGGAAAATGCCGGCGTGCCCTACAGCGTGCTGCCCGGCAACCACGACATTCTGCTCAGCGTGGCCGACGACCGCCACCGCGTTCCGGGCGGCGAGGAGTATCTGCGGCGCTTTTCTCCGGCGCGGGCCGCCCAGGGCAGCACTTTCGGTGGCCGCGACGCTACCGGCTGGAACGAGTACCACACCTTTACCGCCGCCGGGCAGGAATTTCTGGTGCTCGCCCTGAACTGGCGGGCCTCGGCGCAGACGCTGGACTGGGCGCGGCAGGTGATGCGCGAACACCCCAGCAGCCCCACCATCCTCACCACGCACGACCTGGTGGGCTACCGCAGCGGAGAGCTGGGCCTGACCAGCAACGGCGAGTACCTGTGGAAAAACCTGATTGAACAGAGCAACCAGATTTTCCTGACCCTGAATGGCCACGACTACAACAGCGAGGTGCGTGGCGCCCGAATCAGCCGCCTCAACGCCGCCGGCCAAGGGGTGGACATGGTCCTGGTGGACTACCAGAACGGCTATCAGGGCGGGCAGGGCTACCTGCGCGGCATGGAATTCGACCTGGCGCGGGGCCGCATTGAGATGATGACCTTTTCGCCGTCGCTGGCTGCCGGCGTGGGCCATAAGCCGGGCAGGCCCAATCCGGCAGAACTTGCCCAGGAGCACAGCCACTTTTTCCTGAACGTGAATTTCCGTGAGCGCTTTGCCGCCTTTGCCCCCGACTTTCCTACCTTCGCGGCTCCGCGTGAGGTGTCCCTGACTGACCGGGTGCGCCAGACCCTACGTTAGGCGGCCCCACCGGACCCACGGTGGCAACAGAAACGCTAAAGCCGCTCTCGCCACCGCCAGCCGCGCCACACGCATACTTTGCCCATGTGGAAGAGCAAATTCCTGCTGTTCAGCCTGTGCCTGGGCGCCGTATCCTGCACCGGGAAACCGTCGGAGCAGACGGTCACCGTTTCCGAGGCCAGCGCCTCCCCGACCAGTACCTCTCAGGCAGGCACCTCGCAGGTGGAAGCGGGTTCGGCCGTCAGCACCTCAGTGCCAACCACTTCAGCACCAGTAACTTCGGCGCCGACCACCTCAGCGCCGGCCACTGCGTCCGGCATGGCTGGGCATGACCACGGCGCAGGCGGCCCCGACCTGACCGGGTTGCAGGGCGAGGCGTTCGACCGCGCGTTCCTGTCCATGATGGTGGCGCACCACCAGGGCGCGGTAGAGA
Source organism: Deinococcus proteolyticus MRP (assembly GCF_000190555.1). Classification (GTDB taxonomy): domain Bacteria; phylum Deinococcota; class Deinococci; order Deinococcales; family Deinococcaceae; genus Deinococcus; species Deinococcus proteolyticus. The sequence goes on from NC_015161.1 coordinate 1,861,311, forward strand.
TGAGCCGCCCGGCCCTGAACAGCGAAGACCTGCAGGTGCGCGGCTGGGCCGAAGCCATCGTGATGGCGCAGGAACGTGAAATAGAGCAGATGACGGCCTTGCTGGAGCCGCTGGGCGGTCTGGACGAGGCTGCCGCCGCCCCCATGCGTGCCGAGATGCAGAACATGGCTGGCCACACCGGGCACGCGGCCAACCCTGACCGCGCCTTCGTGGAGGCGATGCTTCCGCACCACCAGTCTGCGGTGGACATGGCGCAGCTGGCCGAGGGCCGCTCGCAGAACGCCGACGTGCTGGCCCTGGCTCAGGACATCGTGGCGACCCAGCAACGCGAAATGGCCGAGTTCAGGGACTATCTGGCCCAGTAATGCCCCAGGCCAGCAGAGCAGTTCGCACCTCAGCTGCTGGGGCGGCACCTGGGACAGCGACCGGCAAGCAGAGACAACCGGGCGCCCCGCCGTTTGCCCCGTTGGCCTACAGGCAAGCCAGCGCAGACTCCCCGCTACGCTGCGGATTCGTTGCCCACTTATCCACGGCCCCGGCTCCTCCCCTATGCTGGCGGCATGAACCCCAAAACCTGTCTGGCGGTCCTTGCCCTCTGCGCTGCTCCGGCCTACGCCCAGTCTTCCCTGCCGGTGGCCGTGCCCGTCACCCCGCAGTGGCAAAAGGAAATCAGCGCCGCAGCGGTGCAGTTCACCGGCCAGCCCTGCGTAGGCGAGTACACCGTGGACCGCACCGCCGGCCACTTCAGCGCCGCGCAGTTCGCGCAGGCGGCCGCCAGCGCCAAACAGTTCACCCAGGACTTCCAGGCCTTCTTGCCCGGCGCCGAGGTCCGCTTCGACAGCGACAATGACCGCCTGACCCGCTTCGCGCTGCTCAAGACGGCCCTGCCGCTGTTCAGCCAGCAGGAACGCCGCAGCGACGGAGTCTACACCCTCAACTGCTCACTGGCGCCTGCATAGCCTTGACGAATACCGCATAACACGCTAGAGTATTGAACATAACCGCTCCCAGTGAGCGGGTTTTTTTATGGCATGGGGGCAAGGTGGGTGGGTCAGGGCGGGTACTTCTGCTACCTTGCCAGGATGACCGATTCCTCCAAGCCCACCGAATTGAGCGCGGCGCAGTGGACCGATATAGAGCTGACTGCACGCGGCAAGCAGGACAAGTCGCGCACCCTGCGTGAACTGGGCCGCCCTGAAACGCCCGAAAGTGCCCACGCGCTGCTGCTGGAAGCCGGCCGCTGGACCGAAGCCCAGACCCCTTACGCTGAGCGGCTGGGCACGGCCCTGGACGCCGTACAGCTGCCGGTGCCCGCATGGCCCGAAGAGGAGCGGCTGGACCTGACCCACCTGCCCGCCTTCGCCATCGACGACGAGGGCAACCAGGACCCCGACGACGCCCTAAGCGTGGAAGAGCTGGAAGAGGGCCTGACCCGGCTGTGGGTCCATGTGGCTGACGTGGCCGCGCTGGTCACGCCCGGCAGCCCGCTGGACCGCGAAGCCCGCGCACGCGGAGCCACCCTGTACCTGCCCGACCGCACCATTCACATGTTGCCCGAGGCCCTGGTGCAGCAGGCCGGCCTGGGCCTGAGCGACACCAGCCCGGCGCTGTCCATCGCCCTGGACCTGGACGCCAACGGCAATGCCGACGCCGTCGAGGTTCACCTCACCCGCGTGCGGGTACAGCGCCTCAGCTACGGCCAGGCGCAGGCCATGTTCGAGCAGGGGCATTCCGAATTCACCCGCCTGGCCGAGCTGGCCGGCGTCAGCCGCGATATCCGCTCGCAGGAAGGTGCCGTGAGCATCGACCTGCCGGAAGTGCGGGTCAAGGCCGACGCAGCGGGCGCACAGGTGCTGCCGCTGCCCCGTCCGGAAATGCGCGCGGTGGTGCAGGAGTGCATGACACTGGCCGGCTGGGCCGCCGCCATCTACGCCGACGACTTCGAGCTGCCGATTCCGTTTGCCACCCAGGATCCGCCCCACCGTGAGGTCAGCGGCGACAGCATGACCGCGCACTGGGCACGCCGCAAGACTCTGGCCCGCACCCGCTTTCAGTCGGCCCCCGGTGCGCACGCCGGCATGGGCCTGGACCTGTACACGCAGGCCACCAGCCCCATGCGCCGCTATCTGGACCTGGTGGTGCATCAGCAGCTGCGGGCGCACCTCAGCGGCGCAGAGCCCATGAGCGGGCGCGAGGTGGCCGCCCACATTGCCGAAGCGGGCATCGGCTCGGCCAGCACCCGCACCGCCGAGCGCCTCAGCCGGCGGCACCACACCCTGCGCTATATTGCCGCGCAGCCGGAACGCATCTGGGACGCTGTGGTGGTCGAAAAGCGCGGTCCACAGGCCACCCTGCTGATTCCCGACCTGGCGCTGGACCTGCCAATGACCACCCCGGCCACCCCCGGCAAGGAGCTGAAGGTACGCCTCGCTGTGAGCAGCTACCCCGAGTTGAAGGTACGCGCCAGCGAAGCCTAGACCGCCTAAAACATAAAAAAGTCCTCAGATTTCACATATGCATGAAACGAAATGCGTGTAGGACTGCCTTCTGACACCGGAACCCTAACTCACCTTGCATTGTTGGCCGGTCCGCTACGAGTAGAGTGACCCTATGTGCTCACAGGTCAAGGACATCGTCTCCATCCGGCTCAGTCATTGCCGGGCTGAGCGGGCCGCTTCCGAGGGGCAGTACCACCTGGCAGCACTGCACTACCGCAACTGCCTCGAAGCGGCCGAGCGGCGGGAGGACTCACAGGCGGTGCGCTTTTTCGCGCTGCGCCTGGCCCACTGCTACACGAGCATGGGTCTGTCGGCCAAGGCACAGGCGTTTGCCGACCTGGCCGAATACGCGCCGGCACAGCCTGTGCGCCGCCGCCCTGACAGTGACGCCCCGGCCGGCGGCGCGCTCGGCTGAACTAACGCCGGATATCCTGGGCGCCGGCCTGTGCAGCCTCGTGGCGCATGCGAAAAGCGCATAGGGCCAGCAGGGCGGCCAGCGGGAAGGGCACAGCTCCGATATCCATCTGGACATCGAAGCCGTCAGTCACGCCACCTAGGCGCCCACGCACCTCGCCGGCGTAGATACGGAAATTCGCATCCGCACCCTTGGTGACGCCGCCCAGGCGGCCACTGGCTCCCTCCGGAGTGAAGTCCAGCACGAAGGCTGTGCCCTCCAGATAGCTGCCCAGCCGGCCTTCCATGCGGGTGCCGGCCACCGCTGCTTCCACGTCGAAGCCGTAGCTGACTCCACCCACCCGGCCGGCCAGTCCGGCTGGCGCGGCGCCCACCCGCACGTCCATGCCGTTCAGGTAACTGCCGATCCGGCCCACAAACTCCTGCCCGGTCCACTGCGCCTGGAGATCGTAGCCATCGTCTATAGACCCGAAACGCCCCTTCAGATTGCTGCTTACTGTCATGCTGCCATGCTAGGCAGCCGGCGCCCACAAAAGCCCTACAGCTCTGAAGCCACAGAAAAACCAGCCCCGCAGGGCTGGCGTCGGCTTGAATGAACTGACAGGCTCAGAGGTCCAGCAGCAGGCGGGCCGGGTCTTCCAGCAGGTTCTTGATGGTCACCAGGAACTGCACGCTGTCGCGGCCGTCAATGATGCGGTGGTCGTAGCTCAGCGCCACATACATCATCGGGCGAATCACGATTTCGCCGTTCACCACCACCGGGCGCTCTACGATGTTGTGCATGCCCAGGATGGCGCTCTGGGGCGCGTTGATGATGGGGGTGCTCATCATCGAGCCGAAGGTGCCGCCGTTGGTGATGGTAAAGGTGCCGCCGCTCATGTCTTCCATGGTCAGCTTGCCGGCGCGGGCCTTCTTGGCAAAGTCGCCGATGCCTTTTTCGATGTCGGCCAGGCCCAGCTGGTCGGTGTCGCGCAGGATAGGCACCACCAGGCCACGGTCGGTAGACACGGCAATACCGATGTCGTAGAAGCCGTGGTAGATGATGTCCTTGCCGTCTACGCTGGCGTTCACCACAGGGAACTGCTTGAGGGCTTCAGTGGCCGCACGCACGAAGAAGCTCATGAAGCCCAGCTTGATGTCATGCTTGGCCACGAACTGGTCTTGGTACTTCTTGCGCAGGTCCATGATGGGTTTCATGTCCACCTCGTTGAAGGTGGTCAGCATGGCGGTGGTGTCCTGCACTTCCTTGAGGCGCTCGGCAATCTTCTGGCGGATGCGGGTCATCGGCACGCGCTCTTCGGGGCGGGCACCGGCAGGAATCTGGGCTGCCGGCTGGGCGCCTGCCTGTGCCGGCGCAGCCTGACCGGGCTGAGCATTCATGGCGTCGGCCTTGGTGATGTTGCCGCGGGGGCCAGTGGCCGGCACCTGGGACGCGTCCAGGCCCTTTTCAGCCACGATCTTGCGGACAGCGGGCGACAGGTCGTCACGGCGCTCGCTCTGGGCGGCAGGCGCAGGCACGGCCTGAGGCTCACGGGCCTGGCTTTCACCGCCCGCACTCTGCGAGGGGTCGGCGCTGGTCGCGGGAGCTTCTGCCGCAGGAGCAGCGCCCGCCTCGCCAGCACCCAGCTCGCCCAGCACTTCTTCGCTGAGCACGGTGTCGCCTTCGTTCTTGGTCACGCTTTTCAGCACGCCGTCTTCCTGGGCAATCACTTCCAGCACGACCTTGTCGGTCTCGATTTCGGCCAGCACGTCGCCGCGCTTGACCGCGCTACCGGGCTGCACGTTCCAGGCCAGCAGGGTGCCTTCGGAAACGGATTCGCTGAATACGGGAACTTTGATCTGGGACATGGGGTATTTCTCCTCTGGGAATAAGGGGGGTTTGGAGTTCGGCAGGCGGCGGCGGGCCTCAGCCCTGAGCGCCCGCTTCCTGCGTCAGCTTGACCTGAGCTTCGTAGTCTTCGCGGGAGATTTTCTCGCCCAGTGCGCCGGCAATCACGGCGGCCTGCTCCTTGACGTGCACATGCGAGTAACCCGTCGCGGTGCTGGCGGCGCGCTTGCGGCTCACATGGCTGAGCGTGTGGCCCAGGTTCACTTCGGCCAGGGTGCGCTCCAGGTCTTCCCGGATGAGCAGCCAGGCGCCCTGATTCTCGGGCTCTTCCTGCGCCCAGACCACCTGGGCACCGGGATGACGGCGCAGTTCCTCGGCCAGCTCCTCGGTGGGGAAGGGGTAGAGCTGCTCCAGACGCACCAGCGCGGTGCCGTGGTAGCCCTCGCGGTCTTCCTCGCGGGCATCGAACATCTCCCAGTGCAGCTTGCCGGAGCTGATGACCACGCGGCGGGCCTTCTCGACTTCCTGATCACCAATCACGTTACGGAAACGGCCCTCGGTCAGCTCGCTCAGCGGCGACATGGCGCGCTTGTTACGCAGCAGGCTCTTGGGCGTCATCACGATGAGGGGCTTGCGGTAGCCACGCAGCATCTGACGGCGCAGCAGGTGGAAAATCTGCGAGGCGCTGCTCGGCACCACCACCTGCATGTTGTTCTGAGCGCACAGCTGCAAGTAGCGCTCCAGGCGGGCGCTGGAGTGCTCGGGGCCGGCGCCCTCGTAGCCGTGCGGCAGCAGCAAGGTCAGGCCGCTGAGGCCCAGCCACTTGGTTTCGCCTGCGGCGATGAACTGGTCAATCACGGCCTGCGCTCCGTTGGCGAAGTCACCGAACTGCGCTTCCCACAGCACCAGCGTATTGGGCGCGGAACCGGAGTAGCCGTATTCAAAGGCCATCACGCCTTCTTCGGAGAGGGTCGAGTCAATCACTTCGGCGCGGCCCTGCCCAGGACGGATGAATTCCAGGCTGAGGTAGTCGCCCTTGAGGGGGTCCAGGCCACGCTGGTCATGCACCACGGCATGACGGTGCACGAAGGTGCCACGTCCGGAGTCTTCACCGCTCAGGCGCACGTTGTAGCCTTCGTCCAGCAAGGAAGCGTAGGCCAGCATCTCGCCCATGCCCCAGTCGAGCGGCTGCTCACCGCGGCCCATGGCGCGGCGGGCTTCCATCACGCGCTTCACGCCACGGTGCAGCTCGAAGCCTTCGGGGAAGGTGGTCATCTTGTCGGTCAGTTCGGCCAGCTTCTCGGCAGACACCGCGGTCTCGGCCACCGACTGCCAGTTGGACTCCTTGGCGGCCTGCTTGTACTCGGCCCAGCGCTTGCCCAGGTCACTCACGGTATCTTCGGTCAGCTCGTCCACTACGCTTTCGCCGCGGTCCAGACGGTCACGGTAGGTGTCGGCCAGTGCCTTGACGCCGGCTTCGTCGATCACGCCCTCGCCTATCAGCTTCTGGGCGTACACGGCCAGCGTGCCGGGGTGCGCCTTGACCTTCTGGTACATGATGGGCTGGGTCATGGTGGGGTCGTCGGCCTCGTTGTGGCCGTGGCGGCGGAACGACACCAGGTCGATGAACACGTCCTTGCCGAACTGCTGGCGGTAGGCCAGCGCCAGGTCGGCCGCGAACGCCACCGCTTCGAGGTCGTCGCCGTTCACGTGCATCACGGGCGCGTTGGCGATCTTGGCGACGTCGGTGCAGTAGCGGCTGGAGCGGCTGTCACGGGGGTCCGAGATGGTGAAGCCCACCTGGTTGTTGATCACGATGCGGATGGCACCGCCGGTGGTAAAGCCGCGCAGGCGCGACATGTTCAGCGTTTCCATCACCACGCCCTGACCGATTACAGCGGCGTCCCCGTGCACGGTAATCGCCAGGACATTGTCGCGGCGCACTTCGCGCATCTTCTCGGGGGTTTCGTCGCGGCGGTCCTGGCGGGCGCGGGTCGAGCCGTGCACCACGGGGGCCACCAGTTCCAGGTGGCTGGGGTTGAAGGCCAGCGCGAGGTGCAGCGGGCCGTTCTGGGTCTTCACGTCGCTGGAAAAGCCCAGGTGATACTTCACGTCGCCCGAGATGTCGGGGTTCTCGCTGAGCACCTTTTTGCCCTCGAACTCGTCGAAAAGGTCCTTGGGGCGCTTGCCGAAGATGTTGACCAGGGTGTTCAGGCGGCCACGGTGGGCCATACCCAGCACGATTTCCTTGATGGCGGGAACTTTGCCGGCCTGGGTGATGATGCGGTCCACCAGCGGAATGAAGCTCTCGCTGCCTTCCAGCGAAAAGCGCTTCTGGCCCACATACTTGATGTGCAGGTACTTTTCCAGGCCCTCGGCAGCGTTCAGGCGGTCCAGCAGACGCAGCTTGTCTTCCTTGGTAAAGCCGTCGCGCTTGCCTCCACGCTCAATCTGGTCCTGGAACCACTCACGTTCCTCGCTGGGCAGGTAGTTGTACTCGTACCCGATGGGGCCGCAGTAGATGCTGCGCAGCTGTTCCAGCACCTGGCTGACCGTGCCGGAGAAGTGGCCGTCCTTGACCTGCTCGTTCATCTGGGCGGCGCTCAGGCCGTAGTATTCGGGGTTCAGCTCGGGGGCCAGGGTCTTGTCGTGCAGACCCAGCGGGTCGAACTCGGCCTGCAGGTGGCCGTACACCCGGTGCGCCGTAATCAGAGCGCTGATGGCCTGCTGGGCTCCGCTGGCTTCACCGGCAGGCACCGTTGCCTGCACGGTGCGGCGGTTCTGGCGGCCCAGGTCATAAAAAGCCTGCTGGACAGCCGAGTGCCGGCGCTCCTGCACACCGCCGCGCTCGGCATCGAAAAAGGCGCGCCACTCGGGGTCGACGCTCTGGGGGTCTGCCAGATAGTCTTCATACAGCCCGTCCAAAAAGGCCGCGTTGCCACCTGACATGATGGTTTCTGGTCGAGTCATAACGCATTCAGCATACCGCCCTTTGCCTGAAGTGGGGGCCGGCGGCGTCCTGCAGAAACGGCCTGGCAACGGCGCGCCCCTGTCCCTGCGTGAGTCACAGCTTTCCTGCGCCCACAGCCCTGTTTTGCCCTGACCGGCTCCGGAGTGCCGGGCCGGGGCCACCCCCTCACCTTTAGCCCGGTCCCATCTGCGCCTGGGGCGGGTTTGTCATCATGGCGTCATGACTGAAGATTTCAGAGAACCTACAGGTAGACAGACGGCCAACGAGCAGGCAACCAGCGAGCACGACACCGGCAACGGCATGAACAGCCAGAGCCACTGGACCGGCGACGAGGCCATCAGCCGTGGGGTCAGCCCAGCCAACCAGCCAGCCGTGGACGCCGGCACCGCGCTGGGCGGCGACCCCACCCGCAACGAGGACGACGCGGACCAGGGGGTGCCTGAAAGTGTGGTGGAGGGCGACGGCCGCAACGCGACCGGCACCACCTTCAGCGCCGACCCGGCTGGCGACAAGCGGCTGTGAGCGGCGCCCTTCAAGCCGCTCAGGGCGGGTTTCTGGACCTCTTTCCAGCCGGCGCCCAACTGACCCGGCTGGCCGGCGACTTCACCTGGACCGAGGGACCGGTCTGGATTCCGGCGCGTGGCTGCCTGGTGTTCAGCGACGTGCGCCAGAACCGCACCTGGCGCTGGACGCCTGGCCATGGTCTGGCAGGCGGCACCGGCCTGGAAGAGGAAATGAACCCCAGCCACCACCAGAACGGCCACTGCCTGGACGCCCAGGGCCGGCTCATTGCCTGTTCTCACGGCGATCGGGCGGTGCTGCGGCAGGAAGAGGACGGCCGCTGGACCACGCTGGCAGCTGAGTGGCAGGGCCGGCGGCTGAACAGCCCCAACGACGTGGCGCTGCACCCGGACGGCAGCCTGTGGTTCAGCGACCCCACCTACGGCATAGACAAGCCCGAAGAGGGGTACGGCGGCGAAATGGAGCAGCCGGGACGCTTCGTGTACCGCATTGCCCCCGACGGCACGCTGAGCTGCCCCATCCAGGACCGCCACAAGCCCAACGGCCTGGCGTTCCTGTCGGCCAGCGAGCTGCTGCTGGCCGATACCGGCGACAACTCCGCCACCCATCTGTACCGGGTGGACGGGAGCCGGGCCGAGTACGTGCGGGAGGCTTTCCGGGTAGACCAGGGCAAGACCGACGGCCTGCGGGTAGACGCCGAGGGCCGCATCTGGAGCAGCGCTGGCGACGGCGTACATGTGCTCGCCCCGGACGGCCAGGAACTGGGCCGGATTCTGGTGCCCGAAACGGTCGCCAACCTCTGCTTCGGCGGAGCGGACGGCACGGACCTGTTCATGACCGCCACCAGCGGGCTTTATCACCTGCCCACCCGCGTCCAAGGTTGGTAGTGCTGGCCGGAAGAGGGGCGGTACCGCAACGGCCACGGCTCCGCCCCTCTTCCGGTACGCTCTGATGCGCTTCAGGCCAGTCGTGCGCCCAGGGCAGCTGGCAGCCAGGCCCGTCAAGAGTCCATTTTCATTGTCTGAGACTCATTTTTCCTAGTAGCGCATATCCCGCGCAGGCGGGCCTTTACACTGGGCCTCATATGCGCCAGTACCTCGACTACCTCTCGCACATCATGGAACACGGCACCGACAAGGCCGACCGCACCGGCACCGGCACCCGCTCGGTGTTCGGCTACCAGATGCGTTTCGACCTGCAGCAGGGCTTTCCCCTGGTGACCACCAAGCGGGTTCATCTCAAATCCGTCATCTACGAGCTGCTGTGGTTCCTGCGCGGCGAGAGCAATGTGGGGTGGCTGCAGGACCACGGCGTGACCATCTGGGACGAGTGGGCGCGGGAGGGCGGCAAGCTGGGGCCGGTGTACGGCGTGCAGTGGCGCAGCTGGCCGGACTACGGCGGCGGGCAGATAGACCAGATTGCGCAGGTCATCGAGCAAATCAAGCAGAACCCCGATTCGAGGCGCTTGATTGTCTCGGCTTGGAACGTGGCCCAGGTGGGCGAAATGGCCCTGCCGCCCTGCCACCTGCTGTTTCAGTTCTACGTGGCCGACGGGCGGCTCAGCTGTCAGCTGTATCAGCGCAGTGCCGACAGCTTCCTGGGCGTGCCGTTCAACATCGCCTCCTACGCCCTGCTGACGATGATGGTCGCGCAGGTCTGCGACCTCGAACCCGGCGAATTCGTCTGGACGGGCGGCGACTGCCACGTGTACCACAACCACTTCGAGCAGGTGGAGCGGCAGCTGAAGCGTGAGCCGAGGCCCCTGCCGAAAATGCACCTGAACCCCGCCGTCAAGGACATCTTTGCCTTCCGGTACGAGGACTTCACGCTGGAAGGGTACGACCCGCATCCCGGCATCAAGGCGGAGGTGGCGGTATGACCCGGCCCAGCTTCGACCAGCTGGGAATGGAGACGGCCCGGCTGTGGGCCACCCGCTCGGCCGACCCCAAGGTCAAGGTGGGGGCCTGCATTCTGGACCACCATCACCGCGTGGTAGGCGTGGGCTACAACGGCCGGGCCGCTGGCGAGCCGAACGAGCGCGAGAGCCTGGCACAGGGAGCCTCGGGCTTTATCCACGCCGAAGTTAACGCCCTGCTGGCGGCCAACTGGAACGGCGAAGGCCACACCCTCTACGTGACCCACGAGCCCTGCGCCACCTGTGCCCGGCTGATCGTCAATTCGCGGCGCATCAGCCGGGTACTGTTTGCTCAGAACTACGCCGAAGAAGTGCGGGTGGGCGCCGGCCTGCCCAGCGGCGCCGGGATTCTGGAGGCCGCCGGAATCGAGGTGCAGCATGTCGAATAAGACTCCCGAACTGGTCGCCATCGTCGCCATGACCGAGAACCGCGTCATCGGTAGGGACGGCGGGATGCCCTGGCACCTGCCCGCCGACTTCGCGCACTTCAAGCGGCTCAGCCTGGGTAGGCCCAATGTGATGGGCCGCCGCGTCTGGGACTCGCTGGGCGGCAAGGCCCTGCCTGGACGCACCAACATCGTGCTGACCCGCCAGCAGAGCTTCGGGGCCCCGGGGGCGTTGGTCGCCCACTCGCCGGCCGAGGCGCTGGCCCTGGCCCACGCGCATCTGGGCCCAGAGAACGAAATCGCCATCATCGGCGGCGAGGAAGTTTACCGGCTGTACCTGGACGACCTGACCCGCGTAGAACTGACCCTGATTCACACCCGGCTGGAAGGCGATACCTTTTTCCCGGAGCTGCCCGGCGAGTGGGACACCGTGGCCGAGCGGGAGCGCCCCGCCGACGAGCGCAACCGCTACGACCTGACCTTCCGCACGCTGGTTCGGCGCGGGTAGAAAGCGCCCCGCCTCAGGGCAGCAGCGGCACTGGCATGACCGGCGCAGGTTGAACCGGCGCTCCGTTTGGCGGCAGTCCGTCCAGCGGTACGGACCACACCGGAGCCGGCTGGGCCTGCAGGGGCCGCACCCTGACCTCTACCACCCGCAGCAGCCCCCGCCCCTGCCCGTCGGACACGCGGATATACAGCGGCTGCGAGGACGCCGGGGCCGAACGCGGCGCCGAGACCCGCAGCACGGCGCGGTCGTTGCTGCCCAGGCGCAGCCGCTGTGGGCTGACCTGCACACCCTGCCAGCTGCCCGACACGCTCAGGTCATAGCCTGCAGCGGAGGGCGGCGCCCCGCGCAGGTCCACCACCAGCCCGGCGGTTTGACCGGGCCGCAGGGTCAGGTCCTGGGGGCTGACCCGCAGGGTGGCCCCCGGAATGGGCGGCGTAGGGTCGGTGAGGGTGCAGCCGGTCAGAGTGAAGGCGGTGCCGAGGAGCAGCGCAGCAGCGGCGAGGGAACGGGTCAGCAGGCGGGGCAAGGCATGTGGCATGGCAGGAACCTCCGGGACAGGGGGCGGGAGATGGGCAAGCACGGGGCCAGTTCCAGGATACTGCTGCACCGAATGGCTGCCCTGACCGGGCCGTCCTACTGGCGGCTGACCGGTGTACCGGGTTCGGGCAGGGCCGGCAAAGCCAGGTCGCCGTAGGTCAGCGGTGCTCCGGGCTGACCCTGCAGCAGCACCAGCTCCTCGGCACTGGCTCCGGCCGGCACCGGCAAGGGCTGGTCGGTGGGATAAATCGCCGTCGTTACCGCTGCTTCGCCGCTGCTGCCCACTCCCGTGCTGTGAACCGGGTTCCACTCGTTCAGGCGCAGTGGTTCCTTGCGGAAGCTCTGGGTCAAGCTGCCGGCCTCCAGACCGGAGCAGGGGTCCGGGTCCGGCAGCAGTCCCAGGGCGCCGGTCCACTGCTGGCCCTCGCGCGGGGGCAGTTCGCCGGCCAGCGCCAGCACCCGCACCTGAGGCGGCTGGCACCTGCTGTTGGTCGCCGTCCCTACCAACCAGCGCTCCTGATAAACGTAGCCCTTGGAGACACCCTGCGGGAAACGGGCGGCCAGCTCGGCGCTCAGGCTCTTGAGGGTCACTTCGGCGGGGCGGTCGCTGCGCAGGGTCACGTACGCAACCGTCTGCGTCCCGGCCGGGAAGTCCAGGGTGGCCGCCACGATGTCCGGTGCGTCCTGCACAGGGTCGGTCCCCGCCGCGTCCTTCCAGGCCTGCTGCTCGGCGGTGCCGGCCTGGGTCCACTCGGGGCCGGAAGGCGACGGAGCGCAGGCCCCCAGCAGGGTCACACTCCACAGGGCAGCCGACAGGACTCTGTTCATCTGCCCAATTCTAGGCTGGCCAGGACTGGGCTGGCCGGTGCTGAGTTGGCCGCAGCAGTGCTTGGGCTGCCGCATCAGCGCTCCTATGCGTGCTGCGCTGAGCAGCGGCCTGACCACTTCTAGGCTGGCAGAGCGTTTATAGTGAGCCATTCAAAACGCAACTGGGACATTTATCCGGACCGGGCAAGCCCCGGCGACCGGAGGTGGCTCGCCTGCGGGAAAAGAGGAGAACAATGGGGTTTCTCGACCGTGAACATTCCGTGGCGCCGGCCGGCTGGAACCGCTGGCTGGTGCCGCCGGCCGCCCTGGCCGTCCACCTGAGCATCGGGCAGATTTATGGCTACTCGGTCTTCAACAAGCCGCTGGCCCGCCAGATCAGCGGTGACCTGAGCGCCGCGCAGGGTGCTGCCGGCGACTGGTCGCTGTTTCAGGTGGGCCTGATTTTCAGTGTGGCGCTGTTTTTCCTCGGCGCGTCCTCGGCGCTGTTCGGCAAGTGGGTGGAGCGCGAAGGACCGCGCAAAACCATGTTCGTCTCGGCGCTGCTGTTTTGCAGCGGCTTCGTGGTGGCGGCCCTGGGCGTGCGGATGCACAGCCTGCCGCTGATTATCCTGGGCAACGGCGTGCTGGGCGGCATCGGGCTGGGGCTGGGCTATATCAGCCCGGTCAGCACGCTGATGAAGTGGTTCCCCGACCGCCCCGGCCTCGCCACCGGCATGGCGATCATGGGCTTCGGTGGCGGCGCCCTGCTGGGCAGCCCGCTGGGCACCGCACTGATGAGCCGCTTTGCCGGCGACGGCACCCTGGGCGTGAGCAGCGCCTTTTTGTGGATGGCCGGCATCTACTTTCTGATGATGATGTTCGGGGCCTTCCTGGTTCGGGTGCCGCGCGAAGGCTGGAAGCCGGAAGGCTGGACCCCCGCGCCGCAGCAGGCCGGCGGCATGATTTCGCAGCATCACGTGCTGGTGGACCAGGCCATGAAAACCCCGCAGTTCTGGCTGCTGTTCGCGGTGCTGTTCCTGAACGTGACCGCCGGCATCGGTGTGCTGGGGCAAGCCAGCGTGATGATTCAGGAAATGTTCTCCGACCGGGTGCTGGGGGCCGGCAACGGCGTAACGGCCGCCGCCGCCGCCGGTTTTGTGGGCCTGCTGAGTATCTTCAACATGGCGGGGCGCTTTATCTGGTCGTCCACGTCCGACCGTATCGGGCGCAAACCCACCTACATGATTTTCTTTGCGCTGGGCACGCTGCTGTACCTGCTGGTGCCGCAGCTGGGGCAAATGGGCAGCCTGGCGCTGTTCATCGCCGCGACCTGCGTGATTATCAGCATGTACGGCGGTGGGTTCGCCACCATTCCTGCCTACCTGCGTGACCTGTTCGGCACCCGCAACGTGGGCGCCATTCACGGCCGGTTGCTGCTGGCCTGGAGTGCGGCTGCCATCGTGGGGCCTACCCTGCTCAACGGCTTCCGTGACCGCCAGATTGCCGCCGGCGTGCCGGCTGCGCAGGCCTACAGCACCGTGATGTACATCATGGCCGGTCTGCTCGTGCTGGGCTTTATCGCCAACCTGCTGGTGAAACCCGTCGCCGAGAAGTACTGGGCACCCGCCGAGGAGGCGGCCACGCCGCCCACCCCACTGCAAGGAGCCTCCAAATGACCCGACCTTCCGAACAGACCGCCTCCGCCTCTCCCCTGCTGATTGCCCTGACCTGGCTGGTGGTCCTGATTCCCCTGGCCTGGGGCGTATGGGAAACCCTGGTCAAAGTGACTCAGCTGTTCTAGAGCAGCCCTTGGAATGGGGCAGGCTTACTGGAGAAGTCCCGGTCAGCCTGCCATTTTCTTCGCCTGCTCTACTCATTTGCACTCGCTCCTCTGGTGAGGCTGTACCACGGCGGAGCGCCGAGCGTCCACAGCAGGCAGCCAGCCCAGAGCGCCCCGGCTGAGCCTCTGGTCCAGGTCACTGCACCATCTCCGCCCAAGCTGCTTTGGCCGCGGCATCTTCTCCAACCGCCAGCACCTTGCCGCCGCGTACCAGCGGCAGCCGCAGCAGGCCCGGGTCCTGCAGCATCTTCTCCAGCAGGCGGTCGTCGGTGACCCGCAGGTATTCCAACCCAGCGTCCCGGTAGGCTTTGCCCTCCATGTCCAGCAGGGCATTCAGCCCGAACTTCTGCACGAAACGGGTCAGTTCTCCTTTGGCGAGAGGACGCTGGGTCAGGTCCACGTAATGAATCTTGACGCCGCGCTCCTTGAAAAACCGCTCGGCGGCGCGGGCGCCTTTGCTTTTCTTGGTGCCGAAAATCTGAACCGGGTTCTGCGCCATAGGCTCCAGTCTAGAGACTGTCCGGGGCCGCGGGGGGACGGCCCAAGACATTTGTCAGGCAGCTCAGTTCACATAGAATCCGAGGTCGTTACCGGGCGGCAGGCCCAGGTGGTCGTAAGCGTGGGCGGTCGCCACCCGGCCTCTGGGCGTGCGCTTGATAAAGCCCAGCTGAATCAGGAACGGCTCGTATACGTCTTCCAGAGTCAGGGCGTCCTCGCTGATGGCGGTGGCCAGGGTGTCCAGGCCCACCGGCCCGCCGGCAAAGCGGTGAATCAGGGTTTCCAGGTACTTCTTGTCGCGGTCGTCCAGGCCGGCACTGTCCAGGCCCAGCTTGTCCAGGGCGTCGTGGGCCCGTTCCAGGGAGATGCAGGGCTCGCCGGCCACCTCCGTGAAATCACGCACCCGCCGCAGCAGCCGCTTGGCAATGCGCATGGTGCCGCGGCTGCGCCCGCCGATTTCCAGCGCGGCCGCTTCATCCAGGTCAAAGCCCAGCAGCCGGGCGTCACGCAGCAGGTTCTGGGCGATTTCCTCGGCGGTGTAGTACTCCAGATGCTCGATGATGCCGAAGCGTGAGCGCATCGGCGCCGTGATCAGGCCGGGGCGGGTGGTGGCGCCGACCAGCGTGAAGCGCGGCAGCGGCAGCTCGATGGTGCGGGCCGCCGGGCCCTGTCCCAGCACGATATCCAGCTTGAAATCCTCCATCGCCGGGTACAGATGCTCCTCGGCCACGCGGCCCAGGCGGTGGATTTCGTCGATGAACAGCACGTCGCCTTCCTCAAGGCTGTTGGTCAGGATGGCGGCCAGGTCACCCGGCTTCTCGATGGCGGGGCCAGAGGTCACGCGGATATTCACGCCCAGCTCGTAGGCGATGATGTGCGCCAGCGTGGTCTTGCCCAGTCCTGGCGGGCCGAACAGCAGGGTGTGGTCTAGCGCCTCGCCGCGCCCCCGCGCCGCTTGCAGGTACACCCCCAGCTTGTCTTTCAGCTTGGCCTGCCCCACATACTCGGTCAGCGAGCGTGGGCGCAGAGCTGCGTCATTTGATTCTGTTCCAGTCATAATATCTATTCTACTTTTTCCGGTTCCAGAAAGACAGAGGCACGCGCCGAACTCCTCCGAGGATTATTTTCCTAAACCCAAGATTTTCTCAAGATGCCCTGGAACTGTCTCAGACATGTTTTGGCCCGCTTCTCGCCGGCCAGCTGCGGCAAAGGGGCCCTGGCCCCCCAAATCGCCGCCCAATGTTAATCACAATCTATTGTCATGAGTTTGTCAGGATTGCCGTCTCATCTGCTCGCTGGATTCACGCCCATCTCACTGGACGAGCTCTCGGGAGCCGAGCTGATGGACCGCCGCGAATCCAAATTCACCCTGCCGGCCAGCGAACTGCCGCAGCTGCTGCAGACCCTGCACAGGCACTACCGGGCCCTGACCATCGGCGGGACCGCGCTGCAGGGGTATGCCAGCCGCTACTTCGACACCCCGGAGTTCGGGTTTTTCCATGACCAGCATGTCCGCAAGAACCGCCGGCACAAGGTCCGCTGGCGGCGCTATGCCAGCACCGGCGCCGGCTTTCTGGAAATCAAGCGCCGGGAGGGCAGCGCAACCCGCAAGGTGCGGGTGCCGTCGCAGGGCGACCTGGCACAGCAGAGCGATTTTCTGGCAGCACACGGCATCGACGCGGCCCAGCTGCACCCCGCTGTGGACGTGCTGTGCGAGCGCCTGACCCTGGTCCGCACCGGCCCGGTGCCCGAGCGGGTCACGCTGGACCTGAACCTGCGCCTGATCAGCGAGCGGGGGGGCGCCGAATACCTGTTCCCCGGCGTGGTCATCGTAGAACTCAAGTCGGAGGTGGCGGCCCAGCACACACACTTTGCGGGCTTCGCGGCGCAGTTCGGGCTGCGGCCTGACCGGGTCAGCAAGTACTCGGTAGGGGTGGCCCTGCACTACCCCCAGGTCAAGAGCAATCTGGTGCAGCCCCAGCTGCGGCTGCTGCGCCGGGTCCAGCAGCAGGCGGGGCTGACCTGATGCCCGGTCCCGAAGGCTGGTGGGGCCTGCAGGGCTTCCGGCCAGAGATGTTCGCGCTGAATCTGGCGTTCGTGCTGGCCGTCACCCGGGGGCTGTACAGCCGCACCCAGCAGAATCCGGATCTGCTGTTCAGCCTGCTGATGTTCGGCGTGACCATCTTTCTGGTGGTTAGCGTGTTCGCCGGGGCGGACCTCAGCATCGGCTTCGGGTTCGGGCTATTTGCTGTGTTCGGCATTCTGCGCTACCGCACAGGCGCCATTTCTACCCGCGACCTTACCTACCTGTTCGTGGTGGTCGCCACGGCCATGATCAACGGACTCTCGGCAGCACCGTTCGGGGCGCTGCTACAGGTGAACCTGGCCGTGCTGCTGGCACTGGCGCTGGCCCAGAGCAGTTTTTTCGCCACGCCCTACTCGTCGCTGATGGTGGACTACGAGCACGTGGCCCACACGGCGCAGGACCACCGGCCCGAACTGATCACCGAACTGCGCCGCCGCACTGGCCTGGACGTGCAGCAGGTGCAGCTGGTCAATCTGGACTATGTGCGTGACATGGCACGGCTACGGGTGATTTACCGCCCGGTTCAGGGCGAGCGGGCCTACTCGGACCAGTAGCCGGACCCGCCGCAGCCTACTGGCTCAGTGCGGACCGTACTGCGTAGCGAGCGCGGGTAGGTCCTGAGCCAGCTGCCCGGCCAGGATGTCCTGATTGCCGTACACCCGCACGAAATTGCCCTGGGTATCCACCACGCTTACCTGGTCGCCGTGAATCATGGCGGCCTGGGTGGCACCGGTCACTTTGGGGTTCACCGCAGCGGCGCTGGCCTGAGCCGGGGCTGCCGAGGCCCCAGCAGACCCACCCGCCATGTGGGCGCTGTGGTCGGTCAGCGAGGGTGGGCGGGCAATGCCCACGAACATCTCCTGCGCGGCGCGGTCAATATCGGCCGTCTCTCCGGTCAGGCCCACGAAGGCCGGGTCGAAGCGGTCCAGGTAAGCACGCAGCACTTCGGGGCGGTCGTTGGCTGGGTCCACGCTGACCATCTGTACGAGGACCTTGTCTCTCAGCTGAGGGCTGAGGCCTTTGTAGGTATCCGCCAGCACGCTGAGGGTGGCCGGGCAGACATCCGGGCAGCGCACAAAGCCGTAGAACATCAGCCGCAGTTTGCCGTGCGAATCGGTCAGGGTGGTCTGCTGGCCCCGGTCGTCCAGCAGCGAGACAGCCGGCAGAGGCTTGGGCACGTCCAGCGCCGTACCGTACTGCGGCTGCGGGTCGGCTTTTTTCATCAGCAGCAGGCCTGCCAGCACAGCGGCCACCAGCAGCAGGGCGGGAGTCAACCATTTCATG
The DNA here is from genome assembly GCF_000190555.1 of Deinococcus proteolyticus MRP. GTDB lineage: Bacteria > Deinococcota > Deinococci > Deinococcales > Deinococcaceae > Deinococcus > Deinococcus proteolyticus. Next base: position 1,879,405 of record NC_015161.1, read on the forward strand.
GCCCGTAGACTACCTGCCCCGGCGCGTGCCGGGTGTCCCGGCAGTCACAGCCCCGGCCACAGCAAAGCGCCCCCCATGCCGAGCAGGGAGGGCGCCGAAGCGAGGGAAGCGGAGGGGGACGGGTTACCAGGCGTAGAACAGAGCCACGATCAGCAGCCACACGGCGTCCACCAGGTGCCAGTACATGCTGGCGGGAGCCAGAGAGCCGTGGTTGTACTTGTCGATCTTGCCGGTCAGCGACTGGTAGAAGGGCAGTGCCACGCCGGTCGCGCCGATCAGAATGTGCAGACCGTGCAGACCCACGATGATAAAGAAGCACGACTGCCACAGGTTCTGTTTCCAGTCACTTTCCAGACCGAACAGGGTGAATTCGTACACCTGGAAGCTCATGAACAGCGCACCCAGCAGCAGGGTGATGAACATCAGGATGCGCGCCCACTTGTGGCGGCCCTGGTGCTGCATCTGCTCGGCGGTGTGAATGGTCACGGAGCTGCTCACCAGCACGATGGTGTTCAGGATGGCCAGCCACATGGCCGGACGGCTTACCGGGTCAGGGACGGCCAGGCCGGTGGCGCGGTAGTAGATGAAGCCGGCCAGCAGAATCCCGAACAGCGTCACTTCCGAGATGATGAACCAAGACATCCCCAGGAAGCCGTTCTCGTACTTGGTCAGGCCGTGGTGAGCCACCGGCACGTCGTACTCGCGGGTGCCGGCCCACTTGAATAGCGCGTAGAAGAACAGCGGGATGCTCAGGTACAGCAGTGCCGAGGCGAACTTGAACAGCCCGGTCATGTCACCCCAGGTCTGCAGACCAGTGGAAGGCAGGTACGGGGTGAACCAGCCGAAAGTCATGCCGAAGGTCATGGGCAGCAGCGCAAAGGCCGTCAGGAAGGGCCAGGGGCTGTCTACCGGCAGGTGGATGGTCTTGGGGTCCAGCGGAGTGAGGGTCTCGCCGTTTTTCTCCCAGTCGTACAGGGGACGCTCGGAGGGGAAGGTCTTGGGAAAGTCCACCGCGAAGTTGTACGCGGGGGGCGGGCTGGAGGTGGCCCACTCCAGGGTGTAGCCACCCCAGGGGTTGGGTCCGGCGGTGATGGGCTTACGCATGCTCTGGAGAATGGTCCAGACCATGACGGCGCCGCCCGCCAGCAGAATCAGGGCACCGATGGTGCTGATGAAGTTCAGCTCGGTCCAGGCGTAGTTGCCGGCCGGGTAAGTGTAGTAACGGCGGGGCATGCCCAGCAGACCCAGGATGTACTGGGGCAGGAAGGTCATCCACGAGCCAATCATGAACAGCCAGAAGTGAACGCGGCCCAGCTTCTCGTCCAGGAAGCGGCCGGTCATCTTGGGCCACCAGTAGTACAGGGCGCCCATGGCCAGGAAGGCGGTACCGAACATCATCACGTTGTGGAAGTGTGCCACCACGTAGTACGAAGCGGTGACCTGATAGTCGAAGGGAATCATGCCCAGGCTGACGCCGGTAATCCCGCCGATCAGGAAGTTGAAGATAAAGCCCACCAGCCACAGGGTCGGCATCTTCATCATGATGCGGCCGCCCCAGAGCGTACCGATCAGGTTGAAGATTTTCACGCCGGTCGGCACAGCCACAATCAGGGTGGCGATCATAAAGGCGATCTGCCACGCTTCCGGCACGCCCACGGCGAACATGTGGTGGACCCATACCAGCAGCGACACGAACACGATGGCCATGATCGAGTACACCATCACGCGGTAGCCGAACAGCGGCTTGCGGGCCATGGTGGAAGCGATTTCAGCGGCGATACCCAGGTAGGGCAGCAGCATCACATACACGGCAGGGTGAGAGTAGAACCAGAAGAACTGCTGGAACATCACCGGAGCGGCGCCCAAGTCGGCGTTGTACATGCTCAGGCCCAGCTTGATTTCCAGGAACGTGGTCAGCGCGGCGGCCGTCAGGCCACTCAGACTGATCAGCTGCAAGATGGCGGTGGCGAACAGCGACCACGCGAAGATGGGCATCTGCCACAGGCTCATGCCTTCGGCGCGCAGGTTCATCACTGTAGCGGCGAAGTTGGCGCTGCCGAACAGCGAGCCCAGGCCGTTGAACAGAATGGCCATCATGAAAATCGCCACGCCGGTCTGGTTGGCGTCCAGGGTCAGCGGATAGTAGAAGGTCCAGCCCACCGTGGGGTAGCCCCCGCCGACGATGGCCAGCAGGGCCAGCACCAGCGAGAAGAAGAAGGACCACACCGCGAAGTTGTTCAGGCGGGGAAGCGCCACGTCGCGCACACCCAGCTGAAGCGGCAGGAAATAGTTACCGAAGCCGAACAGGCCGATCGGAATCAGGAAGAAGAACAGCATGACCGCGGCGTGCATGGTCAGCACTTGGTTGTAGATGTTACCGACCAAGAAGGTCTGGTCCGGCAGCGCCAGCTGGAGGCGAATCATTACCGCCAGAATGCCGCCCACCGCCAGGCCCACCAGAGACAGGATGATGTACATCAGCCCGATCTTCTTGTGGTCCACGGTGTTCATCATGTCCCAGATGACAGCCCCGAAGCCCTTGCGCCCGGCCACCTGTGGAGAGTGTCTTACTGTCATTGTTGTCCTCCAGGCAAAATGGCCGGTTCGCTAAAGACCTGGGCCTTCTGCCAGTAGTTGGCCTCTTCAGGCAGCTTGAGCGACTTGAGGTAAGCGGCCACGTCCGCAATTTCCTGGTCGGTCAGCACGCCACCTTTTTGCTTCTGGCCGTTGACCTGATACTCGCTGCCGTCGTAGGTCGGCATCAGGCTGCCCGGTTTGACCTTGGGGCTGTGCTTGATCCAGGCCAGCAGATGCTCGTTGGCCTGGGGGTCGTCCCAGCCCTGCTGAACAGGAGCTTCCCACATGCCGGCGCCCAGGGTGCGGCGGGTACCGAAAAAGCTCAGGTCGGGGCCTACCGGGCTGTTGGCCGGGGTGCCCTGCACACGGTGGCAAGCGGCACAGGCCACAGCGGCCGTTTCGGGCTTGCCGTTCATGAACAGGTTGTAGCCGCGCTCCTCGGCGCTGCCTGGGGCGGGAGTAGGAGCCGTGTAGTTCTGCGCTGCCGAGATAAAGGCTTCGTAGTCGGCCGGAGCCAGCGCAATCACCTTGAAACGCATGTTGGCGTGGCTGGCACCGCACAGATAGTTACAGTTGCCCTGATAGATGGCAGGGCGGTCGGTGTGAACCGTCCAGACCTTCTCCGAGCCGGGAATCGCCTGGCGCTGCGGGCCGATGTTGGGCGCCCAGAACTCGTGGACCACGTCAGCGGCCTGCAGGGTCAGCTTGGTATCAATCGGCACACCAGCGTTGCTGCCGGCCGGCATCACCATTTCGTTGCCGTTGGCCACCGGGCCACCAGCTGCCGACTCGTTGTCAGTGTAGGTGAAATTCCACCAGAACTGCTTGGCCAGCGCGGTGATGCTGGTGCCCACCTGCTTTTCCTCGACCGGGGTGGTCTGGGCCATCGTGCGCACGCTCAGCACGCTCAGCAGCAGCACGATAATCACCGGAAAACCGACCAGCACCACTTCCAACTTGTCGTTGCCGTGGAACTGCTCAGCTTCCTTTTTGTTGTTTTCCTCGCGGAAGCGGAAAACGGTATAGAACAGCAGGGCCGAAACGCCCAAGAAAATGATGATGGACAGGGCAATGGCCACGATGCTCAGCTCCCACATCGCTGTGTTGTAGCGGGAAGCTTGGTCACCGATGGTCAGGGTCTGCTGGTGAGGCTGACAGCCTGTCAGCAGCGACAGCCCCAACAGGACGGCCGCAGCAGACATGCGCTGCACGCCTCTAGGCGGCAGACCGCCTGACCTGCCTCTACAGGTACGCTTGGTGTTCAACATTTCTCCTTTCCTCGCTTCATAGTCTAAGCAAGAATGCCACGGCTATGTTGAAGTCTCCCCTGAACGGAAACATGCGGGGTTCTTGCCAGGGGCCAGACAGGGGCAGCAGTGCCCACGAACATCCAGTTTCTCCCCATAGCTGTGCGCCTTGCTGAACGTTTGGTCAGCCGTTCGGGCGCAGGGCACCGCCGAAGCGGCCGGGTCCTGGCGCCGCTCCTGGCTGCCAGAAGTCGCACGTTCCGCTATCAGATCACCCCGGCGCGGTGTCAATTGTCCTCATCGAATACTCGAATACGTCGCTGTTTGAGCTGCCTTACGCCCACCGGACACAGGGTCAAAAAAGCGGAACGGTCCCTCGTCCGTTCCGCCCGCAAAGCGCCGTGCCCAGGCTCAGGTCAGCAGGACACGGTCGGCAGCGCCGGCCAGAAACAGCAGGGCCAGGTACAGCATGGAGTACAGGTACAGCGGCAGCATTTCCTTTTTGTTGGGGTGGCCGCCCGACATGACGTAGCGGTACAGCTTCCACGACAGCCACAGCAACCAGCCGCCCAGGGCCAGCGCCGAGAAGAAGTACAGCCAGCTCACGGCCCCGAAGTACACCGGCATGACCGACAGCACCACCGTGTAGATGGCATACAGCCCAATCTGCGCGGCAGTCATGCGGTCACCGTGGACCACCGGCAGCATGGGAATTCCCACTTCCTTGTACTCGTCTTGAATCATCATGGCGAGCGCCCAGAAGTGCACCGGCGTCCAGAAAAAGATGATGGCGAACAGGAACCCGGCGAACAGGTTCAGGTCCCCGGTGACAGCGGCCCAGCCCACCAGCGGCGGAAAGCAGCCGGCCGCACCCCCAATGACGATGTTGTGCCAGGTCGTGCGCTTGAGCCACATGGTGTACACCACCACATAGGTGAAGAACCCGGCCAGGCTCATCCAGGCGGCCAGCGGCGTGGTCCACACCCAGAGCGCCGCAAACGACAGGACCTGCAGCGCCAGCCCGAAGATAAAAGCGCTGCGGGTAGAAATCAGCCCCGAAGTGGTGGGGCGCTGGGCCGTCCGCGCCATCTTCAGGTCAATGTCGCGGTCGATGATCATGTTGAACACGCCTGCCGACCCGGCCGAGGCGTACCCGGCCAGCGACACCACCGTCAGCAGCCACAGGCCCTGAACAAAGGTCTCGCCCGGCCAGCCCTGCGCGGCCATAAACACAGCGGTCAGGGTGGTCCACAGCAGCAGGCTAATGACCTTGGGCTTGGTCAGCGACAGGTAATCGCGCCAGGTGGCCTTGGCGGTAGGGGGGGTGGGCGAGGTGGCCGTACCCACCGTCATGCCCGCGCTCCACCGCGCAGGTCGGAAAGCGCCTGAGCGGCCTCAACCTGCCCGGCTCCAGCGTCCCTGCCCTCTAGGTCCGGCGAAGTCAGCGCCACATATCCCAACATCACCGTCATGAGCCACATGATACAGGCCAGCAGCAGATGCACCAGCTGCAGGTAGTCAGGGGCCTTGAGAGCCACGTTCAGAAAGCCCACCACCACCTGTGCAGCAATCGCTCCAGTCAGCCCACCCGCCCAGCGACGGACCTGCACTCCGGGGCGCAGCTGACGCAGGCGGGCGGCCATCCACAGCAGGTAACCGCTGCCGGCCAGAGCCAGAACCGGGTGAACCACCCGCAGATTTTCAATCAGCCCGGCCGCTGCGCCGAAATCGCGCCGCACGGTATCCAGCGGCGTGCCGGGCGCCGGCGCAAACAGCAGATCGCCAAGCGCCGTGACGGCCCCGGCCATACCGATCAGCAAGGTCAGCACCAGGCCAGGCACCCACAAGCGGCGCACCTGCCGCTGCTCGGGCTGCCGGCCCACACCCCACAGAGCCGGCCAGCCGGACGCCCACAGGGCCGTGAGCAACATGGCGCCCAGCAGCGCGAAAGTATTGGCCAGGTGAATGCCCTGCACCAGCCCACGCGCCGGGTTGGTGGAATCCGCCGTCAGGCCCAGCAGTACCTGGATACCGCCCACCACACCTTCCAGCAAAATCAGTCCAAAGGACAGGGCAGCGCCGAAGACCACCGGCCAGCGCCGAAAAGTCGCGGCCCAGGTCAGGTTCCGGGACGCCAGCAAAGCGGTTAGCCAGGCCGCCAGGGCCAGCAGGCCCAGTCCTGCGCCCAGCAGCACCACGGCGCCGGAACGCAGCGCCGCGCCTGCCAGCAGCAGTGCCGCGCAGGCCAGACCTGCCCCGAAGGCCAGCCGCACGCGCCCGCTCATGTCCGGCCGGGTCACCGCCTGGCGCATCGGGCCCGCGAACGCTGCCGCAAACAGACCGATGGCCAGCACACCACTCAGGCCGCTGGTCAGGCGGTGACTGAACTCGATGACCCGCTCGGCCGTGTAGCTCAGCGGCACCACCTGACCGTCACACAGCGGCCAGTGATCACCGCAGCCGGCGCCAGCGCCCGTGATGCGGACCACGGCGCCCCACAGAATCACCGCCACGTTGTAGACCAGTGCGCCCCAGGTCAGATAAATCAGGCTGCGGCCTGAACCTGTAGGCCCTGCACTGGACTGGCGCGCTTCTGCCCGGGTCATTGCCTTATTCAAGGTCTGTTCTCCTCTCGTGTCAGGCGCCCTTCCCATGCCCCAGGGCGCGTGGCCGCCACGCTATGAACCAGCGTTCGCCGTGCATTCTAAGGAGATCGGGGCCAACCCTGCAGGCCCAATTGTCCCCGGACCAAAGAGGCCTGTGACTTCTTTTCCTACTCGCTTAGCTCCCCACAGCATCGCCCACGAAACTGAAACACTCAGGCAGAATGGGGCAGGGCCGGGAAGACTCCCTCTGTAGCGAGTCTTCCCGGCCCCAGATACCCAACTTGCTGCTTACTGCGAGCGGTAACGGGCGTTGTCGCGCAGGTGCTCGTCGTAGGTATGGTTCACGTAAATCTTGCCGTCGGGCGCGTGCAGGAAGTACAGCGCGTCACGGCCATCGTCCATCTTGCGCTGGGCGTTCAGGATAGACAGCAGCGCCGGTTCGCCAGGGTTGTTGATGGGCGTTTTGGGCAGGCCCTGGCGGGTATAGGTATTCCAGTCGTGGTCGGTGGTAAAGTCACCGGCTCCGCGGTCCAGCTCCGGCAGGTCTTTGCCCAGGCCGTAGGCCACAGTCGGGTCGCTGCCCAGTGCGATGCCGTCGCGCAGGCGGTTGAGAAACACCCCGGCAATGATGGGCATTTCTTCGTTGTTGGCGGCCTCGGCCTGCACCATGCTGGCCAGTGTCACCCAGTCGTACACGCTCAGGCCCTCCGCTTTGGCCTGGGCCACCCGCTCAGGGGTGAACTCCTGGTTCATGCGCTCGGCCATCTCGGTCACGACTTCCTTGGCGCTGGCACCTTCTTTAAACTCGTAGGTGGCCGGGAACACGAAGCCTTCCAGATTCGTCTCGGCGTACTCGCTCAGCGAGGGGTCATTCAGCGCTTCCTTGATGGCGGCTGCATCAAAGCCCGACTTCTCGAAAATGGCCGGTAGGTCTTTGATGCGCCGGCCCTCGGGCACAGCCACCTTGACCGTGGGAATGCGGGGAGCGGCAGCCAGCGCTTCGGCCACCTCAGCCACCGTCATCTGGCCGCTCAGGTCGTACAGGCCTTCTTTGAGCGAGCCGTCCGTGCCGGCGCGGCGCATCTCGTAGCGCAGGGCGTCTGCGCTGCGGATCACCTCGTTGTCTTCCAGCTCCTGGGCCACAGCGGCCAGCGTGTCGCCGGACTTGACCTCCAGGGTATAGTCCCCGCCCCCTGCCGGCCCCGTCTGGCCGGTCAGAAGCCAGGCGGCCACCCCACCGCCCAGAATCAGCAGCATCAGCAGCGGCATTGCAATCTTGGCCCACAGCGGCAGGCCCCGGTCATGTCCCAGCCTGGTCATCGCTGGCTCCCTTGGCGAACATTCATTGCCTGTCAGAATACCCGATGTGCCGTCTGCAGAGCACTATGGATTACATTTGAGAACAGCCGGCATGAAAAAACCCGCCTGACGGCGGGCGGTTCTGCTGGAGCCAGAGGTCGGAATTGAACCGACGACCTACTGATTACGAATCAGTTGCTCTACCCCTGAGCTACACTGGCAGCTGCGAAAATTGTGGTGGCAACGGGCGGACTCGAACCGCCGACCCAACGATTTTCAGTCGTTTGCTCTACCAACTGAGCTACATTGCCGCGCTTCTCCCCAGGCTGGGGAGAACACCTCTGGCGGTCCGGACGGGATTTGAACCCGCGACCTTCTGCGTGACAGGCAGATATGCTAACCGCTACACTACCGGACCAGAGTGCCGCTTTAAGCAGCGGAGTAAAGGATAGCCGCCTCCCCCCGCTCTGTCAACTGCGTGACAGTACGCCGTCACCTTATCTGGGCCGGGGCTCAGGCCGGTCCAGCGGCAGGTCCAGCAGTGCCCGCACTGCCTGGACCGGCGTCAATTGCCCGGCCAGCACTTCGCTGCGCCGCTGTCCCAGGACCTGACTGCGGCCCTGAACAAAAGTTTTCCAGACCGCTTCACGCAGCAGCTCATCGAACCAGCCGGCTGTCTGGGTGCGGCGGCGGGCTGGGAGGTCCACGGTGCCGCGAAATTCCTGCACCGCTTCCCAGAATGCCTCTATCCCCTGACCGTTCAGGGCCGACAGCTGCAGCGCGCGCGGCCGCCACTCGGCACCGTGGGGGGTCAGCAGGCTGAGGGCTGCCGTCAGCTGTGACTGGGCCCGGTTGGCGGCCCTAGGGTCGGTGTCGGCCTTGTTGACCACCGCCAGGTCGCACAGCTCCATGATGCCGCGCTTGATGCCCTGCAGTTCATCGCCGGCATTGGGGAGGGTCAGCAGCACGAAGAGGTCGGTCATGCCGGCCACCTGCGTCTCGCTCTGGCCGACGCCCACCGTCTCGACCAGCACCACATCGTAGCCGGCGGCCTCACACAGCGTCATGGCCTCGCGGGTGCGCCGCGCCACTCCGCCCAGGGTGCCGCCCGACGGACTGGGCCGGATAAAGGCGCCGGGATGCACGCTCAGGCCTGGCATACGGGTCTTGTCCCCCATGATGGACCCGCCGGTCCGCACGCTGCTGGGGTCTACTGCCAGCACCGCCACCCGGTGACCCCGCTCTGCCAGCCACAGGCCCAGCGCCTCGATAAACGTACTTTTCCCGACACCCGGCACCCCGGTCAGCCCAATCCGCACCGCACCGCCCGCATGCGGACCCAGCTCCGCCAGCAGCGCCTGGGCTTCGGCCTCATGGTCTGGGCGGGTACTTTCTATCAGGGTGATGGCGCGGGCCAGGGCGCGGCGCTGCCCGGCCAGCAGCGGGGCGGCAAGGGGATGGGTGGGCATAGGCCCATGCTAAAGCAGTTTTCCGGACAGTCCCGGCAAGTCCAGGCGCTTGATTTATGCTGGAACCATGTTACTGACCATTCTGGTTCTCGATTCCGTCGGCGTGGGCGCCCTGCCGGACGCCGCCCGTTTCGGAGACCCGCAGCAGGGAGGCGACGTGGGCGCCTTTACGCTCAACCACACCCTGAAAGCCGCCCCGGTACTGCTTCCCAACCTGGCCCGCCTGGGCATCGGCTCTATTCCGGGAGTGGAGCGCGGCCCCGCCACCATTCCCGAGGTCGGGGACGCCTGCGGCGCCTTTGGACGCATGCAGGAAGTCAGCCCCGGCAAGGACTCGTCTACCGGGCACTGGGAATTCATGGGCATTCAGCTGGAAAATGCCTTCCAGGTCTACCCCCAGGGCTTTCCGCCCGAAGTGATGGCCCGCTTCGACGCGGCGACGGGCCGAGGCCACCTGTGCAACCTGCCCTACTCCGGCACCGAAGTGCTCAGCGACTACGGCGAAGAGCACCTGCGTACCGGCCAGCCCATCGTGTACACCAGCGCGGACAGTGTGTTTCAGGTGGCGGCCCACGTGGACGTGGTGCCGCTGGACACGCTGTACACCTGGTGCGAGGCGGCCCGCGAAATTCTGCAGGGCGAACACGCCGTGGCCCGCGTGATTGCCCGGCCCTTTACCGGCGCGGCCCCCGACTTCGAGCGGCTGAACGACCAGCGCCGGGACTACTCGCTGGTGCCGCCTCACACCGTGCTGGACGCTCTGAAGGCGGCCGGCAAGGCGGTGGTCGGCATCGGTAAGATTCCCGACCTGTACGCGGGCAAAGGCTTTACCGAAATGCACCACACCGACGACAACGCCGACGGTATCCGGCAGACCCTGGAACGGATGCACCGGGCACAGGCCGAGGGGCTGGACGGCCTGATTTTCACCAATCTGGTGGACTTCGACTCCAAGTACGGCCACCGCCGCGACCCGCAGGGGTACTCGGCCGCGCTGAAAGCCTTTGACGCTGCCCTGCCCGAATTCCTGGCAGCTGTGCCGGAAGGCGGCGCCCTCCTTATCATTTCCGACCACGGCAACGACCCCACCTGGTACGGCAGCGACCATACCCGCGAACACGGGCTGCTGCTGGGGTACCGCCCTGGCATGGCCGGGCTGACCGACCTGGGCACCCGGCAGACGTTCGCGGATATAGGAGCCACAGCCGCCGACGCCCTGGGCGCGGAGTGGAGCGGCCCCGGCCAGAGCTTCTGGGCACAGCTGCGTGGCTGATACGGGAGCTACGGGAGCGGTCAGCGGGCCACCGGGACTGTTTGACCTGAGCGGCGGCCTGCCCCACTGGGCGCGCGAAGGGGAAAGTTTCGAGCTGGCCCTGAGCCTGGGCGGGCAGTACGCCGGCGCGCAGCAGTGGAGCATTCACCCGGAGCGCGGGGCCGTGGTGGCGCGGGTGGAGACCGAGTTCGGCGGCGTGTTGCCGAACCTGCGCGTTCACCAGACCAGCCGGCTGCATCCCCGCACGCTGGCGCTGCTGGCCTATGCCGAGGGCGAAGGCACCCGCACCACCCTGGAACTGAGCCTGGATTACCGGGCGGGCGAACTGCGGCTGCGCCAGCGCGGCGAGGAGACGGACGCCCCGCTGGTGGCCGACTACCTGGACCCGGTTTCGCTGCTGCTGTGGGTGCGCGAGTGGCAGGCGGCACCCGGCGAGCAGCGGGTGGTGCGCCTGGCAGGCAGCGGAGTGCATGTGCGGCGGCTGCCGGATGAGGCGGTGGGAAGCGCAGCGGCCGAAGTGTTCCTGCTGCGCCCCGGCAGCGCGGGCGTATGGCGCTCGGCCCAGTCTCCGCAGCCCGCGCAGCCACGCACCTTCTTGCGCCTGACCCAGCCCACGCCGTTCGGGATGGTAGACGCCCAACCGGCCGAGCTGTGGAGCGGGCGGGCTGGAGCGCACTCAGGCCAGGCGGGTGGACGGGTGCGGCGGCGGGTGGGCTAAAGGCTGAAGGGCGTGGGAAGAGCCGAGGTCTCCAGGGACTCCCCGCCCTTACCGCCCGTTCAGCGTCCCCGCTATAGTGGCTGGCGATGCTTCCCAACGCTGCTGTCATCAACCAAGCCGCCGTCTTTACCATTGTCCTGAGCGGCCTCGCGCTGCTGGCAGGGGTGTACTTTATTCGCTCAGGCAACCGCGAAAGCCACATGCGGGCCATGCTGAGCGCCAGTGCCCTGGCCACGCTGTTTCTGGTGCTGTACCTGACCCGGCTGGCCCTGGGCTACGAGAAAGCCTACGCCGGCCCCGCCGAGTGGAAGCTGGGCTACTACGCCCTGCTCATCAGCCATATCGTGCTGGCCGCCGCCAACCTGCCGCTGGCTGTGATTCCACTGGGCTACGCCTATAAGGGCCTGAAGGCGGCCGGCAACCTGGCAAACGTGGACAGCAACCCGGTGGCCCGCGCCGCCTTCGATGCCCACCGCAAGTGGGTGCGCTGGACGGTGCCGGTATGGCTGTACGTGGCGGTGACCGGCTGGGTCATTTACCTGATTCTGGGCCGCTGGGGCGAGGTGATGCCGCACTAGCCGGCCCGGACGCTCCAGCATCTCTCATTTGCCGCCTGATACACTTCCAGACGTGACCGCTCCCGCCGCACCGCTGTCCGAGCCCACCGCTTCCGCCCCGGCCATCAGCCGGCCTTCACTGGTGGCCACCGGCCTGAAAAAGCAGTACGGGCGGCGCGAGGTGGTGCGCGGTGTCGACCTGAACGTGAACCCCGGCGAGATTGTGGCCCTGTTCGGCCCCAACGGCGCCGGCAAGACCACGACCTTTTACATGATTGTCGGATTTATCCGCGCCGGGGCGGGGCACATCGCACTGGGACAGCGTGACGTGACGGCGCTGCCCATGCACCAGCGGGCACAGCTGGGCCTGGGCTACTTGCCGCAGGAGCCGAGCGCCTTTCGCAAGCTCTCGGCCCGCGACAACCTCCTGGCGATTCTGGAATACCAGAAGCTGCCCCGCGCCGAGCAGGAGCGCCGCGCCGACGCACTGCTCGAAGAATTCGGCCTCAGCCACCTGGCGAACTCCTTCGCCTACCAGCTGTCGGGCGGGGAGCGGCGGCGGCTGGAACTGGCCCGCGCCCTGACCACCGACCCCGACTATCTGCTGCTGGACGAGCCGTTCACCGGCGTGGACCCCAAGAGCATCCGTGAGATTCAGCGCCTGATTCGTGAACTGCGCGACCGGCGGGGTATCGGCGTATTTATCACCGACCACAACGTCCGCGAAACCATCGCCCTGACCGACCGGGTGTATCTGATGTTCGACGGTCAGGTGACGTTCCAGGGCACCCCAGCCGAGTTCGCCGCCAACCCGGACGTGCGCGCCCACTATCTGGGCGAAGACTTCGAGCTGTAGGGGGAGCCGGCGGGCGCGGCGCATCGGGGCTCCATTTTCCCCGCTGGCCCCCTGCTAGACTCCGGGGCGTGCTGTGGCTGTTTCTGGGGTTCGTGGTTCTGCTTTCGGGGGTGGTGGCGTATGCCGCCGATGTCATCGCCCGTAAGGTAGGCCGCCGGCACCTGCGGATGTTCGGCCTGCGCCCCAAAGATACGGCCCTGCTGGTCGCGGTCCTGTCGGGCATGGGCATCAGCTTGGCCAGCCTGGCCACGTTCGGCCTGCTGAACCGTGACGCCATAGCCACCATTCAGCAGGCCCAGCAGCTGCGCCCCGAACTGGAACGCCTGCGTACCGAAATCGGGCAGGTGGGCGCAGAGCTGACCCGCGCCGAGGCCGGACTGCGCGCCGCCCAGCAGGAGCGCGACCAGGCGCAGCAGGCCGCGCAGGCGCTGGAAACCGAGTACCAGCAAGCCCGCCGCGACCTGAGCACCGCCCAGGCGGACCTGCAAGAAGCGCGGGAGACCGGTCAGACGCTGGAAGCCCGCGCCACGGCACTGGAAGACCGGGTCGCGGGCCTGCAGGCGCGCCGCAACGACCTGGAAGCCCAGGCCAGGCAGGCCCGCACGCAGCTCAGCAGCAGCCAAGACGAGCTGGGCCGCAGCCGCAGCCGTGCCCAGGCGCTGGACACCGAGGTGGCGCAGCTGGACCGGCAGCTGAGCACCCTGGAAGCCCAGGCCACCCAGGCCCGCGCCCAGGCAGACGCCGCTGCAGGACGTACCCGCGAAGCCGAGGGCCGCGCACAGACCGCCGAACGCCGTACCCGCGAGCTGCAGACCCGCGCCGAGGCTGCTGCCCAGCGGGTCGCAGGCCTTGAGAACCAGGTGGCTGACCTGGAACGCACCCGCCAGGGCCTGGAAGCCCAGCGCCAGCGAGCCGTGGCCGAGCGTGACAGCGCTGTGGCAGAGAAAAACAGTGCGGCGGCCGAACGGGACAATGCCGTGCAGGGCCGCGACGCTGCTCAGGCAGCCCAGGCCAGAGCCGAGGCCCAGCGTCAGGCCACCGAAACCGAGCGGGATGCCCTGGCCCGCGAGCGCGACGCCCTGCGCGGCGAAAGAGACACCCTGGCCCGCGAACGCGGCGCACTGATTGCGCAGCGCGGCGAGCTGCAAAGTGAGCGGGATACCCTGCAGGTCGAGCGGGATACCCTGCGGGGTGAGCGCGACAGTCTGCAAGGTGAACGGGACCGCGCCGCTCAGGAGCTGGCGGCCGTCCGCAGCGACGTGGCGCAGCTGCAGGCCCTGCAGCGCGACCTGCTGGACCAGCAGACCGAACTGGTGGCCGCCAACGCCACACTGGCTTCCGACCTGGTCAGCACCCGCACCAGCCTGGGGCAGCTGCAGGACGACTACTCCTCTACCCGCACCGAGCTGAGCGCCTCGCTGAACAGCGACCTGGCCTACACCAAAAACGAGCTGGTGTACTCCGGTGTCATCCGTACGCCGGCCGAGCTGGACGCTTTTCTGAGCAGCGCCTCACAGGCGGCCCTGGCGCGTGGGGGCAGTGCCGCCGAGCTGGCGGCCGGGTCGCGGGCGGGGCTGGAACATTCGGTGGGGTCGTTCAGTGCCGGGAGCTATGTGCAGTGCCGCGCCGCCGCCAACGTGCCCGAAGGCTTCGAGGTGAACCTCAGCTGCGAGGCCCGGCCCAACCGGGTGCTGTTTGCCGCCGGCGCAGCCGTGGCAGAAGGACAGGTGCAGCTGGGCGGCGACGCAGCGGCCCTGCAGCAGCAGGTAGAAGCCCTGACCGAGCGTGCGCGCCAGAATCTGCTGGCCCGTGGCCTGACGGAAAGCAACCTGGTGGGCAGCGCCCTGCCGGTCAGCGAGATGGTGGAATTGCTGGCAGGGCTGGTGTCGCTCTCAGAAGAGCGCCCGGCGGGCCGCGTGACGGTACGCCTGAGTGCCCGCAGCGACATCCGGCTTGACTCGCCGGTCAGTCTGCAGGCCGAAGTGGTCAGGCAGCCGTGAGCCGCTGAGTACGCCCAGCACCCCCGGCGAGAACAAATCAGCAATAGGCAAAACCAGGGAACAGCTGACCTCTGCCCTACCTGCCCCTTGCTCCGCCCTCGGCAGAGGAATGCCGCGCACGCTACGTGACACGACGCCCCCAGCTGGCCTTGCCCTTTCCCCTGCCCAGCAGCTGCATGAAACGCACTTCCCTGGCAGTCACAGAGAAGCCGTCTGAGCCGGCAGAAAAATCCCGCTCAGGCCTGGGGAGGCCGAGCGGGACCGTGCGGAGCCGAGAAGCGTTATTCCACCGTAACCGACTTGGCGAGGTTGCGGGGCTTGTCCACGTCCTTGCCCAGCGTTTCGGCCGTGTAGTAAGCCAGCAGCTGCATAGGCACTGCGTTCACGATAGGGCTAATCATCTCGTCGCAGCGAGGCACGTACAGGACATCTTCGGCGTGCTGGACATTCTCGGTGTCGCCGTCGCTGAGAATCAGGATAACCCGGCCGCCACGCGCCCGCACTTCCTGCACGTTGCTGATGGTCTTTTCCAGCAGGCGCGACTCGGTCGCCACCACGACCACCGGCAGGTGCTCGTCAATCAGGGCGATAGGGCCGTGCTTCATCTCGCCGGCTGCGTAGGCCTCGGCGTGGATGTAGCTGATCTCCTTCAGCTTCAGGGCACCTTCGTAGGCGGTGGGGTTGTTCACCCCGCGCCCCAGGAACAGGTAGTCGCGGGCCTGGTGGTACTTCTGGGCCACTTCGCGCACGCGGCCGAGGCGATCGTCACTCAGGGCTTCGGAAATCAGGCGGGGCAGGGCGCGGGCTTCGTGGACCAGCCGGGCCACTTCCTCCTTGCTCAGCGTGCCGCGCTGCTGACCCAGCCACAGCGCCAGCAGCAGGAAGGCGCTCACCATGCTGGTGTAGGCCTTGGTGCTGGCCACGCCGATTTCGGGGCCGGCGTGCACGTACAGGGTATGGTCCAGCTCGCGGGTCATGGAGCTGCCCTTGGCGTTGATGATGCCCAGGGTCTGGGCGCCGCCGCGCATCGCCTCACGCATGCCTTCCAGCGTGTCAATGGTCTCGCCCGACTGGCTCACTGCAATTGCCAGCGTCCGGTCGGTGACCACCGGCTCACGGTAGCGGTACTCACTGGCGACGTCCAGCTCCACCGGCACGCGGGCCAGCTGCTCCAGCAGGTACTTGCCGACCATGCCGGCGTAGTACGCCGTACCGCAGGCCACGATATGAATGCGGTCAAAGGAGTTCGGGTCCAGCTCAATGTCCAGCTCTACACTGCCCTGGTCGTCGTGCAAGCGGCCCAGCAGGGTGTTGCTGAGTGCCTGGGGCTGCTCGAAGATTTCCTTTTGCATGTAGGCGTCGTAGCCGCCCTTTTCAGCCGCTTCGGCGTCCCAGTCGATGGTTTCCACTTCACGCTGCACCGGGTGACCCTGCATATCAGTGATGCGGTAGCCGTCGTCGTTCAGAATGACCATGTCGCCGTCCTGAATGAACACCATTTGGCGGGTGTAGTTCAGCAGCGCAGGGACATCGGAAGCCAGGAACATCTCGCCTTCGCCCACGCCCATCACCAGCGGGCTGACGGTCCGGGCGGCCACGATCTCACGGTGGTCCTTGTGGGTCACCACCAGGGCGTAAGCACCGCGAACTTTGGCCAGAGCGGCGCGCACAGCTTCTTCAAGGTTGCCGACGTAGGCTTCCTCAATCAGGTGGGCCACGACTTCCGAGTCGGTGTCGGACCGGAACTGGTGGCCGCGCTCCAGCAGGCCTTCTTTCAGCTCCAGATAGTTCTCGATGATGCCGTTGTGCACCAGCACGATGTCACCGTTCTCGGTCGCATGCGGATGGCTGTTGGTGTCGTTGGGTGGGCCGTGGGTGGCCCAGCGCGTGTGCCCGATACCGAAAGTTCCGGGAAGCGGGCTGTGTTCCAGGTCCGCGGTCAGGTTGGCCAACTTGCCGGCCTTCTTGCGGGTGGCGATGCAGGCGCCGTCGCCCACAGCGATGCCAGCGCTGTCGTATCCCCGGTATTCCAACTTGCTCAAGCCCGAAATCAGAATGTCCTGAGCATTGTTAGGGCCGATATATCCAACGATTCCACACATAAGGTTCTCCTCCGGCGGCCTGTATAGCCCGCCTGGACGTTCCCGGTCAGCAACCGGGAAAAAAGGGTGATGGTGTCTGTTTACTGTACTCCGCCGGTATGTCGCTGGAAGGTCACTACGCTGGCCTTATACCTCAGTCGCCTGAAGGGTTATCGCCGCGCTTGCCCCTGGTCAGACCGTGGGGCCGGGTCGGTGGGTGCCGCCACCGGAAGGCATCCGCAGAAACTCGCTCACCTTCACCTCGTCTTCTGAGCCGGCATCTTGCCGCAGCCCAGACCTTGCGCTTCCCGTATGTGAAATAAGGCACCTCGCTTATTTCGCGGGGCAGCATAGCACGCCCGACAGCAAAAGCATGGCCCTCACCGGCCGGCCGGTCTCCAGCAAAGCTTCAGAAACCAGGCCGGCCGCGGCTGCTCAGCCTTCCAGCTCCGCGTACTGCCGCAGAATTTCAGCGTGCATAGGGTCGCTCTCCGGGAGCCCGGTCAGGGCTGCCACCGTCGCCGCGAGGCCATCACGCTCCAACGCGGCCTGCATTTCCTGGGCCTGCGAATCCTCTGCACTGCGGAAATGCAGCGCCGCTGCCGCCCCGCGCAAAAGGGCATCGGCCGGCAGCCCCAGGTCGCGGGCCATGCGGGCCGGGCCAATCAGGCGCTCCTGCGGTCCCAGCTTGCGGATGGGTTCGCGTCCCACCCGCGTGACTTCGTCGTGAATATGGGGGTTCTTGAAGCGCTGCTCAATCCGCCCGATATATTCGGCGTGCTCCTGCGCGCCGAACCCGTGGGTCTGCACCAGGGCTGCGCCGCTTTGCTGCATGGCGGCACGCACCTGCTCGGCGGTCTGCTGATCGGCCATGGCGCTGGCCACCGTGTCCAGACCGCGCAGAGACCCCAGATAGGCGGCGATGGCGTGCCCCGTGTTCAGCGTATAGAGCTTGCGCTGCACATAAGCCATCAGGTCATCAGTGACTTTCATGCCCTCAATCTGGGGAATGTCGCCCCGGAACCCCGGCCCTTCCACGTACCACTCGTGAAAGTCCTCTACCCCTACGTCCAGCAGGTTTTCGCCCTGAAACGGCGGAACGATGCGGTCCACACTGGCGTTGGGAAAGCCCACGTTCTGCTCCAGATAGGTGCGGCCCGCTCCACCAATATGGCCCAACACCTCGTCACGCAGGAAGCTGCTGGCGCCTACCTTGTTCTCGCAGGCAATGATGTTCAGAGGCCCAGCGCCGGCCGCAGCCCGCGCCTCGATGCCGCGTGCCAGGGTCGGGGCAATGACCTTGAGCACGTTCGGGCCGACCGCCGTGGTGATCAGGTCCGCGCTGGCGATGGTCGGCACAAGTTCAGGGCCACTGGACAGAATCCCGCTCACCCCCGAGATGTGCTCGGTCCGGGCGTTCTGGTCCAGGATATGAATGTCGTATTCGCCTTGCTCGCGCAGAGCGGTAATGACCTGCTCGTTGATGTCGGCAAAAATGACCCGGTAGCCGCTCTGGGCCAGCAGGGCCCCGATAAAGCCCCGGCCGATGTTGCCTGCCCCGAAGTGCAGCGCCACCTTGCCGGAATTGGGCCGGGCTCCATGCATCTGGGTCTCCTGAGCCTGAGAAGCTTGTGCCGGTTGAGAAGCCGTCTGATGTGCTTGGGTCATAGTCAATCTCCTTTGCGTGTTGGGATGAAAACAGCAGGCGCGGCAGCTGCCGAACGCAGCAGGCGCCGGGCTCCTGTAGCTCTTATTGCACTGGGCCCTTATTGCATCTATTGTGCGCCATCGCGCCCGCCCCGCCAGCGGTCCGAAAGGGCAGCGGCGGACGCCCTGTGCCTAAGGAAAAACCGTAGGGATGGTGTCCCCACGGTGCTTTGAACTACCCTCAGGCTCCGGTAAAGGCGCGGTAAATCTCGTCCGGGTCGGCTGTACAGGCCAGGCGAGCGGCGGCCTGCTCGTCTTCCAGAGCGCCGGCGATATTCGCCAGAATCTCCATATGGTCGCCGCCCTGACCGGCAATACCGATGACCAGATAAGCCGTCTGGCCGTCAAAGTCCACGCCCTGCGGGTACTGGTTCACCACGATGCCGCTGGACTTGATGCGGGCTTTGGCCTCATCTACGCCGTGCGGAATCGCCACACCGTTGCCGATGTAGGTGCTGACCACTTCTTCGCGCTGCAGCATGGCGGGGACATACTCAGGGTCCACGTACCCGGAAGCGACCAGCATCTCGCCGGCGCGGCGGACGGCCTCGTCACGGGATTCGCTGCCCAGACCCAGGCGAATGTTTTCGCGGCGCAGCACACTGCTGGGTTCACGGCCCGGCTGTGCGGCCGTGGCCTGCGGCGCGGCTACTGCGGAAGCCACCTGCGCCACCGGCTCTCCCTGCACCACCTGTACTGCGGGCTGGGCTCCGGACACGGCGGCGGCCGCCACAGGCGCAGCGACGCCCGCTTTCAGCTCATCAATCATGCGGTCGTAGATGGGGTTGCCCACAAAGTTGTCAATCGAGACATGCTGAGCGCCGGGCTGCTTGCTGCGGGCGCGGCTGGTCAGGTTCTGCTGGGTCACCACAATGTCCGCGTCGGCGGGGATGTTCTCGATAGACGTGTTGGTCACCTCGATAGGCAGGCCTGCCGCCTGGACCTTTTTGCGGAAGCCGGTGGCTCCCATCGCGCTGGAACCCATGCCCGCGTCACAGGCGAAGACAACCTTGCGGACCGGGCGAGCCCCCAGGGCGCTCACGTCGGTGGTCACTCCGCTGCTGGCCGCCGCCGGAGCGCTGGCTGCCGGGCTGCCCTTCATGGCCTTGGAACCGCTCTGGGCAGCGGCGAGGTCATCTTCGGTGTAGGTGGCGCCGCGCAGAATAAGGGCCGAAATGGCGAACGAGACGGCCGCCGCCACCACCACGGCCAGGATATTGGCCAGGAAAGCGTCACGGGGCGTCAGCGCCAAAATGGCGAAGATGCTGCCAGGCGAAGCCGCCGACACCAGCCCGCCGCCCAGGGCCACCAGGGTGGCGATGCCCGCCATGCCGCCGGCAATCACGGCGAGCAGCAGTGCAGGACGCATCAGCACGTAGGGGAAATAAATCTCGTGAATGCCGCCCAGAAAATGAATGATGGCCGCGCCGGGTGCCGAGGCCTTGATGGTGCCCTTGGCAAAAGCCCAGTAGGCCAGCAGCACGCCCAGGCCAGGGCCAGGGTTGGCTTCCAGCAGAAAGTACAGCGACTTGCCGGCTTCGGCGACCTGCTGGGTGCCCAGCGGGGTCAGAATGCCGTGGTTGATGGCATTGTTGAGGAACAGAATCTTGCCGGGTTCGATAAACAGCGACACCAGCGGCAGCAGGCCAGCGCTTACCAGCCACTGCACGCCGCCGGAAATCAGGGCGCTGAAGCCTTCGACCACCGGCCCAATGGCATAAAAGCCCAAAATGGCCAGCAGCGCACCGATAATCCCGGCCGAGAAGTTGTTGATAAGCATCTCGAAGCCGGCGGGAATGCGGTGCTGCACCGCCCGGTCAAACTGCTTGATGACCCAGCCAGCCAGCGGTCCCATGATCATGGCCCCGATGAACATGGGGATATCGGTACCAACGATGACGCCCATCGCGGCAATGGCACCCAGCACACCGCCACGGTGGTCAGCGACCAGCTTGCCGCCGCTGTAAGCAATCAGCAGCGGCAGCAGATAGGTAATCATGGGGCCGACCAGACCTGTGTGGGTCTGACCTGCCGCGTCCTCGAAGCCCCCCAGCAGTGGGTTGGGCAGCCAGCCGGTCTTGATAAACAGGGCGGTAATCAGGCCCCAGGCGATAAAGGCGCCGATGTTCGGCATTACCATAGCGCTCAGGAAACGGCCGAAGAGCTGCACGGCATCCTTGCCCCCAGAACGTGAATCGGTAGAAGTGGTCATGATGTTCCTCTTTTCAGGAAAAGCGAAAGGCGGCGAACTATGCCATGCGGCCGAGAAAACGGAAAGGTCAGATGTTTTGCAACAATACTGTATCCCTTCACAGGCGTAAGCCGCATGATCGCAGTGTGCTTCCGGAATGCCAGTTCATAGATATATTTCTCTAGCAGCAGCGGAAACCGAAAGGATCGGCTGCTCCTTCCTACGGGTAGCCACGGCCGGACCCGAAAGCAGGGGCCGGACCAAACTGTAAGGGATAGCGGGCTGCAGTTCTCAACATCACATGGGCTAGCATGAGAGCCGGAGAGTGTCTGATGCCCACCTATATCTACAAAAACCTGGAAACTGGCGAACTGTATGAATTCAAGCAGAGCATGAAGGACGAAGCCTACACCCAGCACCCGGAAACGGGCGCTCCGGTCAAGCGCGTCATCTCGCCGCCAGCCATCACTTTCAAGGGCAGCGGCTTTTACGTGAACGATTCACGCAGCCCAGCCGGCGAACAAACCGGGGGCAGCGGCAGCGGAGACAAGGGATGACCCAGCCACGCCCCCAACGCTCGCTGCGCCCCGTGCTGGCCGGCCTCCTGATTGCAGGTGCGGCAGCCGGAGCCTACGTGACCGGGCAAGTCAGTGCCCAGCGGGCGCTGGTGGTGCCGGATGAAATCAATACCGTCGAGGTCGTGCGTGCGGCCCGCACGGCAGTGGTGCAGGTCAACAACACGCTGGCCCCCGAAGCGCTGATGCCCGGCGACGATCCGGTCGAAGTGGGCACCGGGTTCTTTTACAAAAAGGACCTGATCGTGACCGCCTACCATGTGGTTCAGGACAGCGAAAACCTCACCGTCACCCTGCAAAACGGCCGCACGGTCCCGGCCAAGGTGGAAGGCGTGGACCCCGGCATCGATGTGGCGGTGCTGCGGGTCACAGCGGTCGGTGCGCCAAGCACGCTGGAATTCGGGTCCAGCGCCGCGCTGGTGCAGGGGCAAAAGCTGATTACCATCGGCTCACCGTTCAAAATTCAGAACTTCGTAGGCACCGGGACGTTCAGCGTGATGGCCCCCGCCTCGCAGATTCCCCGCTCCGACAACCTGGCGAGTGAGGTAGGTGAATACATCATCAGCACCAACAGCATCCAGGGCGGCAACTCCGGCGGCCCCATTCTGGATTCACGCGGCGCGGTGGTGGGCATCGCCAACGCAAACGCGGCCGCCAACTCTATGGCGGCAGGCCTGATCGGTATCAGTATTCCAGGCGACCTGGTCAAGCAGACCCTCAGCGACCTGGAACGTACCGGCGCGCCGCAGCGCGGCAACCTGGGCGTGACCCTGGTGGCGCTGGAAGACCTGGACCCCGCCCTGCGCCAACTGGCGGGCCTGGTCAGCAACCAGGGCGTGCTGGTAGACGAAATTCAGGCCGGCAGCCCTGCCGGACGCGCCGGCCTGAGGGGTTCGCTGCGCAACTCGCGCGGGCAGCTGCTGGCCCCGCTGGGCGACATCATCGTGGCGGTGGACGGCCGCCCGGTCAGCCAGCCGTTCGACGTGACTTCGCTGGTGGCGGCCAAACGCCCCGGCAACGTGGTGCGCCTGACCGTATGGCGCGGCGGCCGCCGCCAAGACCTGAATGTGACCCTGCAGCAGCGCAGCCTGGAAGAGTTCCAGTCGCAGAGCCAGGGCAGCGCGGCCAGCCCGGCTCCGCAGGACCTCGGCCCCCAGGGACCTGCCGGGCAGCCGCAGCAGCCGGGGTCCGGGCTGCCGGGTCAGGGCCAGCAAGGTTCTCAGGACAGCGACGAGCTGATTCCCGTTTCGCCCTGAACTGCCCGCTGCCCCTGGCCTATTCCAAGTCGTCGAAGCGGTGAATCCACGCCGCTTCGGCGTCGCCGGCCGGATGGTGGTGCGCCGCCACCAGGGCCGCCACCCGCTCCCGGCCGCCCGCCTCGCGCACCAGCGCCGCACCCCATTCAGCATGCCGCGCCCGCACCTGCGCTGGCTTCCAGGGCAGCCGGCGGGCCAGGCGGTGAGGCAACAGGCCCGCCCCCACCCGCTCCCAGACACGGTAGGGGTGGACCAGTTTGCCGCAGTCGTGCAGCAACGCGGCGGCCAGCAGCTCCGGACTGGCCTGCGAAAAGCCCGCTTGCAGCGCCTGCGCCACCCGCACGGCATGTTCGCGGTCGCGGGCATCCATCCGCAGGTACAGCCGGCCCTCGGCGGGGGTCAGGCGGACCAGTGCCCAGGCGTCGTCGGGCGTCGCCTGCGACTCGCGGAGACTGCGGCGCAGGCGGCGGAGCTTGTCGGGCAAGGAGCGCAGCCGGGGCATGACCTTCAGTATGCGCCGGGGGCAGCCTGCCGCCTTCTCCGGCCCGGCGTGCTGCAGGCGGCAGCCCGCCTGAACCTGGAAGCATCTGCCTGCGCGCACCCCGTTCCGCCTCCTCTTCATCAGGCGCGGTGACAGCTGCGTATAGTGCCTGACATGGGAAGTTTCGTGATGGCGACCGGCGGCACCGGCGGACACATTTATCCGGCGGTGGCGACCGCGCAGGAACTGATTCGGCGCGGGCACAGCGCGGCCATTCTGGGCCAGCGCGGCGGCATGGAGGAAGGCGCCGCTGAGCGGGCCGGACTGGAATTCTTCGGGGTGGAGGCCGGCAAGCTGGCCCGCAGCGGGCAGGGCCGCCCCGACCCGCGTGAGCTGCTCAAGGCGGCCGGCGGCGTGGTGCAGGCGCGGCGCTGGCTGGCCGGGCAGCGCCCCGGCGCAGTGGTGGGCTACGGCGGCTTCGCCAGCCTGCCGGGGGTTCTGGCCGCGCAGAGCTTAGGGATTCCCACCGTGCTGCACGAGCAAAACGCCCACCTGGGCCTCACCCAGCGGTTGGCCGCCGGCCGTGCCCGCGCGGTCGCCACCGCTTACGAGGAGGTCATCGGCTTGCCGGCGGGCAAAGGGCGCATGGTGGGCATGCCGGTGCGCGAGGAGCGCGTGGAGCGCGGCGAGGCCTTCGCACGTCTGAACGCTGCCGGGCTGGCGCTGGAGCCGGGGCGGCTCACCCTGCTGGTCATGGGCGGGTCACAGGGTTCGCTGGCGCTCAACGAGGGGGTGCCCCCGGTGCTGCGTGAAATCCTGGCCGGCGGCACCCTTCACGGCGAGCCGGCGCAGGTGCTGCACTCCACCGGGCCACGCTGGGCAGACAGCGTAGCGCCCAGCGTGGCAGACTTGCCCTGGTATCACGTCACCGGCTTTGTGGACGCGCCCTCTGCCTGGAGCGCGGCGGACCTGGGCATTACCCGCGCCGGCACCGGGACGCTGGCCGAAGCGGCCTTCCACGGCGTGCCCCTGCTGATGGTGCCGCTGCCCGAATCGGCCGAGAATCACCAGTTCCACAACGCACAGGCCGTAGAAAAAGCGGGTGCAGGCCGCCTGGTCCCGCAGGATACCCTCAGCCGTGATTTGGGAAAGCGGGTGCTAGAGTGTGGTCTGTCAGGCACGCGCAGCGAGATGCGGGAGGCCGCACGGCGGCGCTCACCACAGGGTGCCGCGGCCCGGCTGGCCGACTTGGTCGAACAGCTGTAAGTCTCCCAGCGCTCCACCATAGCTGTCCGTCAGCGCCCCTGCCGCACCCTTCCACCATGACCAAACTGTTTACTGCTGAACATCCTTCTCCCCGAGATACCCACATCCACCTGATGGGAATCGGCGGCATCGGCGTCAGTGCCTTTGCCCGGCTGCTCAAGGCCCGGGGATACCACGTTTCCGGCTGTGACGCCCAGGCGTCGGAGCTGACCCGCCAGCTGGAGGCCGAAGGCATTACCGTGCAGCTGGGCCACGACGCCGCGCACCTGCAGGCCCACTCCGGCGAACCGGCGGTCAGCGTGCTGGTCGCTTCCGAGGCGGTGCCCAAGACGCACCCCGAGGTCTGCGCCGCGCTGGACGCCGGTATCAGCGTGCTGCCACGGATGCAGCTGCTGGCCGAACTGCTGGAGGCCGGTCCCTCGGTGGGGGTCATCGGCACCCACGGCAAGACCACCACCAGTTCCATGATTGCCGTGGCGCTGGCAGGAGCCGGCCTGGACCCCGCTGCCTTCGTGGGCGGTATCGTGCCGGAATTCGGGGCCAACGCCCGCGCTGGTCAGGGGCCATTCGTGGCCGAAGTGGACGAATCCGACCGCCGCTTCGCTCAGCTCAGCTGCGAAACGGCCGTCTTTACCAATGCCGAAGACGACCATGTGGGCGGCAACCAGGCCACCTACTGGGAGACGGTGGAAGAGCAGCACGCCGGCTTTGCTCAGTTCGTGTCGCAGGCCAAGCGGGTGCTGTACTACGCCGACTGGCAGGGGCTGGAGGGCCGCAGCCTGGAACATCTGGTGGCCGGCTGCGCCGAGCAGCTGTCTTACGGGGTGGCGGAAGGCTGCACCTACCGCGCCGAGAACCTGCGGCCCGACCCAGGCGGCACCAGCTTTACCGTGACCTGCCGGGGTGAAGTCCTGGGGCAGGCCCGCGTGAGCCTGCCGGGCCACCACAACGCCATGAACGCACTGGCGGCGCTGGCCGTCACCCACCTGTACGGCGGTGACTTCGGCCGGGCGGCACTGGCCCTGGCCGCTTTCAAGGGTCCAGGCCGGCGCTGGCAACATATCGGTGAGCTGCACGGGGCTCAGGTGGTCGACGACTACGCCCACAACCCCACCAAGCTGCAGGCGGCTGTGCAGGCGGCGCAGCAGACCGGCCGCCGCGTCCGGGTCGTCTTTCAGCCGCACCGTTACCTGCGTACCCAGCAGTCCTGGCCCCGCCTGGCCGACGCCCTGATGAGCGCGGACGAGGTGATGGTGCTGGATATTGCGGCCGCCGGCGAGCTGCCGATCGAAGGCATTCACTCGCAGCTGATTGTGGACCGTATGAGTAGCAGCGGGCATACCAGCGCCAGCTACTGGCCCCAGCGCGGCGACGTGGTGGACTACCTGCGCCGCACAGCAGGCGAGGGCGACATCATCGTGACCATGGGCGCCGGCGACGTCTGGCAGCTGGCCCGCCAACTGGTCGAACCGGCCGATGAACCCCTGCCTCCTCTGAAGGAAGCCCGGTGACCGGCATGCAGCTCGCTGCCGCGTCCGGCCAGCCCTCGCCCAGCCGCCTGGGCACCCGCGTGGAGCGCTTGCCGCTGGCCCGCTACACCACCATCGGCGTGGGCGGCGAAGCGGAAATCTGGTTCGTGGAGACGCTGGAAGCCCTCGCCGAAGCGGTGGAGCAGCCCTACCGCATCCTGGGCGGCGGCAGCAATCTGGTCATTGACGACAGCGGCGTGCCCGAGCGGGTCATCCGGCTGTCTGGTCCTCTGGCCAAAGCCGACCTGACCCCCGACCCCGAGCTGAGCGACCCCGCCAGCGGCCTGATTGTGACCGGCTGGGTGGGGGGCGGCACTCCTTTGCCGGGCCTGCTGCGCAAGTTGCAGGCGCTGGGCTGGAGCAACCTTGAAGGTACCGTGGGCATTCCCGGACAGGTGGGCGGTTCGGTGTGGATGAACGCCGGCACCCGCTTTGGGGAGATGTTCGACGGCCTGCACACCATCGAAATTGTGACGCCTCAGGGCGTGCGGCAGGTGACGCCGGACGACCTGAACTGGGGCTACCGCAACAGCGACATTCCCCGTGGGCACATCATTTCGCGGGTGCGGCTCAAGCTGCAGCAGAGCACTCCCGAAGCGGTGCGCGAGCGCATGGAACAGGCCGACGCCGCCCGCAAGGGCCAGCCCAAAATGAAGACGCCGGGCTGCGCCTTCAAAAATCCCGGTGGCGTGAGCGCCGGCCTGCTGATTGACCGCGCCGGCCTGAAGGGCGAGCAAATCGGGCAGGCCCGTATCGCCCCGGAACACGGCAACTTCATCGTGAATCTGGGTGGCGCGACCGCTGCCGATGTCCTGGGCCTGCTGCGGCTGGTTAGGGGCCGACTGGCTCCCGAGCTGAGCGGCCCCCTGGAGCTGGAATACGAAATCTGGCCCGAAGAAGCTGCCGCCGACCTGCGCTGATTGCCTGCACGCCCGGCGTGGTGGCCAGCGCAAGCGGGTCTGCAGAATGCGATTTATCTCACGGCAAAAAGGTTAAGATGGATTTATGTTCCGCCGTTCGTCATCAGATTCCAGACCTGTCCGCAAAAAGTGGCACCCCGACGACGAGGAAACCGTCCTGCACGATGGGCTGGACGACTCCGGCAGCCCGGCGGGAGATGACCACTCCTGGGAAGAAACTTGGGTTGAGCCGGCGGCGCATATGCCGCTGTCCCAGCCGGAAGACCGCCTAGAGGGGGCTGAGGAGGCTGAGCCGTCTCCGGCGGCCCCAACACTCCCTGACGAGGACGGGTCCACCGCTGCAGCTCCTGCAGCCCCACCCCCAACTCAGCTGGAGCCTGCGCCTGCCGCTTCCAGCCGCCCGCGCAGGCGCTTTTCTCTGCCACGGCGCCGCCCGCCTACGGCCGCTCCTGCACCGGCCACTGAAGCGGCAATAGACCCTGCCGTGGACCCCGCCATAGTCCCGGTTCCGCCCTACGCTGCTCAAGCCGCACCGCCGGCAGAAGCGCCGGCCGACTCGCTCCAGGGCCAGGACGCAGGTCTCCGCGGCAGCGTGCGTTGGGGATGGGTCTTTCTGCCGCTGGCCATGCTGGGGCTTGCCGCGTCCTGGTTTGCCCTGCCCATCCGTGAGGTGGCGGTCAGTGGGAACCAGCACCTCAGCGCCGAGGCAGTGGTGCGCGCAGCCGGGGTGGGCCAGAGCAGCGGCTGGCTCTACTACGGAGCGCGGCAAGCGGCGGGCCTGACCCGCGAACCCTGGATTGAATCGGCCGAGGTCGTCCGGCAGTTTCCAGGGCGGCTCAGCATCCGTATCACCGAGCGCCGCCCTTACGCGGTGCTGCGCGAGTCGGGCCGTCAGCCGGTGGCGGTGGCCCGTGACGGCACCCGCCTGCCCGGCGCCGCCCTGCCGGGCACCTTTCCCACGGTCAGTGGCTGGGGGCCGGAGCGAACCGGCGACGCGCTGGCCGCGCTGGAAGCCCTCGCGCCCTACCATGTACAATCGGTGGAGTACACTCCCTCTGGTCTGGCTGTCAAATCTGCAGAAGGCTCAGCATGGAGCGGCGACCTCGAATCTCTGCTGAAATACGCCGGAGCATTGGCGGAGTATCCCAATCAACAAATTCACATCTACCCCTGGGGGGTGAGCGTCCAGGAATGAAGGACAACCGAATGATTGTAGGCCTGGATATAGGCACGACCAAAATCACTACCGTGATCGGCGAACTGGCCGGCGACGGCAGTGTCGACATTATCGGCCAGGGCAGCGTGCCCAGCGAGGGCCTCAAGCGCGGCTCGGTCGTGAACTTGGAGCGCACGGTGCAGGCCATCAGAGAATCGGTCCACCGCGCCGAGCGGGTGGCCGGTGTGAAGGTGGAAAGCGCTTACGTGTCGGTGGCCGGCAACCATACCAAGGCCATCACCAGTCACGGTCTGGCGGCCATCCGCCGGGGACACGAAATCACCGACACCGACGTGCACCGTGCCATCGAAAATGCCCAGGCCGTGCCACTTGACCCCAACCTGGAAGTGCTGCACACGCTGCCCCAGGAGTATGAGGTAGACGGTCAGGAAGGCATCAAGAGCCCGGTCGGCATGCACGGCGTGCGGCTGGAAGTGGACGTGCACATTGTGGCCGGCACTGCTGGGCCGCTGCTGAACCTGCGCCGCTGCGTGCAGGAGGCGGGCCTGCGGGTCGACGGCTTCGTGCTGCAGGCGCTGGCGTCGGGGCTGTCCACGGTAGATACCGGCGAGCAGAGCCAATCGGTCATCGTGATTGACATGGGCGGCGGCACCACCGACATCGGGGTGTTCCGCCGGGGCAACCTGGCGCACAGCGCATCTATCCCCATCGGCGGCGACCATGTCACGGCCGACCTGGCGCAGATTCTCAAGATTCCGATGGAAGAGGCCGAGGACGTCAAACGCCGCTACGGCGCAGCACTGCCCGAAATGGCCGACGCCGACCTGACCCTTGAAATCACCACCGGCCAGGGCAAGACCCATGCCCTCAGCGCGCAGGAACTGTCGCGGGTCATCAAGCCGCGCATCGCTGAAATCTTCGGCATGATTCGCGACGAGATTGACCAGACGCTCGGTCCGGTCGAGCTGATTGCCCAACACGTGATTCTGACCGGCGGCGCCAGCAAGCTGCGCGGCACGCCCGAACTGGCCCGTGACCGCTTCCGGGTGCCGGTGCGCCTGGGCAAGCCCGGCAACATCGGCGGCCTGATTGATATCGTCAACGGCCCGGAATATGCCGCTGGCGTAGGCCTGGTGCTGTTCGGCCTGCATGAAGATGGCCGCCTGGTCGCTCCTGCTCCCACACCGCTGCCCGAACCCGAGCCGGAGCCTCAGCCCAGCAAGCCGCTGCTCAAGTCCAAAAAGGACCGTGAGCGTGAGCCGGAGCCACAGCCTCAACCGGCGCCCCAGCGTGCAGAGCGTCCGCAGCGTACCGAACGCCCCCGGCCACCAGAGCCTCAGCCCGCGCCGCAGCGTGCTGAAGTGTCGGCCGCCCCGGTGCAGCAAACGGTGGTGCGGACCTCGCCCCAGGCGCAGGAACAGCACCCGCCGGCACCGGGCCACAAGCCCAGCCTGATGGAAAAGCTGCGTAGCTGGTTCAGCGACTGGCTCTGAGCAGGGAGGGGCGGCAGAGCTGAAACGGGTCCGCCGCCCCTCTCCTACCGCGCTACACTGCGGAACGTAATCTCTATGTTTTAGGCTGCCTTTCCTGCAGGCCATGACGGAAAGAGTTCCCGCAGCCGCCCTCCGGGTCAGGGGTCAGCACCCCACCCACAATCACCAAAGGAGTCAGACTATGGAAGCTGCCAAAATTCGCGTAATTGGACTGGGTGGAGCCGGCAACAACGCCGTGAACCGCATGATCGAATCAGGGCTGGACGGTGTGGAATTCATCGCCGGTAACACCGACGCTCAGGTGCTGGCCAAGAGCCACGCCGAAGTGCGGATTCAGCTGGGCGACCGCCTGACCCGTGGTCTGGGCGCCGGCGCCAACCCCGAGGTGGGTGAGCAGGCCGCCATGGAGGACAAGGAGCGCATCAAGGAATACCTGGACGGCACCGACATGCTGTTCATCACGGCCGGCATGGGCGGCGGCACCGGCACCGGCTCCGCGCCCGTCGTGGCCGAGATTGCCCGTGAAATGGGCATCCTGAGCGTGGCGATTGTGACCCGTCCCTTTAAGTTCGAAGGCCCCAAGCGCCAGCGCGTGGCCGAAGAAGGCATCAGCAAGCTGGCCGAGCGCGTGGACGGCATGATCGTGGTCAACAATGAGAAGCTGCTGACCGCCATCGACAAGAAGGTGTCGTTCCGCGAAGCCTTCCTGATCGCCGACCGGGTGCTGTACTTCGGCGTGAAGGGCATCAGCGACGTCATCAACGTAGAAGGCATGATCAACCTGGACTTTGCTGACGTGCGCAACCTGCTGAGCAACTCCGGCACCATCCTGATGGGGATCGGCGCTGGCCGGGGCGACAAGATGGTGGAAGAAGCCGCCATGACCGCCATCCACTCGCCGCTGCTGGAACGCGGCATCGAGGGCGCCAGCCGCATCCTGGTCAACGTGACCGGCTCGTACGACCTGAGCATGAACGACGCCAACGAGATTCTGGAGCGCGTGCGCGAGGCCACCGGCCGCGAAGACCCGGATGTGCTGTTCGGCATCACCCCCGACGAGGCTGCTGGTGACGAAGTCCGCGTGACCGTCATCGCCACCGGCTTCGACGACAGCCCCTTCGAGGGCGGCAGCAGCTTCGACAACATGGTGCGCCCCGTGCGGACCGGCAGCTCGTCGGGCTATGACCCCAAGGACTACGACATTCCCGCTTTCCTGCGGAATGTGGGCCGCGACTGAAGCTCGCCGCTTAGACTGGAGCCATGACTCCTGAATCCTCCCCTCCCCTGCCCTGGCCTGCGGCAGGGGATTTCGTCTGGCGCGCTGCAGACGTGGACCCAGCGCGGCCCAGCCTGCTGATGTTCTTTCATCTGGAGTGCGCGGGCTGCGTGTCACGCGGTATTCCCTTTATGAAGCGGCTGCACGCGGAGTACGGCGAGCAGGTGAACTTTATTGCCGTGCACACCTCGCGGGGGCACCGCCAGCTGCCCCGCGCCGACATTCTGCCCACGCTGCTGCACTTCGCCGAGCGGTTCGCCCGGCTGCCCTTCCCGGTCGCGCTGGACGAAACTGGCGCACTGGCCGCTGCCTACGCGACCGAGGGCACCCCGCACTGGATTGCTCTGGAAGGTGGCGAGGTGGTGCGCTCCATCTACGGCAGCCAGGAGAACGCGCAGACCCGGCTGGAGTACTGGCTGGCCGAGCTGACCAGTGCAGGCGACGCATGACCGACCGCCGCCTGACTGCTTTGCTGTCGCTGACTGCCGCCGACGCCCTGGCCGCCGCCACCGAGTTCAAGACGCCGCAGGCGATTCGCCAGCGCTACGGCGACACTTTCCGCGAGTACAGGGAAGGCAGCGTCTTCGGCTTCGCGCCGGGCGAGGCCACCGACGACAGCCAGATGGTGGCCGCAACCCTGCTGGGCTACGCCCGTGCAGAGGAGCTGAGTGATGCAGGGCTGAGTGGCGTGTTGGAGGGCCTACGCGACTGGCTGAGCACCCGCCCGCCCGACGTGGGTGGTCTGACCCGCGCCGCACTGGGCTACGGCACCCTGGACGGCGGGGTGCGCGCCTGGGCCGACAGTGGCTTTCAGAGTGCCGGCAACGGCGGCCTGATGCGCATTGCCGGCGTGTGGCTGGCCGGTTTTAGCGGCGAGGACCTGGCCCGCCAGAGCGTGCTGGTCACGGCACTGACCCACGCCGACCCGCGCTGCGTATACGCTTCGGTGTTCTTCACGGGTCTGCTGGAAGCGCTAGGACAGGATGAGCCGCTTCCCCGCGCCGCCGCACACGGGCTGGCGCTGCTGGACACCACCGATGCCCGCGCCATCATGCTGGACGCAGGACTGTTCGGTCTGGAGAACCGTGCCGCTTTCGAGCAGTTCGCGCAGGCCAGCCGGCCGGCACGTCAGCAGGTGCGCGAGCGGGTCCGCAGCGGTCTGGACGGCCACCTCACCTCACAGAGTGGCTACGTGCTGGACACCCTGGAAGCTGCGCTGGCCCATGCCCGCAGCGGCGACTGGCTGGCCTGCACCGAGCCGGCCGCCCTGCTGGGCGACGACTCGGACACGGTGGCCTGCGTGACCGGGGCCATCGCCGGGGCACGTGGGCTGGCGGTGCCGGAGCATCTGCTGCCGCAGCTCAGATTGGGCCACTCCTGGCCGGGCTGGCAGCGGGAATGGAGCTGCCTAGAGCGGCTACCGGAGCTGCTGGGCGCAGCGCAAAGGGCGGCTCAGGGCCACAGCCAGAGCGCGGGCTAAGGCTCGGGGAGGGCCGCCTCACCCCCCCCGGCCTGCCCTTAGGCCAGGCTGCCTTCGGCTGCAAACTCGGCCTGAGCGCTGCGTTCGCCGGGCAGCTTTTCGTAGACGCCGTCCTCGCGCAGGCGCCAGGAGCCGCGCTGGTCGCTCAGCTCAGTGTCCATGATGCTCAGGAACTCGCCGCGCAGCTCCGGCACCAGCACCGGGGCCAGCACCTCCACCCGGCGGTCCAGGTTGCGGCTCATCCAGTCGGCACTGCCGAAATACACTTCCGGTTCGCCAGCGTTGCCGAAGGCGTAGATGCGGGAATGCTCCAGAAAGCGGCCCAGCAGGCTGCGGATCTCGATGTTCTCGCTGAGGCCCTCCACGCCGGGGCGCAGGCAGCACACCCCGCGAATCACCATCCGCACCTTGACGCCCGCCTGCGAAGCGCGGTACAGCGCCTCAATCATGGCCGGGTCGGTAAGCTGGTTGCACTTGCCCACGAACCAGGCGTCGCCGCCCTGCCGGGCCACTTCAGCCTCGCGCTCCAGCCGCTCGATCATGCCGTCTCTGGCCCAGTGCGGCGCCACCAGCAGGTGCCGGTAATCGGCCTCGGCGTAACCGGTCAGGTGATTGAACAGCTCGGTGGCGTCTGCTCCCAGCGCGGGGTCGGAGGTCAGCAGGCTGAGGTCGGTGTACAGCCGCGCCGTCTTGGGGTTGTAGTTGCCGGTGCCGATGTGTACGTAGCGGCGCAGTCCGCCCTCCTCGCGGCGCACCACCAGCGTGACTTTGGCGTGGGTTTTGAGGCCCGCCATGCCGTGAACCACGTGGGCGCCGGCCCGCTCCAGCTGCTTGGCCCAGGAGATGTTGCGCTGCTCGTCGAAGCGCGCCTTGAGCTCGATAAAGGCCACCACCTGCTTGCCGGTTTCGGCCGCCGAGCGCAGTGCACCCAGCAGCCGGGGGTCGTCGCCGGTGCGGTACAGAATCTGCTTGATGGCCAGCACGTCGGGGTCGGCCGCCGCTTCCTCCAGGAAGTCCAGCACGTGGTCAAAGGAATCGTAGGGATGGTGCAGCAGCAGGTCGCGCCGGCGCAGCACCCCGAAAATGTCCTCGTCCTCGCGCCGGGCGTAGGGGTGCAGGTGCGGCTGGTGGGCCTCGAAGCTGAGGTCCGGGCGGTCTACCGGCAGACCCATCAGGTTGCTGGTGCCCAGCGGCCCCTGCAGCTGAAACACGTCGCGCGGCGAGATGCTCATGCGCTCCTGCAAGTAGCCCAGCAGCCGTGCAGGCATGTCCTGGGTCACTTCCAGCCGCACCGGGTCGCCGAAGCGGCGGCGGCGCAGACCGTCTTCCACCGTGGCCAGCAGGTCTTCGGCTTCGTCCTCGTCGAAGTCGAAGTCGGTGTTGCGGGTCACGCGGAACAGGTAGGCGGCCTGCACCCGCCGGCCCTTGAACAGCTCGTCCATGTGGGCGGCCATCACGTCTTCCAGCAGCATCAGCCGGCCGCCGATGGTCACGACACGCGGCAGCACCCCCACCGGCACCTTGACGCGGGCAAAGTCGGGTTCCTTTTTCTTCTTGCCTTCCAGCAGCACGGCCAGGTTCAGGCTGAGGTTGCTGATATACGGGAACGGATGACTGGGGTCTACCACCAACGGAGTGAGCACCGGCTGAATCTGGTCCAGATAATGCCGGCGCGCTTCTTCGCGGCCAGCAGCGTCCAGCTCATCCATCCGCCAGATTTTGATGCCTTCTTCCTCCAGCTGCGCCAGGATTTGCCGGGCAGTATCCTCCACCCGCTCCATCATGTCGTGGGTCTGGTCGCGCACCAGCTTGAGCACCTCACGCGGCAGCAGCCCGTCCAGGCTGGGGGTCTGCACCCCGGCGGCAATCTGCTGATGGATTCCGGCCACGCGCACCATAAAGAACTCGTCGAGGTTGCTGCCGCAGATGGCCGTGAACTTCAGCCGCTCCAGCAGCGGGTTACGCTCGTCGCAGGCTTCGGCCAGCACGCGCTCGTTGAACGACAGCCACGACATCTCGCGGTTCAGGAACCTGCTGCCGGGGTTGCCCACCGTGCTGAAGGTCTCGCGCAGGGGCGCCTGTGCTGCGGCAGACTGCTCTGCTGCCACAGGCTCGCCCACAGGTGCAGCCCTGCCGGCAGCTTTGCGCCCTGCCGGAGCCTTGGCTGCCTTGCCTGCTGCGGACCGGGACGCGGACTTGGTCGCCGCTCTTTTGGGGGTGGATTTGGCCTTGGTCATGCGTTACCTCGCTGATACGAAAAAGTGAAATGAGGGCAGAAAGAAGCGGTCTCATTAAACTGGAGGGGCGTCACTGGTATGTCAAGAATAGGTCAGCTGGCCGCCCAGCAGAGCACAGCGAGAAGAAAAAAGAGCCGCAGAGGGCTCCTTTTCCACTGGCGAACGAGGGACGCCGGACGCTTCAGACCCGGCCGAACAGCAGCGCTGCGTTCTGCCCACCGAAGGCGAACGAGTTGCTCAGGGCGTACTGCACCTGCACCTCGCGCGCGCCGTCCGCGATGTAGTCGAGGTCGCACTCGGGGTCGGGGTGGGTCAGGTTGATGGTGGGCGGCAGGATACCGTCGCTGAGAGCCTGCGCCACGGCGATGGCCTCTACCGCACCCGCCGCGCCGAGCAGGTGCCCGGTCATGGACTTGGTGGAGCTGACCGCCAGCCGGTAGGCGTGCTCGCCAAATACGTGCTTGATGCCCTGCGTTTCGTGCAGGTCGTTGGCGGGGGTCGAGGTGCCGTGCGCGTTGATGTACCCCACCTGCTCAGGGTTCACGCCAGCGGTGCGCAGCGCCATCCGCATGGCAAGCTGCGCTCCCGCCCCCTGCGGCGCGGGCATGGTGATGTGGTGGGCGTCCGCGCTCACGCCAAAGCCCAGCACTTCGGCGTAGATGTGGGCACCGCGTTTCTTGGCGGTTTCATATTCTTCCAGCATCACCACGCCGGCGCCCTCGCCCATCACGAAGCCGTCACGCTCGGCGTCGAAGGGACGGCTGGCCTGCTCGGGGGCCTCATTGCGGGTGCTGAGCGCCTTCATGTTGGCAAACCCTCCCATCGCCAGCGGCACGATGCTGGCTTCGGTGCCGCCCGCGAACATGCGGTCGGCCAGGCCCAGTTGGATGTAGCGGGCGGCCTCGCCAATCGAGCCCGTGCCGGTCGCGCAGGCGGTGACCACCGTGCTGCTCGGGCCAGTCGCGCCGTAGCGCATCGCCACATGCCCGGTGCTCATGTTGGCGATCATCATGGGGATAAACATCGGGCTGATGCGGCCCGCACCACGCTCGAAGTTGACCCGCGCCTGGTCCTCGAAGGTCTGCATCCCGCCGATGCCGCTGCCCACGATGGCGCCGGTCCGTTCGCCGGCGACATCCTCGCGGGTCAGGCCACTGTCGGCCAGGGCCAGGTCAGCCGCGACCAGCGCGAACTGCACCACCCGGTCCAGGCGGCGGGATTCCTTGGGGTCCAGCCACTGCGAGAGGTCTTCTCCCACCTCACCGGCGATTTTGCTGGCAATCTCGCTGGGGTCGAAGCGGGTAATCGGGCCGATACCGCTGCGGCCAGCCCGCTGCGCCTCGGCAAAGGCGTCTTTGCCGGTACCGATAGGTGTGACCGGGCCGAGGCCGGTAATCACGACGCGTTTGAGTTCAGTCATGGGGGTGTTCCTTTGCAGGGAGAGGGCCAGGCTGCAGCGAGCAGGAGGCGCAGGCCAGGGCCACAGGGGAAGAAAAAGGCCAAACGGAAAGAGACAAACGCCCGCCGGGTGGGGAACGCCTGTCTCTTGCGGCCACATGTGCGGCAGGGGGCAGAGAGCACAGCTGCGCTCCCTGCAATGTCGGTGTTACTGGTTCTTCTCGACGTAGTCCACAGCCGCCTGAACGGTGCGGATGCCTTCGGCGTCTTCGTCGCTGATGGTCAGGCCGAACTTGTCTTCCAGACCCATCACCAGTTCCACGATTTCCAGGCTGTCGGCGCCCAGGTCTTCCACGAAGCGGGCTTCGGGGGTCACCTGGTCAGCGTCGGCGCCCAGCTTCTCTACGATCACTTCTTTAACGTCATCAAAAATAGCCATGTTGTCTACCTCCTGCTTTCTGAAATCCTGCCTAGTCTAACGGATTGCCGCCCAAGAGGCGTGCGAGTGCGGACGCGGTTTAAGGGAAGGGCAAAGGACCGTGACCCGAACGGCCTCAGTGTGGGTTCATGCCCCCGTCCACCCCGATAATCTGCCCGGAGATATAGCTGGCCCCGTCTGAGGCCAGGAACGCCACCAGCGCGGCGACCTCTTCCGGCTGCCCCATCCGGCCCAGCGGGATGTTGCGCTCGTACTCGGCCCGCAGGTCGCTCCCGAGGTCCGCCGTCATGTCCGACTCGATAAAGCCGGGGGCCACCGCATTCACGGTGATGCCGCGCCCGCCGTACTCCTTGGCGAGGGCCTTGGTCAGCCCAATCAGGCCCGCTTTGCTGGCGACATAGTTGGCCTGGCCTGGGTTGCCGCTCAGCGCCACCACGGACGTGATGTTGATGATGCGCCCAGTTTTGGCCCGCATCATGTGCTTGATGGCGGCGCGGCTGGCCGCAAAAGCGCTGCTGAGGTTGGTCTGGATGACCGCGTGCCAGTCCTCGTCCTTCATGCGGACCGCCAGACCGTCGCGGGTAATCCCGGCATTGTTGACCAGCACGTCCAGGCCGCCCATGTCTTTGATGACCTGCTCCACCAGTGCCGCAGCATTGGCCGGGTCGGACAGGTCGGCCCCGAAGGTCTGCGCCTGTCCACCGGCGGCGCGAATCTGCTCTGCCACCCCTTCGGCCTGCTCCTGCCCGCGTCCGTAGTGCACGGCCACCGCGTAGCCGTCTGCGGCCAGCTTCAGCGCCATAGCGCGGCCCAGGCCCCGGCTGGAGCCGGTTACCAGAGCGATTTTCTTCTGCGATTCCGTCATTGGTTGTCCTCCTGCATAAGTGCCTTGATCTCCCCAGCGGTGCCCACATTCAGCACTGCGGCGTCAGGCAATATTTTCTTGACCAGGCCGCTCAGCACCCGGCCAGGGCCGAATTCGATAAAGACCTCAGCGCCCGCGTCGGCCAGCGCCTGCACCGTTTCCACCCAGCGCACCGGGGCGGTGATTTGCTGCGCCAGCAACTCGGGCAGCGCTGCGGGGGTCTGGTTGGCGGCGGCAGTCACGTTGGCGTAGACCGGGAAGGCGAACTCGCCGTAAGCGGTCTGTTCCAGGGCGGGGGTCAGGCCAGTGCGGGCCGGTTCCATCAGCGGGCAGTGAAACGGCGCACTCACCTTGAGCGGAATCACCTTGAGGCCCAGAGCCTTGAGGTCGGCGCTGGCCTGCATGACCGCCTCGCCCTCACCCGAAATCACCGTCTGGGTCGGGGCATTGAAGTTGGCGGGCTGCACGCCCTGCATAGAAGCGCAGACCTCGCGCACCCGTTCGGGGTCGCCCATCACCGCGCTCATGGCTCCCTGCCCCACCGGCACGGCGGCCTGCATCAGCTCGCCGCGCTGCCGGGTCAGGCGCAGGGCATCTTCCAGTGATAGGGCACCGGCAGCCACCAGCGCCGAGTATTCGCCCAGGCTATGGCCCGCAGCAAAAGCGGGCGTCAGGCCAGTCTGCGCCGCCCACACGCGGTAGGCGGCCACGCTCGCGGCCACCAGGGCGGGCTGCTGATTGGCCGTCAGGGTCAGGTCTTCCAGCGGCCCCTGTTCTATCAGGCGGCGCAGGCCGGGCAGGGTAGCTTCCGCCTGGGCGTAGACGGCCTCGGCCTCGGGAAATTGGGCGGCCAGGTCAGCCCCCATGCCCACCGCGTGCGACCCCTGACCGGGAAAGAGGGCGGCAATTTTCTTGGTGCTCAGTGCTGCTCGGTCCATCAACCTTGCTCCTTTCCAGCGTCGGCCCGCAGCGAGGGCGCACCGGCCCACCATTTCAGGGTGCAGGCCGCCCAGCTCAGGCCGCCGCCAAAGGCCACCATCAGGATATTCTGGCCGTCCTGAATCCGCCCGTCGCGCACGGCATCCACCACCGCCAGCGGCACGGTGGCCGCGCTGGTGTTGCCGTACTTGTCGAGGTTCACCACGAACTTGTCCATGCTGACCCCGAAGCGCTCCGCTGCCGCTTCGATGATGCGGATATTGGCCTGGTGCGGGATAATCCAGCTGATGTCGTCAATGGTCAGGCCGGATTTTTGCAGCACCTGCTGACCACTTTCAGGAATGACACGCACGGCGAATTTGAAGACCTCGCGGCCATTCATTCCGGCGTACTCGCCCATAGGAGTGCCGTCGGGGAGAGCAGGGGCTGCGCCGGGCATGTACAGGCTGCCCCCGCCCGAGCCGTCGGCGCCCATCACGAACTCGCCCAGGCCGTAGCCTGCGGGCACCGGCCCCACCACTGCTGCGCCCGCGCCGTCGGCAAACAGGATGGCGTTGTTGCGCTCCTGCTGGTCCACGCGCTTGGACAGCACCTCGGTGCCAATCACCAGCACGCGCCGGGCAATGCCAGCGGCAATCTGGCCCTTGGCCATCGCCAGGCCGTACACAAAGCCGGAGCAGGCCACCGAAATATCCGCTGCAGCGACGCCGCGCAGGCCCACCTGCTCGCCAATCAGGGCCGCCGTGCTGGGGAACAGGGCGTCGGGGGTGCCGGTCGCGCACAGAATCAGGTCCACGTCCCGCAGGGCGTCCGGGTCGTGGGCCAGCAGGTCCTGCACGGCCTTCACGCCCATGTGCGAGGCGTACTCGTCCTCGGCGGCGTAGCGGCGCTCGCGCATACCGGTGCGCGACTCGATCCACTCGGCGGTGGTGTCCAGATAACTCTCGTAAAAGGCGTTGGTCACCACCCGCTCAGGCACATGCATGCCCAGCGCCGTGATGCCGATCCCCCCACGGGAAGACGGGTCAGTTGAGGTCATGGCCGCAACCTAGCATTCTTTGAACGGCGGTTCAGTGAATTCGGGATGAGGTTCAAAGGAAGCTGGGTTGGGTAAGGCCAGGCCAGGTGAACCCGGCTAGAAAGGCCACAAAAAAGGCGCAGGGTGGTTCACCCCGCGCCCTTCTCGGCAGCAGTCTTACTCTTCGCTGCTCTGCTCGCCCTGCTCTGCGGTCTGGCCCTCAGCCGTTTCCTGGCTGTCGCTGCTTTCCGCCTTAGCTTCCTCGGTCTTGCTTTCCTGGCCTTCGCCGCTCAACTGGGCCAGGGCCTGGTTGAGGGCCTTGGAACGCAGAATGTCGGTGTAGAAGGCGTTCAGGCCACCCGCGCCCATCTGGGACTGGAGTTCCTGGGGAGACATGCCGCTCATCTGGGCCATCGCCATCAGGTTCTGGCCGAACTCCTGGTCGGTGACCTGCACTTTCAGGTCTTCGGCCAGCTTGCCGAGGGCCAGGTCACGCTTGACGCGCTGCTCGGCGTTCTTGCCCAGCTCCTGCATGAACTCGTCCAGCTTGCCCTGCTCCTGCATGAAGCTCTCGTACTCGCTCCAGCGCACGCCCTGGCGGCTGAGGTCGTTCTTGATTTCGTTCATCAGGTCGTCCTGACGGCGCTGCAACAGCGACTGGGGAATGTCCACCGTCATGCCTTCAATCAGGGCGCTGAGGAACTCCTCGCGGCGGGCATTGTCGCCCTCGCCCTGGGCGCGGCGCTCCAGCTCCTCACGCAGGGTAGAGCGCAGCTTGTCCATGTTCTCGAACTGCATGGTGCCGGCGAAGTCGTCGTTCAGCTCGGGCAGGGTCTTGGACTTGATGCCCAGCACCTTGACCTTGACGGGGGTGTCGTCCTCGCCTTCCTGGGCAGGCACGCTGATTTCCACCTCGTCGCCTACGTTCTTGCCCAGCAGGGCCTGCTGGATGTGCTCGCCGGCCATGTCCATGTAGATGGGGTAGCTGCCTTCTTCGCCCTCTTCTTCCACGGTCACCTGGTCGGTGGCTTCGATGGCGCGCTCCACCTGCTCGAAGCTGGCGGCCCGCTCCTGCATGTCGGCCAGGGTGCGGTCCACCACTTCGTCGGTGATTTCGGGCGCGGCAGCGCTCAGGCTCAGGCCGCTCCAGTCACTCAGGGTGACTTCGGGGTACAGGTCGCCCTTGACGGTGAAGCTGAAGGTTTCGCCGCTTTTCACGTCCTGCGGCTCAATGTTGGCGTCCACCAGGCTCAGTTCCAGTTCGCGCACAGCCTGAGGGAAGTGGGCGTTGACCAGGCGGTTTTGCACTTCGCTTTCCACGTACCCTTCGCCCACACGCTTTTCAATCACGCGGCGGGGGGCCTTGCCGGGGCGGAAGCCGGGCACGCGCACCTGCTGGGCCAGCCCCTTCCAGACAGCGTCGAACGCGCTGTTGACTTCGTTTGCAGGCACTTCGACCTTGAATTCGACCTGATGACCTTCTTTTTTGATTAACTCTGCCATGCGTCTCCCGTGTGGCCTCACCTGCACTTGCGCGGGCCAGGCCGCGTTGGGCGGGCGCCGCGAGGTGGGCCAGTCGTTCAAAAGGGTACTATACACGCTTGCTGCCGGCCAAAAGGCTCTGTAGGGCCAGAGCTGAACGCAGGGCAAGCAAGAGGGCGGCCCCCGTAAGAGAGCCGCCCAGCTGTGGTGCGAGGAAAGGGACTTGAACCCTCACTCCGAAGAACCAGATCCTAAGTCTGGCGCGTCTACCAATTCCGCCATCCTCGCGTACAGGTCTGCGTGCGCCACGCTGCCTGCAAATCACAATAAATGCAGCCCCACCTGCCGGGCAAGTCGGGGCTGCGTCTGGGGTGGAATATGGGACTTGAACCCACGGCCTCCGCTTCCACAGAGCGGCGCTCTAACCAACTGAGCTAATCCCACCACAACTGAAAACAGTCAGGCTCAGCCATGCTAAAGAAAAGCCTGCGGCCTGTCAAGGCGCAGCGCTGGAAGAGGGAGTTTGGCCTGGCCCAAGGCCCCAACCGCAGTGTTCGTGCCCGCTTCCGGCCAGCAACCTGGGCCAGCAGGCGCAAGTCCGACACCCGAGGCCCAGCCAGAGCGGCGGGAGAATGAAAGAATCTTCACCGAAAATTTGGGAAATCTTGGTTAGCTTGGTAACAGTTCCGCCCCACGCCATTCTTCGTTCTGCACCCCGGCTGCCAGCTCAGGAGTTCTGCTATGTCCTCTACCGAACCTCCCTCCACTGCTGCGGCAGACACTCCGGTGCCGCCCTCTACGCCTGCCGGCCACGCGCCGGACAGCGCCGTGCCGGGTGCGGCAGCCAGCACAAACGACCTGGCCGCGACCACCCGCGCCCTGGCTGAGGCGCAGGGCCGCTATCAACAGCTGTTCGAGAGTGCGCCGGTAGGGTACGTGGTCCTGGACCGCAGCGGCACCCTGCTGCAGGCCAACCAGGCAGCCGGTGAGCTGCTGGGGCTGGCCAGTCAGCAGCTGGAAGGGCAGTCGTTCGGCCACTGGCTGCACCCACGCCACCACGCCTATCTGGCGTCCCTGCTGGAGCAGCTGGACCGGCGCCAGGCCGGCCCCAGCGTGACCGCCGAGCTGCAACTGCAGCGGGCCGACGGGCAGGCCTGTTTCGCGCAGGCCCAGCTGGTCGTAAGCGGCCCGTCATGGAGCGTTGTGGGGACAGTGGACCCAGAACCCCACCTGCTGATGGCCCTAACCGATATCACGGCGCTAAAGCGGGCGCAGGCCGAACTGCAGCGCCTGAACCAGACCCTGGAAGCCCGTATCGAGCAGCGCACGGCCGACGTGCTCGGTATGGCCGGTGAGATGCAGCGCTTTACCCAGTCGGTGGCGCACGACCTGTCGGGGCCGCTGCGGCACATTCAGAGCTTTGCCGGCCGGCTGGAACGCAGCGACCTGAGCGAAGCCGACCGGCGCGCGGTGGGCACCATTACGGCAGCGGCGGCGCGGATGGGCAGCCTGATTGACGCCCTGGACCAGGTGGCCCTGGCCTGCAACTCGCAGCTGAACCTGACGTCCATTGACCTGGACCGGGTGCTGGACGCCGCGCTCAAGGGCAGCGGAGCCGCGCAGGTGCTAGAGGTGCAGCGCGGGGACCTGCCCCGTGTGCTGTGCGATATCCAGTCCATGCAGACCGTGTTGGGCCAGTTGCTGGACAACGTCCTCAAGGCCACCGCGCACACGCCCCAGCCCCGGCTGCAGGTGCGGGCCGAGCGCCAGGGCGGCGAGGTCATCATCCACCTGTGCGACAACGGCATGGGGTTCAGCTCCAACTACCGCGAGCATATTTTCGAGGTGTTCCGCAAGTTGCACCCCGACCGCGACTTTGCCGGCGAGGGCGTAGGGCTGGCCGTGGTGCGCCGGCTGATGCTGCGCCAGGGCGGGCGCATCTGGGCCGACTCGGCGGGGACAGGGCAAGGAGCCTGCTTCTCGCTGGCCTTGCCGGCCGCGCCCTGAGGGCCTTTTAGCACCGCCCGTACACGGCCCAGCGCAGCAGGCTTTCCAGCGGACCGCGCCCATAGCGGCGCAGATACCATGCGCTGAACGCAATCTGGGCCAGCGCCAGCAGCAGCGCCGTTCCCACGGCGGCGGCCGCGTGAACCTGCCCGTACAGGCCAAACGTGTAGGGATAAAAAATCAGCGTGAGCACCAGCGACTGCGTGATGTAGTGGGTCAGTGCCAGCCGGCCACTGCGGGCCAGGGCCGCGAGTAGCGCCGGAACGCGGGCCTGGAGGCTGAGCAGTCCGAACAGGCCCACATATCCGAAGGCCACCGGCAGCCCGCTGATCACCCGCATCCCTTCGGACAGCATCCCCGCCTGCTCGGTATCCAGCGTATTCAGATAGGCCAGCCCCAGCCCCAGCGGCAGGCCCAGGCCAAAGCCCCAGGCCAGCAGCCGGCGCAGCAGCGGGCGGTGTTCGGCGGGGCGAGCGAGCAGACCGCTGCGGTAGGCCCAGGCCCCAAAGGCGAACAGCGGGATGGTGAACGAGGCCAGTAACACTTCGCTGCCCAGCTGATAGGGCAAATCGGCTGCCCGGTCGGCCAAGATGCTGGCGTAGCTCTGGTGCGGGGCAAAGTCTGGCGAGAACAGCACCCGTGAGCCAGGCGCGGTCCGGTACAGGCCATACCCGACCACGAGGTTGAGCGCGCCCAGCAGATAGAGGCCCCAGGCCCACCGCAGCAGGGCGCCCGCAGACCGGCGCAGCAGCAGTATGAAAATCAGCGCGCTGACTGCGTATCCGCCGATAATGTCGCCGTGCCACAGCAGCGTGAAGTGCGCCAGCCCGATCACCAGCAGCAGCAGGTGCCGGCGCACGTACAGCCCGCGCCCGTGCCGCTCCCACAGGCCCGCCGCGCCCCAGCCGAACAGCATGGCGAACAGCGCCACCGCCTTGCCGTTGAACAGCACGTCGGTCAGCACCTGCACGGCGCGGTCCAGCCCCTGCTGCTCCCAGACCCGGAAGCCGGCAAAGTCCTGCACGTTGATCAGGACG
This sequence comes from Deinococcus proteolyticus MRP, assembly GCF_000190555.1. GTDB lineage: Bacteria > Deinococcota > Deinococci > Deinococcales > Deinococcaceae > Deinococcus > Deinococcus proteolyticus. Next base: position 1,922,861 of record NC_015161.1, read on the forward strand.
ATGCCCAGCAGGGCCAAGCCGCGCAGAGCGTCTGGCAGCAGGGCGCGGTCCTGCGCAGCCACCGGAGCCGGTGACACCGTAGCTGGCAATGCTGTATCCGAAGGCACGGTGGGAGAGGTCACGGTTCAGACTAACGCGGGCGCGAAGAACTTCACTCCTGCCCCGCCGCCAGCACCCGGTCAAAGCTCTGACGGGCGCGGTCTTTCATTTCAGCCACGCACTCGGTATCGAAGCCCACGCCTTGCTGCACCTGTTCCAGCAGCAGGCCCACGTCCGGGCGGGTGGTATGGACTGGCGCCCCGGCGTCGGCGCAAAAGCCCTGCACCTTGGGGTCGTAGCTGAGACCCGCGAACGGCACCCCGGCGGCGGCCGCCAGAATCAGCGCGTGCAGCCGCACCCCCACCACGTAGCCACTGGCCGCGATGGTGTCCAGCAGCAGCTGGGGGTCGGCACTTTCTATCACCGCATCGGCCCCCAGCGAGCGGGCCGCTTCGCCGTCGGCAGCGGGCATCAGGGCCAGCGCCACCACCCGGTGGCCCCCGGCCTGCAGCGCCTGCACCAGCTCACGCAGAGGCGGCAGCGACTCGGCCACGTCGCCGCGTGGGGCGATGACTACGCTGGCGGGGTCACCAACCAGACCCGGCGAGGGCTGCAGCAGCAGCGCCGGGTCACCGCCCAGCACGCCGGTCAGCCCCAGGGTTTCCAGCGTGCGCAGGCTCCCCCGGTCACGGACCACCAGCGGCAGGCCACGCACGGCACGGGCTACCCGGTTACCGCCGCGCACAGACAGCGGCCCGATACTCTGATTGAAGACCGCCGCCGGAGTGCCCAGCAGCCGCGCCAGCCGAATCAGGCCCAGGTAATAGGTCAGGTTGCGCCCACTGGTTTTGTCTTGCAGCAGCCCGCCACCGCCCGACAGCAGCAGGTCGGCGCGGCGCAGTTCACGGGCCAGCGCCAGCGGCTGCATACGCGGGGCGGCCTCGCACCCGCACAGCGCCGCCGTGTGGGCCGGGTCGGCGGAGAGCAGCACCGGCGTGTGCCCCCGCGCCCGCAGTTCGCGGGAGATGCTCAGGGCAATCGCTTCATCTCCCCCATTGGCAAAGCCGTAGTAGCCGCTGACCAGCACCCTCACCGCTGCACCTCGCGGCCCGGCACCTCATGGACCACCACTTCGGACCGCTCACGCAGGCCGCCGCCGTAGCTCTGCCAGACCTTCAGGCCCCAGCGCACCGCGTAGGTGAGCACATAGCCCAGCGCCAGGCCCAGGCCCAACCCGATGAACATCCGGGTGGCCGAAATCAGCAGCGGGGTATGGAAGTGCGCAAACGTATTGAGGATGCTGGCCTGACCCATCACGCCACCCAGCAGCAGCAGGCCGGGAAAGTAGGTCGGCAGGCCCGCGCCCAGCCCAAGCAGCGCCAGCGGGTGCCCCAGCACTTCCTTGAAGCGGGGCCGGATGATGGAATCCTGCACTTCCTGGCGCAGTTTGGCTTCGGCGTCGCTGACCCCGACCGCGCTGGTGTTGCCGCGGCGCAGGAACATCACCGCGAAGGCCGCCAGCGCCGCGCCCATCACCACGATATCGCCGGTGCTGATGGGGCGGCGGTAGAGGTCAAGGGCCGTTTTCCGCAGGTCCTGGCGCGGCAGATAGCTGCCCAACACCAGCGCAATCGGGGCAATCAGGGTCAGGCCCACGCCCCGGAACGGCTCCAGGCCCAGCATGCTCTGCGGCCCTGCCCCCAGCGCCGAGACGAACAGCACCCCGGCCAGGCTCAGCGCCGTGGCGGTGAACCAGTGCGCCATCCGCGAGCGCCACAGCACGAAGCCCAGCGCCGGAAACGCGATAGAGGCCACCAGCGCCATTCCACCGAACGGCTCAAAGCGGTTCAGGCCCAGTGCTCCCAGCAGTGCCAGCCCGGCCACCAGCAGGCCCAGGCGCGGCAGCGGGTAGCTCAGACCAATCAGCAGCAGTGCGGCCAGCGGGCCCAACATGCTGGCGTAGCGCAGGGCGGCGCTCGGCTCAAAGCTCGCAATCTGGGGGACCGCCGTCTGAATGCCTGCCCGCCCCAGCAGCTCACTCGTGCGGGTCAGCAGGGTGCTCGTCTCCGCGATGGTGGGGTAAGGGCGCACGTACAGCAGCCGGTGTCCGCGCTCACGGGCAGCCAACGCGTATTTGGACGCCGTTTCTTCGGGCAGCAGGGTGTCTTGCCACTGGGCGTTCAGGCTGAACATCCGCACTGCACTCCGGCCTTCCATCAGCTCGGGCAGACCCTTTTGGGTGGTGGCCTCAATCAGGGCAGGAATACGGCTGCCCATCGCCGCCTTTACAGCTTCCAGCCGCTTGGGGTCGCGGGCACCGACCACTTCGGTTCCGTTGAAGGCCACGAAGGGCACGTCCGGCCAGTCAGCGGCGATGTTGATGACGGCGGGGTCGTCGTAGGGCCGGTACACCACCGTGTAGCCCTGCGATTTGAGGGTGTCCACCAGCGCCAGGTCAGGGCCGACCGGCAGGTAGGTGGGGTTGATGTTCCACTCCTGCCACTCGCGGCCCGCCAGCGTCACGCGGCGCGGCTCGATGGAAAAGCGGCCCTCCAGGCGCTTGAGCACACCGGGGCGGGCTTCGGCCAGGTAGTACTTGCCCGGCTGAAAGGCTGCTGTGGGGTACTGCGCCAGCAGGTCGGCTCCCGATTTAACGAACACGTCGCCGCGGTTCTGCCAGTTGCCCAGCACGTCCTCGAACACGGCGACCCCGTTCACTCCCTGGGCGCGGTATTCCGCCAGCAACTCCAGCGGGTCGCGCCCGTACTGGTCGGCCTGCGACTTGAGCGCCGGATAGTCCATCACCACCGCCACCGTCTTCTGCCCCTCCTCGAAGCTGACGCGCTCATAGGCCAGCCACAGCGCGGGCAGCAGCGACAGCCCGATGACGCCCAGCAAAGGCCCACGCCAGCGGCTGCGGGTGGGTGCGGGCAGGTGGGTAGGGTCGAGCGGGGCGGGGTCGGCTGCGGAAGAAGCGTCGCCAGGGCGCGGGGGTGAAGCGGTCACACAGACAGTGTAGCGGGCAGGGTGAGGGGAGATGGGGCGAAGGCTCCAGACAGCGGCCTCAGGGCGGGGGGGCACATTTCCTCCGGCCCGGGAGCCCTGCGCCACGCGGCAGCCAAGGAGGAGGCAGCCGCCTATGCCCGCTTTCGCTCCCCGGCAGGGCAACTCCCGAAAGCAACCCACCCCAGCAACCTCTTCCCCTCCGCCCTTTAGACTGCCCTTCATGTCCGCCGAGCCTCACTTCTCCCGCCTGGAAGGATTCGTGCGGGACACGCTGGGCGGTGGGGCCAGCCTGCTGTACGAGGAAGAGGTGCAGCCTGCGCAGACGGTGCCGGTAGAGGACCTGGGCTGGAGCGCAGGCGTGCGCCGGGGCTTCGGGTTTCCGGCAGCCTACACCCACCAGGCGGAGACCTACCGGCTGCTGGGCGAGGGCCGCCACGTCATCGTGACCACGCCTACCGCCAGCGGCAAGACCGGGGCCTTTTTCCCGGCGCTGTTCGGGGCACTGGAGGCGGACCCACAGGCCACCGCGCTGCTGGTGTATCCGCTGGTGGCACTGGGGCAGGACCAGCGCGAGAAGCTGGAGGATTTCGCCCGGAAAGGCGGCTTTACGGAGCGGCCCGGCGGCTGGCCGATAGGGGAATTCCAGGGCGCGGCGCAGGCGGCAGCGGCCTTTGCACCGGGCGTCCGCATGGTCACGGCCACCCCCGACAAGCTGCACTGGAGCCTGACGCAGCCCCGCGTGCGCGAGTTCCTGCGGCACCTGCGCTTTCTGGTGCTGGACGAGGCCCACAGCTACCGGGGCGGCTTCGGCTCGGAGGTGTCGGGCATGCTGCGGCGGCTGCTGGCGCTGAGCCGGGCACTGGGCGCCAACCCGCAGGTGATTCTCAGCACGGCCACCATCGGCAACCCGGCGCAGTTCGCCCGCGAGCTGGTGGGGGTGGACGCCGTGGAGGTGTCGCAGTCGGGGGCGGCGCGGCACGGCAAGCGCTACTACCTGGCCGACCACCGTGGGCAACCCCGGCGCTTCTGGGACGCGGTGGTGCGCTCGGCGGTCGCCCGTGACCTGAAGGTGCTGGCCTTTTTCCGGGGCCGCTCACGGGTCAGGCGGCTGTACGACACCTACCGGCGCGACCCCCACTTCCGCGACCATGTGCACCTGTATATGTCGGGCGCCGCCGAGCGGGCCGGACGGTTGACCGAGTTCCGCCGCGCCCGCAGCGGGGTGATGTTCGCCACCAACGCGCTGGAGGCCGGGGTGGATATCGGCGACCTGGAAGTGGTGATTCTGGACGGCTACCCGGGGTCGCGCATGGCCTTCCGGCAGATGGCGGGCCGCTCCGGGCGAATCGCGCCGGGCGCGGTGCTGTACCTGCCCACGCTGTCCTCACGCGGGGTGCCGCTGCCGGTAGACGCCTTTTATTCCAACGCCGGCAATTTCCGCGAGTTGCTGACCGGCCCCACCGAGAAAGCGGTGGTGGAAGCCGGCAACCCTTACCTGGCCCCACGCCACCTGGCCCGCCAGCAGGCCGAGTTCCGGCTGGCCGGGCTGCCGCTGCCCGCCGGCCCGGACGGGCAGCAACCGGGTGCCCCCGCCCACTGGTTGCTGCGCGGCGACGACATGGCGCTGCACGCGGTGGTAGAGGAAAGCGCCTGGGACCGCGAAGGCGTGGCCGCTCTGCGCTCGCCGCTGGACAGCCCCAGCCAGCACTACGCCCTGACCGAAAAGCACCCCGAAGCGGTGTTCAGCCTGGACGGGCAGGACTACAAGGTGACACGCTGGGAAAAAACCCCGCAGGGCACGGCCATTCTGGTGCAGCCGTACCTGGGCGGCGGCCAGGTCACACGCGGTCTGTACGAGGTGCAGGTGCGCCCGCTGCCGGGCCGCATGAGCGAGTGGGTCAAGCAGGGGCCGGTGGCCTACCGGGGCGGCGAGGTGTTGGTCACGCGGGTGTACCGGGGCTATCAGATTCTGCGGGCCGTGTTCGAGCGGGTCTGTACCGGGTGCGACCGGGTGCCCGAACCCACCGAGCGGGTCTGCCGCAAGTGTGGCGGCCACATCCAGGACCGCATGCAGGACCAGAAAATCTCCGAGCACCTCTACGACGAGCCGGTGACGCTGGAACCGCTGCAAACCGTGGCCCTGGAAGTCGCCATCAATGCCGGCGCCACCGAGCAGCCCACGGCAGCGGCGCATACTCTCAAGCACCTGCTGCTCAAGCTGATTCCCGAAGCAGTGGCCTGCGACGAGGGCGACCTGGCGGGAGCGTTCCGCACGGGCCACGACAACTCCTTTTTTATTTACGACGACTGGCGCGGCGGCCTGGGCATTGCCCGGCGGGCGCTGGAAAGCCTGCCGCAGCTGCTGCAGCGGGCGCTGGAACTGACCGAAAAGGACTGCTGCACGGCGGCCGAGGGCTGCTACGAGTGCATTGCCGCCAGCCGCTGCTTTGCGCCGCTGCTGCCCAGCGGTGAGCGGCGGCCCACCAGCAAGCCGGCCACCCGCGCCCTGCTGGCCGGGGTGCCGGGCCTGCAGGTGCGGCTGGACACGGCCCAGGACCACCTGCCCGCATTTGCCGACCCTACCCGTCCGGTCCACGCGGCGCAGCCTTCCCCCGAACCGCTGCCCGACCAGCCCCCTGCCCCGCCTGCCGGCTGGCCGCTGCAGGCCCGCGAACTGCTGGACCTGCGCGGGCTGTCGCTGCCCGAAGTCTCGGCGCGGCTCAGCATCCCCAGCCGCGAAATTCAGCGGGCGGTGGCTTCCACCCAACCGCTGCGGCTACACCACGCCAAGTGGGGCGAGGGCCACCTGCTGCAGGGGTTCGGGCAGGGCGAGCGGCGCGAGGTGCTGGTGTACTTTCCCGGCGTAGGCCAAAAGCGCCTGCTGCTCAAATACGCCGGGCTGAAGGTGGTGTCCTGAAGAGGCGGAGGCGCGACCAGACCCCTCTCCTGTGCAGGGCCACAAGGCTGACATCCGGCTGACAAACCAGGGGGCAGCCTCATGCTACGGTCAGAGCGAATTTGTAGTGCCACCCGGCGCTACTGCGGCCTGTCCCCTTTCCCATTTCCTCCCCCAAGGAGCCACCATGCGCGAAGTCCTCGACCAAGAACTCAGAAACAGCCTCAATGCCACCCTGAACATGATCGGCACCGTGGAGCGGATGTACGCCCTGGGCGCCGGCGTACTGCTGGGCGGCGAGCGACAGGATCTGGAGCAGCTGCGGGCCATAGACCGCGAGGTGGACGCGATGGAAGCCCAGATTGAGGCCGACTGCCTGCGCGTGATCGCACTGCACCAGCCGGTGGCCCGCGACCTGCGGCAGCTGGGGCTGATTCTCAAGTGCCTGACCGATATCGAGCGGATGGGTGACTACGTGGTGCACGTGGCCGAGCACAGCCAGGACCTGACCATCCCCGACTCGCTGCGGCCCTATCTCAGCCGCATGATGACCCGCCTGGAAGAAATGAGCCAGGCACTGCGCACCGCCCTGGCCGACCGCGACGTGGCCCAGGCCGAAGCCGCCCTGCGGATGGACGACGAGATCGACGACCTGTACGAGCAGCTGCAGCAGGAACTGATCGGCCACATGACCAGCGACCCCAGCGGAGTGGCCGACGCCCTGCAGCTGATGCGCATCGGCCGCGCGATTGAGCGCATCGGGGACCACATGGAGAACATCGCCGAGCGCGTGCCCTACTGGGTGACTGGCGAACACCGCGTCTGACCCTCGCTGCGGCGGTGCCCCCTTGCAGCCACACGGCGGGCACCGCTCTACACTGCGTCCATGAGCGACGAGCTGAATTTTGCCCACACTATCTTGCAGGGCCGCGCCTGGCGCGATGTGCCCGACCATGAGGTGCTGGCCGAATCCGAGCGGCTGCTGGGCGAGTGGATGTCCGGTGAGGTCCGCATGGAACGGCCCAAACTGTACGACCACTACGCCCTGTTGCTGCTGGCCCTGACCCGCCAGAACCGCGAGCTATCGGCGCGGGTGGCGGCACTGGAAGCCGCTGCAGGCCAGGGAGAGCGGGCGCAAGACTCCTAAGGTCAACGCCCAGCCGCTCTTTCAGGCCACGTCGTCCCCACGGCGCAGGGCGGCCAGCGGGGGCTGTCCAGCGCGGTGGCCGTGGCTGCAACCGTGGCACCAGTAACCCTGGTCACCGTCGCGCAGGTCATGCAATTCCATCGTCCGGCCACAGTCGGGGCACACGTATTCGTAGCTGCGCCCACTCGCCGGGTAAGGGTCTTCCTTCCAGTTCTTTCGAACGTTTTTTACATATCTCTGCTTCATATTACGAAAATAACATACGAAGCCGTCCAGAGAAAAGGGGCGGTGTTCCTCCTGCCCCTTCCACACGCTCAGTCCAGGTCCACGTCGTCTGGCTCCACTCCGGCGCTGCGCTGCACCTCACCCACGCCGGGGCGGCGGCGGCGCAACATGGCCGGCTCCTGGTCCAGGTCAAACACGAAATGCCGGGGGCGGCGCTCGTGCAGCCAGGTTTCCAGCGACACCAGCCGGGGCCGGAAGCGGATGTACTCGCGCAGTTCGCGGATAGGCACGAAGCGGGCTTCCTGCACGTCACGGTCGGGGTCCTTGGGCGCCAGCTCTCCGCCCACCTCACGCCCGGTATAGAAAAACTGCAGGTGATGTCCCCACGATTCGGCCTGGAACTCCACCACAAAGGCGAGGTCGCGCAGCTCGATGACCAGCCCGGTTTCCTCGTAGGTTTCGCGGCGCGCGCCGTCCTGAATCAGCTCGCCCGCTTCCAGACCGCCTTTGGGCAGCGACCAGCGGCCCCGCTCACGCACCAGCAGAATCTGGTCTCCGCGCAGAATCACGCAGCCCACCCCGATGCGGGGCGCGGCCAGCGGACGCTTGCGCTTGCCCCGGCGGCTGGGAGCGGCAATGCGCGGCACTGAGGTGTCGTTGGTCACCTGACCGGGGTACTGCACGTTGTTGCCGATCTTTTTGGCTTTGCCGCCCCGGCGGCTGCGGCTGCGGCGGCGCGGCACCTTGACCGCAGAGTCGCCGGCTGCAGCGGGCGCGGCTGCCCCCTGCGGGGCGACTTTCGGCGTGGCCGGAGCTGCGCCTGCCCCTCCCCCTGCCTGTTCGGCCTTGCTCTGGCTGCGGCGTCCCGAGCGGCGGCGCCGGGGGCGGGCCTGTGTGGCGGCGGTGTCGTCGCTCATATTGCTCCTTCCGAAGCCAGGTCGTTGAAGCGCACATGGGCACTGTGGAACTGCAGCTTGACGGTGCCTACCGGCCCGTTGCGGTTTTTGCCCACGATGATCTCAGCAATGCCCTGCTGGTCGGTTTCCTTGTTGTAGTACTCGTCGCGGTAGATGAACATCACGATGTCGGCGTCCTGCTCAATCGCCCCCGACTCGCGCAGGTCCGACAGCATCGGCCGGTGGTTGGGGCGCGACTCCACGGCACGCGACAGCTGCGACAGCACGATGATCGGCACGTCCATCTCACGCGCCAGCCCCTTGAGACCCCGCGAAATGGTGCTGATTTCCTGCTGGCGGTTCTCGCTGCCGCCTCCACTGCGCCCGCCCGACATCAGCTGCAGGTAGTCGATCACCACCATGCCCAGTTGCCCGCGCTGCGCGGCAATGCGGCGCAGTTTGGAGCGCAGCGTGTTGAGGGTCAGGTCCGGCTGGTCGTCAATCACGATGGGGGCTTCGGCCAGCCGCCCGGCCGCGTGCGCCAGCCGCTCGAAGTCGCGCTCGCCCAGCTGCCCGTTGCGAATGCGGTTCATGTCCACCCGCGCCTCGCTGCACAGCATCCGCAGCACCAGATGCACGCTGGGCATTTCCAGACTGAAGATGGCCACGGTCTTCTCACCGCGCAGGCCGATGTTCTGGGCGATGGAGAGGGCGAAAGCCGTGTTGTGCAGGCAAAAGTCAGCCGCAATGAAGTTGGCGTCGCCGGGTACGGTCAGGTCGTATACCTGCTTCTCACCAAGCGGCTCGATGCTGACAATTTCATCCCAGTACAGGTCATCGCTGCCCAGCAAGGAGAGATGCGGGTCATCCAGTACGGCTGCGTAGGCGGCGGCGCGGCGCTGCGGTAGCCCACGCGACGTATGTGGATTGTAGCCGGCCGGGGCATGTTCACCGGCCGCCAGGGCCAGGTCGCGCCAGCCCAGGCCCCGTGCCTGCGCCTGGGCACGCACCCGCCCCCAGACCGAGGTCGGCAAATGCCCCACATTGCTGCGGCCAGCGGCATTCACGGGAATATCACGCCGGGCCTTCTCGCCCAGCCAACCCACCTGCACCTGATACGCCGCCACACTGCGCGGCTCGGTCAGTTCTACTCGCCACGACCGCCCGGTTTTGCGCCACAGCTTGCCCACCAACCCCAGCCGCGTCAGGGCGTGTTGCACGTCCTGCGCCAGCCCTGCACTGGCCACGGTGAATTCAATCCGGGCCTTGCCGGACAGGGCGTAGATGGTGCCGTCGCAGCTGAACAGCACCCGCAGGAATTCGGCCAGCTGGGCTTCGGGAAGGGTCCAGACCAGGGCTGGAAAGCGCTTGTGCTCCGCGTGCTGGCCCCACAGGCCCAGCTCACGCAGCCACGCCGTCAGCGGATTGGGCCGGCTTTTCTCTGTGCCCGGCTCCCAGCGGCGACTGAGGCGGAAATCTATGCCCGTGCGGGGGTCTGCCTGCATCTCCACTTCTGGAAATTCAGCCGCTAAGCAGGCGCGGAAATCGGCCACCAGTTCCGGGTCGGCATTGGTCCAGCGGGGGCTGCTCTGGGTCAGACCACCTTCAGCGATCAAGTACGCCAACAACCGCACCCGTTCCGGGCCAAGTGCCTGCTGCCCGAAGACCGGCACCCGGCGCGGTACAGCCACCCGGTCGCCCGGCTTCAGGTCGTACAGCGGCGTCCAGCCATCCACACCCAGAAAGGGATGATGCAGAGTGGTTTCCACGCTGCGGCCCAGGCGGGTGGTCACGCGGGCTACCGGCTTGATGCCACTGTCGATCCAGGCACCGACACTGGCCCGGCGCAGCTGCCCGGCCTCGCTCACGCTCAGGACCTGCGGCCGCTGCTCAAGCACAAACTCTTCTACCGTGACGCGCTCGCCAGTCCGTGGGTCGTCAATCAGCGTGTCGGCACTCACGCATTTCCCCATACTCGGCCGGGCCGCCAGCACGTTCAGGCTGCCCTTCTGAAATCCGGAAATGGTTTCGTCCAGGTCGCTGAAGCCCGAGCCCACGCCGTCGGGCATGCCCCGGTTCTGGTGCAGCTGGGTGATGTACTCGAAGGTGTTGTGCACCACGTCGCTCATCACTTCGAAGTCGCCGCCCTTTTGTTTCTGCTCGGCCACGGCGAAAATCGCCTTTTCGGCCCCGTCCAGCAGGTCTTCCAACGGCTGCGCGCCGTCGTAGGCCAGCTGCATCACCTTGCCGGCGGCACCAATCAATTGCCGCAGCGTGTGCTTCTCGTTCACGATGCGGGCGTAGTGCTCGGCGTAGGCAGCAGTCGGCACCTGGTCCGACAGCCCAATCAGGTAGGTCAGGCCGCCGACCTCGTCCAGCTGCCCGACGGCCCGCAGGTCCTCGCTCAGCGTGACCAGGTCCACCGGCTCGCCGCGCTCCTGCAACTTTTGCATCACGCGGAAAATCTTGCGGTGGCCTTCGCGGTAGAACATCTCCGGCGTGACCGTGTCGCCCAGGGCGCTGAGCACGTCGTTGTCCAGCAGCACGCTGCCCAGCACGCTGATTTCGGCCTCGTTGGAGTGCGGCGCAATACGCGGGCTTACTTCCACGTCGCGCCTTCCGTGGTTACGTGGGGGCGGGGCATGGGCATCACCAGACGGGGCATCATCGGACAGGACATAACGGGTCTCGCATGGGCGGCAGGGTTCCTTTCGGAGCAGAGATAGAAGCCGGACCACTTCCGCCCGCAGGCACACTGGAACCCTTCCAGGGGCGGGGGGAAACTCCGGCCGGTGCCGTGCAGCGCAGCGCGGCAGCTTTCGGCGGGGCGAAGACCCCGCGGCAACGCTGGCATCATACCGCACCCGCCTGAAACCGGCGCACTGGCAGAGTTGTGAAAGAAAGGCCGGACGGTGAAGCGGTCTTCCCGCGCCTTCTCACAGAGACGGGACAGAGAAAACCGCGTCACAGCCGCTTTGTAGAAGTCTAAAGGTCGCAAATCCGCCCCCCGCAGCCAAACGTAAGACCACTGTGAGAACGGCGGGCCTATGCTCCTGTCAGCAGAAACGGATGAGGCCCACCGGGGCGATTGCCCGGGCCGAAATACCCCCCCGTTTCCTGCCAGGCACTACCAGGCGCAGGCGGATTTATCCAAATTATTCAGCCGCGGCGCCGAACACACAAGGAGTCCATATGAAGAACAACACCGCTGGTTTCACCCTGATTGAACTGCTGATCGTCATCGCCATCATCGGCATCCTGGCCGCCGTGCTGATCCCCAACCTGCTGGGTGCCCGTGATAAGGCCAACGTCACCGCTGCTCAGGCCTTCGGCAAGGAGTGCATCACCGCCGTAGAGATGAAGCGCGATGCTCAGGGCCTGCTGCCTACTGAAACCAGCTGCCTTGCCTTGATGGGGAAAGATGCTGCTCCTTCTGCCCTGGGTGGTGCAGATGCTGACGGAACCGTTGCGTACGATGAGACCAACAAAGATAAGTACACCATTGAAGTACCCGTTGCCAACGGCGGCCAGTGGGATTACGACGGCAGCAACTGGGCATACACTGCTCCCTGATCCTGCTCGCGCTTGACAGACCGCTCCCCCGGGGGCGGCTTTTGTTTTAACAAGATAACTCGCCATGCCACAAACCGCGACACAGGGCTTTAGCTTGATTGAACTGCTTACCGTGATTGCCAGTATCGGTATTCTGGCCGCGATTCTGATTCCCAACTTGATAAGTGCCCGCAACAAGGCCAATGACCAGGCCGCCATTGCCTACCTGCGTCACTGCGTGACTTCTATAGAGATGGTCCGCAAGCCCGGAACCCTGGCTCTGCCGGACGGTATCACCCATTGCCGGGACGACGAACTGCGCCCCGCCGCTATGGGAGAAGTCTCAGCCGTGCGCTCAGACCGGGTGGATGTGGACCCTACCACCGGGCAATACACCATTGAGGTGGTCAGCGCAGCAGGAAAGACTTTTCACTACGACGGCAAAGTTATTGTGTTCTAGTTCTGCCTCTTTCTCATTGTCTTAGACCGGCTCCTTCACGGGCCGGACCCTTTTCTTAGCCCCCACCTCACCCGCCGTGCCCTATAACTAGGGCCGCCATGCCTCCTTCCCTCAGCGCCCGTCTCCAGCCCCTCCGCGACTTTGTCGGCACCGATGCCTATTGGCTGGCGGTGGGGCTGCTGGCCCTGCTGACCGTGGTGCCGGGCGCGAACAGCGAAGGGTACTTCCAGACCGGCAAGCTGTTCGTGCTGCTGGCGGTCACGCTGCTCACGGCCACGTACATCTGGCTCAACCGCGCCCGCCTCCGCTTCAGTGCGCCGCGCCCGGTGCTGTGGCTGGTGCTGGGGTACGTTGCCTGGATGACCCTGACCAATACGCTGCTGTCGTCGCAACCCGGCAGCACGGTCGTCGGTTGGCCCGGCTGGCGCGGCGGACTGCTGACCAACGCGGGGTACTGGCTGCTGTCCTGCTGATGCTGTGCCGCCCCAGGGATGACCGTGAGCGCCGGCCCTGGCCGCTGCTGCTGGGCTTTTTGGCACTGACCAGCCTGTGGGCCACGGCCGAGTTCCTGGGACTGCGGCCGTGGCTGGGCAACCCCCTGCTGAGGGCCGTGCAGGGCAGCTTTCGGGTCACCGCCTTTCCTATCCTGACGGTGGGCAATTCGGGGTGGATTTCGGGGCTGTGGCCGCTGCTGGCCCCGCTGGCGCTGGTGTTCGCCCAGCAGCGGCGCTGGGCGGCCCTGCTGCCCACACTGGCACTGCTGCTGCTGGGCGTGGCCGCGACCCAGGGCAACCTGTCGGCGCTGGTCTTTTCGGGGCTGATGCTGCTGTTTGCGGGGCTGACCGTGCGCCGCAGCCTGCCCGCCGCGCTGCTGCTGGCAGCCTGCGCCCTGCTGCCTGCCCCGGTCACGTCGGGGCTGGTGGACGTGAACACCTGGCTCCAGAGCAGAGGCGCAGTGGAGGGCCAGCCTCAGCAAAACCAGTTCACCGCCCAGACCACCGAGCAGACCACCTCCGAGCGGCTACTGATTTTCACCTCCGGCCTGCGCAGCGCCGCCGAGCGCCCGCTGACCGGCTGGGGCTACGAGACGTTCCACAACAACTTCTACGGGCACCTGACCGAGCAGGAGCGCGAACCCTTCCTGCGCCGCATCATCAATGCCGCGCCAGACGAGCAGGTCAGCATGAGTGGCCTGGCCGTGGTGGCCCGCCGCGCGGACGGCAGCGGCCCCCCCCGTGAAGCGACCCTCCTGATGGTCAAGCCGCACAACTACCTGATTGAAGAGGTCTACAGCAACGGTTTTACCGCGCTGCTGTTCTTGCTGCCGGTGCTGGGCCTTATCGTCCGTGAGCTGCTGCGGGCCCGCACCGAGCTGGCCTGCTTCGCCCTGCTGGCCTGGCTGGGCTACGGCGGCTACCTGATGGGCTGGTTCCTGAACCCGTCGGTCACGCCGCTGGCCCTGGCGATTCTGGCGCTGGGGCTGCGGAGCGCGGACCGGGCGCGGGAGCTCAGGGGCCAGGAGATCCGGGAGAGCCGGGAGAGCGGAAGGGGGCTGCAAGGTCTGGAGCCAATCCCCGCGGCGCAGCTTGGCAAATCCGAATGACGTGCTGTAGGGGGCCTGTTGTCTGCATCACCCCATGATTTGACCTCCTCCATCTCCTGTACGCCCCATGCTCACAGCGAGCCTGGGAGCGGCAGATGGGCCGGGCGCCGCTGGGAGACACAGCCTTCTCCTTCCCGGCGGCCCTCAAGGTTCAAGCCCCAGGTGCCCGGCGGCGGAAGCCTCAGCCCTCACCCTCTACACTGTCCCTCATGCAGCATCCTCCCTTTACTGCCCTGGCGGCGGTCTACGACACCATGATGGAAGACGTGGAGTACAGCCACTGGGCCGACTTCATCCTGACCTATGCCCGTGACCAGGGCCTCAGCAGCGGGCGGGCGCTGGACCTGGCCTGCGGCACCGGCGGCCTGACCCGTGAACTGCTGGCCGCCGGCTGGGACGTGACCGGGCTGGACGGCTCGGCCGAGATGCTGGAGATGGCGCGTGCCCGCCTGCCCCAGGGCACGACGCTGGTACAGGGCGACCTGCGGACTTTTGCACTGGAAGAACAGTTCGACCTGGTCACCTGCGTGTTCGACAGCCTGAACAACCTGCTGAGCGCAGAAGAACTGGGGCAGGCCTTCGCACGGGCGGCGACGCATCTGCGCCCCGGCGGGCTGCTGGCCTGTGACCTGAACACCCGCCTGGGCGTGCGCGAGCTGTGGGACGGCGGCGTGATGGAAGGCGTGGCCCCAGCAAGCGACGGCAGCGAGGTGCATTACCACTGGTCGCACACCTTCGACCCGGCCGAGGAGCTGGGCGTGGTGCAGGCGCTGTGCCGGGTGGTGCGCGACGGCGGCGAGGTGGACGAGTTCATCGAGCTGCACCGCGAGCGCGGCTACGACCCGGGCGAGGTCGCACCGCTGCTGCGGGCGGCGGGGTTCGCCCGCTGGGACATCGTGGAGTATCCCGACTACGCCGAGCCGCAGGAGGACACGCCACGTATCTGGGTGCTGGCCTGGAAAGGTGAGGGGGCGTGACGCCCAAGGTTGCGGTGCCTAAAGTGACCGTGCTGGGCGCGGGCGGCTGGGGCACGGCACTGGCCCTGAGCCTGCTGCGGGCTGGGAACTGCGAAGTCACGCTCTGGGCCAGACGCGAGGACGCTGCCCAGGAGCTGCGGTCTAGGCGGGAGAACGTGCCCTACCTGCCGGGCGTGCCGCTGCCGCCGGAGCTGCACATCACGTCCGACCTGACCCAGGCCACAGCGAAAGCCGAGCTGGCGCTCGCCGTGACTCCCAGCGTGGGCGTGCCGGAGCTGCTCAGCGCCTTGCCGCACAAGCTGCCGCTGGTGCTGTGCGCCAAGGGCCTGGGACCGGGCGGCGAACGCCTGAGCGAACTGGCGCGGGCACAGGGCTTCACGCGGCTGGCCGTGCTGAGCGGCCCCAACCACGCCGAGGAAATCGGGCGGGGCCTGCCGGCTGCCACCGTGATTGCCAGCCACGACGCGGCGCTGGCGGCCCGCGCCCAGGCGCTGCTGCAGTCGGCCAGCCTGCGTCCCTACACCAGCAGCGACCCGGTGGGCGTAGAACTGGGTGGCGTCCTGAAAAACGTGCTGGCCGTAGCCGCCGGCATGGTGGACGGGCTGCAGCTGGGCGACAACGCCAAAGCTTCGCTGCTGACGCGGGGGCTGCCGGAAATGGCCCGCTACCTCGCCTGGGCCGGGGCGCAGCCGGGCACCCTGTACGGCCTGAGCGGCTTGGGCGACCTGATGGCCACAGCGACCAGCCGCCACTCACGCAACCGGGCCGCTGGCGAGGCGCTGGCCCGGGGCGGGCAGCCCGAGCAGGGCGGCAAGGTGGTCGAGGGGCTGCGCACCGCCCGGCTGCTGCACGACTGGGGCGAGCAGCATGGCACCGAACTGCCCATCATTCACGCGGTGTCGCGGGTGGCGGCGGGCGAGTGGACCCCACAGCGGGCGGTGGAAGGCCTGATGGAGCGGGCTGCCAAAGCTGAAGCCTAAGCGCAAGTGGCAGCCGTCAGCCCTTACCCTTACACCCCCAGCGCGGCTTGCAACTCGGTGTGGTTGCCTACTATGCGCTCGGCTCCGGCGTCCAGCAGCGTGCCGGCCAGCGCCGGGTCGTGGTGGGTGGCGGTAATACCCCATACCCGGCAGCCGGCGGCCACAGCCGCACGCACGCCTACCAGGCTGTCTTCAACCACCAGGCACTGCGCGGGGTCCAGGCCCAGCGCCTGCGCCGCGTGGCGGTACAGGTCCGGCTCCGGCTTGGCACGGCCCTGCACGTGCGAGGGGTTGTAGGCGTGGTCTCCGAATACCTCGGCCAGGCCCACTTCGCCCAGCTTGAACACCATCTCTTCCTGGCCGCTGTTGGTCGCCAGGGCCAGCGGTACGCCGGCGGCGCGCAGGCGGCTTAGCGTCTCGGCGGCGCCGGGAATGACTGCGCCGGACCCAAAGGCTTCCACGAAGCGGCGGTTCAGTTCCTCCGTAAAACCGGGCTGCGGCTCCCAGCCGTGCTCACGCCCGAGCCAGTCGAGCAGCATGGCGTTGGTCAGGCCGTTGCCGGCGTCCATCAGCGCCTGGCGGCCGATGCGCTCGCCGGCCTCGCCCATCGCGCCCACCCAGGCGTCGTAGGCGATGCCTTCGGAGTCGATAAGGACCCCGTCGAAGTCGAAGATGACCCCTTGGAAGCCGCGCTCCATCACAGCACGTCGCTTTCGGGGCCATGCTCCCAGCCGGCCAGAATGTGAATGTGGGTGTGTTCCACCATCATGCCTGCGCCCCGGCCCGCGTTCACCACCAGGCGGTAGTCCTGGGCGTGCTGCCGGGCCACTTCCATCGCCTTGAGCCACAGCCGGCCCATCTGCTCCGGGTCCTGCACCGTGTCGATGCGCGGGGTCCAGACTTTGGGAATCACCAGCAGGTGAATGGGCGCCTTGGGGGCGATGTCGCGGATAGCGATGAACTCGCTGTCCTCGTACACGACGTCACTGGGAATCTCACGGGCGATGATGCGCTCGAAGATACTGGGTTCGCGGCCTTGGGTCATGCGTCCAGTGTAGCCAGCCGGCCGGGGCGGGGGCGGCGGATAACTCCGCATTAAGGCCCGCGCCCTACTGCCTGGCCCGCCTACGGCCCATAGTGCGGTATGCGAGTTTCCAAAAGATTGCTGCTGGCCGGTGCCGCTGCAGCCCTGGCTGCCCGCCGGACCCTGACTCCCCGCTACGCCCTGAGCGGCAAAAGCGTGCTGATTACCGGCGGTTCGCGTGGGCTGGGGCTGGCGCTGGCCCGCGAATTCGCGGCGCGTGGGGCACGGCTGACCCTGGTGGCCCGCACCTCCAGCGACCTGGACACGGCCGCCGCCGAGCTGCGTGGGCAGGGCACCGAGGTGGCGACCGTCACCGCCGACCTGACCAAGCGGGAAGAAGTAGAGCGGGCCGTGCAGGCCGCCATGACCGCCCACGGCGCGCTGGACGTGGTGGTCCATAGCGCCGGCATGATTCAGACCGGCCCGCTGCAGGACATGACCGAAGACGACTGGCGCGAGGTGATGGAAATCAACGCCTTCGCCGCGCTGCGCCTGGTCCGCGCCGCCTACCCGCACCTGAAGGCAGCCGGCGGGCGGGTGCTGCTGGTCACGTCTATCGGGGGCAAGGTGGCGGTGCCGCACCTGGGACCGTACTCCATGAGCAAGTTCGCGGCGGTGGGCCTGGGTGCAGCCCTGCGTGCGGAGCTGGGCCTGGACGGTATCGGTGTGACCACGGTGTGCCCCGGCCTGATGCAGACCGGCAGCCCCAAACACGCGCTGGTCAAGGGCCAGCACGAAAAGGAATACGCCTGGTTCGCCACCATCGACAACCTGCCGCTGGTGTCCATGCCGGCTCCGGCTGCAGCGCGGGGCATGGTGGACGCCCTGGTGCGCGGCGACGCCGAAGCCATGATCGGCGTGCCCGCTGCGGTGGCCCGCTACGCGCAGGCGCTGGCTCCGCAGCTGGTGGCCGACGCGATGGCGCTGACCAACCGCTTCCTCCCTGGCCCGACCGGCAACCCGCAGGCCCGCCGCGGCGCCGACGCTGAAAGCGAAGTGACCCGCAGCAACCCCATCAAGCGGGCGGCGGAGCAGGGATTTAATCAGGAGTGATGGGCGCGGGCGCTGACCGGTCGGAACTGGTCCGTTACTGGTCAGCGCTCCACCAGCGACTCCAGCCACTCCAGCGCCGCCGCTGGCCCCAAGAGGCGGGCGCCGCGTTCCGGGGGGAACCAGGCCAGCAGGGCGGCGCTGTCCTCGGCATTGTCTCCAAACACGACCTTGTGGTCGCCGTCGGCCAGCCACAGCAGACCGTTGGGCGTGCCGCTCAGGCGGGTGCCCACCGCCAGCGGTTCGCCCAGCCATACGGCGTCCACCTCGGCGGCGTCGGCGGGGTTGTGCAGGGCAGGCAGGCAGCCGTAGTTGACCGGCGCGGGCCAGGGCTCGGTGCGGTAAGGCACCAGCTCTCCCCCGCTTTCCCCGGCTCCGGCACGCCACACCCAGCGCCCGGTTTCACTGCGCCGCCACTCCACGACCCCGGCGTACAGCTTCAAGGCTTCACCTCGTAGAACTCCACCAGCCGCATCACGCTGTCGCCCAGGCCCAGCGCGGCCCGGTAGGCCCCCTTGTCCGACGCCCTGAGGCGGAAGGTGGCGGTGCGCTGCGCCGCGTCCAGATACACCGAGTCCTGCGCCAGCTGCCTGGTCCCGTTGAACCAGGTCACGTTCAGGTAGCCGGCTTCAAAGCGGCCCTGGAGCTGCGCGGTCAGCACCAGTTCCTCGCCCTCGCGCCGGATTTCGGCCCCGAAAATACGCGGCGGCAGGTTCACCTTGGCCACCGGAGGAATCAGCGGCACGTAGTTGTAGCGGCAGCCCCCCAGCAGGGGCAGCAGCGCGAGCGCGGGGAGCAGGTAGGTCAGGCGCATGAGGGCAGTGTAGCGGGCCGAGCTGAGAGTTCTGGAGGCGGAGGGAGCCTTCCAGACGCGCCGCCCCGCTCCTGCAAGTCTGCCCGGTAGAGGTGCCAGTTCCAGCTGTCCGGGTCGCCGGTGCCGGTGTTGTTTTTGTGCAGGACGTAGTGCCCAGTGAACATCTGCAGCCGGCCACTGTTGAGCTGCGCGCGGACCTGCACCGGCACCTCCGCGTAAAGCGAGCCGGCGGCCCCTTCCAGCCGCACCGGGCCGGCAAGCTTCACATGGGTGGAACGGGTGCAGGCAAAACCTGCCTTGAAGGCGGCAAAGCTCTGGCCGCTGGCCTGCCCGCCCCCGCTCCACAGGGCGTAGGCGGCGCGGTAGTCGCGAGCATTCAGGGCGCGGTAGTAACGAATCACGGTGTCCTGGGGACGGAGCTGTGCTTGCTGCCGGACCTGGGCTCCAGCCTGCGCCGGCAAGGCCAGCAGCGGCAGCGCAAAAGCAGCAATGAACTGGACTCTTCGCATAGCCTCAGCCTGAACCTGCCTGAACAAAAAGCTGTGAGAAAACAGCTAAACCCCGGTCGCTGCAATCGCTCCCAGCAGCGCCAGCGGGGCGGTCTCGGCCCGTAGGATGCGGGGCCCGAGCACCACGCCCTGAGCGCCACGGCTCAGCAGGGCTTCCATTTCGCTCTCGGAAAAGCCGCCCTCGGGGCCGGTGAGGAGCGTGACCGGGCTGTCCCAGTGCAGGTGGCTGGACAGCAGGTCGTGGACATACGGGTGCGCCACATACGCCTGACCTTCCCAGGTCAGCGCAGCCAGCGGGACCGGGGGCAGCACCTCGGGGGTCACGGCGCGGCGCGACTGCTTGCTGGCCTCGGCGGCGACGCGGTTCAGCCTAGCCAGCTTGTTCGCACCGATATCGCGCACATCGGCGTGCTGCGTGACCAGCAGCTGAATGCGGGCCACACCCAGTTCGGTGGCGGCCCGCACCACATCGGCCAGTTTGTCGCCCTTGAGCAGGGCCACCGCCAGCGTGACCGGCTGCGGCGTCTCGGGCGTGCCGGGCAGTTCTTCTACCAGCCGCAGCGTGGCCCGCAGGCCGTCCAGCGCGGTCACTTCGGCGCGGGCTTCGCGGCCCCGGCCGTCGAAGACCAGCAACGGGTCACCGGCTCCCAGCCGCATCACGCCCAGGTGCCGCACCTCGCCCCCTGTCAGGACCAGCTCCGGCCCCGCTTCCAGGTCGGCGGGCAGCTCCGGCACGCGAATACGGGTCAGGCGCATTTCCTAGCCTGCCTTCTGTCCGGTGACCAGCGCCCACTCGCCTTCCTGGCGCACCTCCACACCCCGCACGCCTTCACGCTCCAGCGCCGCCAGCACCAGGCCCAGGCGGTCTTCGAGAATGCCGGTCAGAAGCAGCGCGCCGCCGGGGCGCAGGTGGTCCAGATAGGTGGCGGCCAGCAGGTCGTGCAGCTCGGCAAAGAGGTTGGCGACCAGCACGTCGTAGCCCTGCTCCGCCAGCGCAGCGTGCCCCGCCGGCGCCGTGAAGCTGCCCTGGGCCAGCGTGCCTTCATCGAACTGGGCCTGCGGAGCACTCAGACCGTTCTGGGCGGCGTTCTCACGGGCCACCGGAATGGTCTGCGGGTCAATGTCCACCCCGTAGGCCAGGTCCGCGCCCAGCTTGGCCGCCGCCATCGCCAGCACGCCGCTGCCGGTGCCCACGTCCAGCACGTTTTTGCCGTTCAGGTCCAGGGCGCTGAGCGCCTCGACCGCCAGCCG
The DNA here is from genome assembly GCF_000190555.1 of Deinococcus proteolyticus MRP. Lineage (GTDB taxonomy): Bacteria > Deinococcota > Deinococci > Deinococcales > Deinococcaceae > Deinococcus > Deinococcus proteolyticus. Next base: position 1,943,350 of record NC_015161.1, read on the forward strand.
GGTGGTGGCGTGGTGCCCGGTCCCGAAAGCCATGCCAGGCTCGATAATCAGCGGCAGCTGCGTGGCCGGCACCTCATCTGCCAGCCAGGGCGGGGCGATGGTAATGCGGCCCGCGACCACCGGGCGGATGTCGCGCTTGAACGCCGCCTGCCAGTCCTGCTCCTGCTCTTCCAGCCACTCGCCCCCGGCCAGCGGACCAGTGAACTCCAGCCGCTCGTCGAAATAGGCGCGAATCTGCCCGCCCCGCTCTTCCAGGCCGGTCGCGCCGGCCTCCCACAGCAGGTCGAGGTCGGCTTCACGGGTTTCCAGGGTTCCGGGCAGGGCATACACCAGCATGGGGGCCAGTTTAGCCTGCGGCCCGGCCACGCGGCGCGGGGGGGCCGCACAAGCTGACACATTTTCAGCGGCCGGCTGCTAGCCTGCGGTGTACATGGCCAAGACATCCTCCAAGGCGACCAAAGCGGGCCGCATCGCCCCCGCCAGCGGGGCACAGCCCAGCACCCTGAACACACAGCTGGCCGAGTACTGGCCCGACTTCCAAGCCGCCACGCCGCGGGCGGTCCACGAGGTCCGCAAGCTGACCCGCCGCGCCGGGGCCGAAGCCGAAGTGAGCGACCTGAAGAAAAAGGTGCGCCGCGAGTGGCGTGACCTGCGCCGCGCTGCCGCGCCTATCCGCGACCACGACGCGGCCGGCGAGCACCTGCAGGCCGCACTGGCAGAACTGAAGGCCAGCCCCGCCGCTGTGAAGCGGTTCCAGGCAGCCTGGGCCAAGCGCCGCACCGAGCTGCTGGCCGCCCACCCCCTGCCGGCTGCGATGCCCAGCAGCTACGACCTGCCCGGAGACTGGGAAGCGCGGGCCGAGCGGGTGATGAAGGCCGACCGTAAAGCGCTGCTGAAGCGGGGCAAAGCGCTGATGAAGGCCGCCGACACGGACGATTCCGAAGCCTGGCACGACTGGCGCAAGCTGATGAAGCGCTACCGCTACACCCTGGAACTCGCCGGCAAGGCGCCGCGTGAGGTGAAAGACACGCTGGAGCACCTGGGCCGCCTGCAGGATGCCGAAGTGCTGCTGGAACTGCTGCGCCACGAAGGGCAGCACTTCACAGCAGCGCAGCTGAGCGCGCTGACCCGCCGCGAGGAGCAGGCCCGCCTGCAAGCCCGCGCCGCTGTCCGTGAGCTGTGGCCCACGCTGAAGGCCCACCTGAAAGGCGAAGCGCTGCCCAACGAGGAAGCGGCTCCACCGGCCCAGGCTCCCGCCACGGCTGAAGCCTCTGCCCCGGCCAAGGTCTCCGCGCCCGCCACACCGGCAGCGTCCCCCACCCCCACCAAGAAAGCGGCGACTCCAAAACCTGACCGGGCCACGCAGGCAAGCCGAAAGACGCCCCGCCGCCAGCCCGCAGCCGAAGCCACCGGCACCCAGGCCAGGGCAGCCCGCAGTGGAGCCAAGAAAACCACCCCGGCCGCTGCTACCAAGGCCGAGAAGGCCCCGGCCAAACGGGCCAGTACGGCCGCAGCCAAAGCACCTGCAGCCAAAGTGCCGGCCAGCAAAGTGCCTGCCGACAAAGGGCCTGCCAAAAGGGCTGCCAAAACCGCGATCAACACCGCCAGCGGCCCGGCCGCGAAGCCCAGCCGCAGCGCCGCGAAGAAGAAGCCGGCCACCCCACGCCGTAAGACCGGCGACCCAGACGGCAATTCCTAAAGCTGCATTTCGGGGGGGCGCATCCGCACGTCGGGGCGCTCCTTTTAGGCTGGGGGCATGACCAATTCCCAGTCCACCAAACCCCAAACCGCCGTGCTGCTGCACGCTTTCCCGCTGGACGCCCGCATGTGGACCGAGCAGAAAAAGGCCCTGGAAGCGGCGGGCCTGCGGGTCATCGTGCCGCATCTGCCTGGTTTTGGCGGCGAAGCGGGCGAGCTGACCAGCCTGGAGGAGATGGCCGAAACCCTGGTAGACAACGTGCTGCCCGAAGAACCCGTAGCGCTGGTGGGCCTCAGCATGGGCGGCTACCTGGCGCTGGAAGTGCTGGCCGCGCTGCAACAACGTGGGCAGCCGGAGCGCGTCAGCCACCTGGTGCTGGCCGACACCCACGCGCAGGGCGACGACGCCGAGAAAAGCGAGGACCGTGAAAAGCAGGCCCAGAAGGTACTGAAAGAAGGCCAGGAGTTCATGGTGGAAACGGCCCGCGAGGAGCAAAAGCCCTCCACCGCCAAGCAGACCGCCAAGATGACCCGCGAGGCCAGCCGCGAGGGCGTCGCCGCCGCGCTGCGTGCGATGGCCGCCCGCGCCGACCGCCGTGACGTGCTGCGCCGCGCAGGTGAGCAAGGCGTGCAGGTGCTGGCACTGGTAGGCAGCGAGGACGCCCTGACCCCACCCGAGCAGGCACAGGAAAACGCCGACCTGAGCGGCGGCCAGCTGAAGGTCATTGAGGGTGCAGGCCACCTGTCCAACCTGGATGAACCAGAAGCGTTCAACCAGGCGCTGGTGGACTTCCTGAGCTGATGACGGCGTCCCATGCCCCAGCACCCCGCGTCCTCGTCCTGGCCGAACTGCGCCGCGAGTTGCGGGCATGGCAGGCCATGAATACCCAGGCCGAGCGACTGCACCTGACCGAGGCCCGGATGCAGAACGCCTGGACCTGGCGCGAGTTGCTGGCGCACCTGACCGCCTGGCAGGAAGTTACCCTGGCCCGGCTGCGGGCCGCGCCGGACGGCGCCGGACTGACCTACCCTGCCTGGGCAGGCGGCCAGAACCCTGACGGGCAAGACCTGAACGCGGTCAATGCCCGGATTCAGGCCGCCGCCCGGGGACAGAGCTGGCCGCAGAGCCACGCCGCCTGGGAGCGCGGATTTGCGGAAGTGCTGGAGCGGGCGCAGACACTGAGCGAAGACGACCTCGCCCGCCCTAGAGACTGGCTGGACGGCTACACCCTGCTGGATGTGCTGCGCGGCACCCTGACACACCACCGCGAGGAACACCGGCTGGGGGCGCAGCGCTGGCTGGATAGCCAAGCGGGCCGCACCCGCGCCGCTGAACGGTAGCTACTGAATCAGCGGCAGCGGGTCCATCTCGCCGCTTTCCATCCGCTCCATGATGGCGCGGCCCGTCGGGGTCTGCGCGAGGCCGCCTTCTGCCGTTTCACGCAGCGCAGGGGGCATCATGCGGCCCACTTCGGCCATCGCGGTCACCACTTCGTCGGGTGGGATGAAGCTTTCCAGATTCGCCAGCGCCAGTTGCGCGGCGCTCACCGCGTGAACGGCATAAAAGGCGTTGCGGCTCACACAGGGCACTTCCACGTAGCCACCGACAGGGTCGCACACCAGGCCGATGGTATTGGTCAGCGCCAGGGCAGCGGCGTGCACGGCAGCGCGGGGGCTGCCGCCCATCAGCTCGGTGACGGCGGCGGCGGCCATGGCTGCGCTGGAGCCGATTTCAGCCTGGCAGCCACCTGCTGCGCCCGAAATGAACATCTTTTTGCTGATGGCCTTGCCGATACCTGCCGCCAGAATCAGCGGGCCGACCAGCCGGTCGTCCTCAATGCCGAGGTGGTCCGCCACGCCCAGCAGCGCTCCAGGCACGGTGCCCGCGCTGCCAGCGGTGGGGGCGGCCACGATGCGGCCCATGCGGGCGTTCTCTTCGTTCACGGCCATCGCGTAGGCCTGCACACGTACCAGCAGCGGAGCGTTCAGCGTGTCGGGGGCTTCCCACAGGCCCTTGGCGTTCCAGCCCACCATGCCGGTAATACTTTTGGCGTCGTTCTTCAGGCCGCGCTCCACCGAGTCGCGCATTTCCGCGATACGGCGGCGCATCTCGTCGCGGACCGCCTGCGGGTCCAGGCCGGATTCTTCGCAGTCGCGCTCCAGCACCCACGCGGAAGCAGGCGCGGGGGCCTGCATGATGTCTTCTAGTTTCATAAGTTCTCCTTGGCCGCAAAAGTTGGAAGGCAAAAGTCTAAGTGAGGAGGCGGGGTAGACGCAGCCTAGCCGTCCATCAGTTTGGGCATCAGCTGCACCCACTGCATGCTGGGATAGCGCAGAAATGTTTCTATGACGCCCGGATGCACGCCGGGGCCGTCCATCTCGATGGCCACCAGCGCCGAGCCGCCGCGCCGGTCACGCGTGCAGCTGAGCGTGGCGATGTTGATTTCCTCGGCGGCAATCGCGGTGGTGATGCGGGCCAGAATGCCGGGGCGGTCCTCATACTGAAGCACCAAGGTGGGGTAACCCGCGCTGATGTTTACGGCGCTGCCGTTGATACTGCTCACCACAATCACGCCGCCCCCCGTGGAGCTGGCAATCAGTTCGATGCTGCTGGAGTCGCCACGCAGGCTGATGCGGGCCGTGTTGGGGTGAACGTCGGCCAGCTCGATGTGCTCAAAGTTGAAGGTCAGGCCCTGTGCCTGCGCATGCTCGAAGCTGTCCGGCAGGCGGGGGTCGTGGGGTGCGTACCCCAGCAGGCCGGCCACCAGCGCGAAGTGGGTCCCGTGGCCGCGTCCCGTCTTGGCAAAGGAAGCGTGCAGCCCGATCTCGGCGTGGCGGGGGGCCTCGCCCAGCAGGTGGTGGGCCGCCAGCCCGATGCGGCAGGCTCCGGCCGTATGGCTGCTGCTGGGGCCGACCATCACCGGGCCGACCATGTCGAGAAGTGTCATGCTGCTCAGTGTAAAGAGCGCTGTGGCCCGGAACCTAGAGGGTGCAGCCGGCGGCGTCTGCCCTGCACGGACGAGGCCAGCACGGACGCAGCCAGTACACACGGGGCCGGCACAGGCACCGCCGCCAGGGCGCAGACACTCCGCCCGCCGCCACGGTCGGGCCGGGTCTCCGGCGCTAGAGTGCGGGCTGTGACGCAGCCTGTGCCCCACACTGCCCGCCCGGTCCGCCGCCAGCGCTCTGCTTCGCGCAGCGGCGTGGTGCTGCGGCGCTGGAAAACCCCCAAGGGCGACCTGATCGTCAGCCTGCTGACCCCCCAGGGCAAGCTGCGGGCCATCGCACGCGGGGGGCTGCGCGGCAAGCACGCCGGGGCGCTGAACCTGTTTCACCACGTCGGCCTGCAGGTGTACGCCCGCCCCGGCGACGAGCTGGCGGTGATTCAGCAGGCCAGCCTGGAAGGTGCCCTGCCGCGGCTGGCCCTGCCGGAACGCCACCCCTACGCGCACCTGCTGGCCGAACTGGCCGACCTGCTGTTTCAGGAGGGCGAGGCCGACGAATACGGGCAGCAGGCGTTCGACCTGTTCGCGGGGGCCCTGCGCGGCGTGGCCCACCACCACGACCCGGAATGGGTGGCCCTGGTGATGAGTTACAAGCTGCTGGCCCTGGCCGGCTTTCCGCAGCGCACCCGTATGTGCGCGCGCTGCGGGGCAGCCGACCCCCAGCACCCCGACCCCTTCGGCGGCGAACTGCTGTGCGGGCGCTGCTCGCATCAGCGGGCGCTGAGCCCGTCCAGCCTGGACTTTCTGCGCGGCGTGGTGCGGCGCAGCGTGCGCGAGAACATGGACCACCCGGTGCCCGCCGAGGACCGCGCTCCGCTGTGGCTGGGGCTGGAGCGCTTCGTGGGCGTGCAGGTGGGCCGGGTACGCAGCTGGCCTCACCTGCACGCAGGCTGAGCAGCGCAGGCGCAGGGGCCACAGTCGCTCGGCGCAGCGGCCGCTAGCATGCGGGGCAGATGAGCGACCTCTCCAAGAAACCCGCACCACAGTCGTTCAGCGCCAGTGAGCTGCTGCGTGAACTGTTTCCTGACCAGGCCACAGGTGAGGACGAGGGCAGCGCCCCTACCCTGGGCCTTTATCCGGTGGCTGACGGACGCTTGGCACTGGTGCACGGGCGGCAGCTGGCCGAATTCACGCCGCTGAGCGGCCAGGCCAAGAATGCCCTGCACTGCGACCTATGCCACCACACCCGCTCGCCCAGCGAGGCCACCATCTACCGCGTGGTGGTCGCGCAGCGCCGTAGCCGCTACGTGACGCTGTGCCACAGCACCGCCTACTGCCAGGGCCGAGCAGGCGCCGCTGGGCTGCAGGCTCTGGCCGAGCGCATCTTCCCTGTCGAGTCGGGCGCCGAGATGTTCTGAACCCTGGAGGGATGGACACTGGGGGGATGGCCCCCGCGCCACCCACAGGCGAGCTCTGCACAGACTGCACAGCCTACACAGGCAAGCCACGGCCAGGGCCGCTGCTGACGGCGCACACTTCGGCAATTCTTCAGGGAAGGCCTGCACCGGTACTTCCGGCTCACTTTGCAGGGGCGTGGGTGTGGCAGCGTAGGGCATGAGCACTCTAAGCACTTCCTCCCAGGGCAATGCCGCCCCCACTCCTCTTCAAACCGCCGGCCGCCTGCTGCTGGGCGGCGCTCTGGTCACGGCCGGCACCGCGCACCTCACCTTTGCCCGCGCCGAGTTCCCCGCGCAGGTGCCCGACATGCTCACGGACGGCCCGCTGCACCTGAACGAAGATTTTATCGTGGTGGCTTCAGGCGTGGCCGAAATCGCGCTGGGCGCAGCGCTGGTGGCCCTGCCTCAGCACCGCCGCACCCTGGGGCTGATCAGCGCCGGATTCTTCACGGCCGTGTTTCCCGGCAACGTGTCGCAGTACCTGACGCACACCGACGCCTTTGGGCTGGACAGCGACAGCAAACGCTTCGCGCGGCTGCTGTTCCAGCCGGTGCTGGTGGCCGGGGCATTGTGGACCACTGGCGCCTGGCCGCGCCGCCGCTGAAGTGCTGCAGCAAGGCTCTCCACTGCTGTAGGCCACCACATGACGCAGGCCAGGGGAAGGCACCGGAGCATGCGGCGCCCTCCCTGCTGAGCCCAGTGGAACAGCGGCGATGGAGGGTGGACGCAGCGACAAGGGCAACGCAGACATGAGGGGCCACACGGAGGAGCAGGGCGGAGTTGCAGAGCTGCCCTTCCAAGTCGCTGCATCCTCAGCCGGGGAGCGCCTAGAATGGAGCCCACTATGAGCCAATTCGAACAGCTGTACCGCCAGGTGGCCCTCAGTGTCGCCGGCAACCCGGTCGTGGAAAAAGTCTTGAGCAAGCAGGGCTGGGCGCTGGCGCAGCGTTTTGTATCGGGCGAGACGGCGCAGGACGCCATCAAGGCCATCAAGCGGCTGGAAGCCCAGGGCATCTCCGGCAACCTCGACCTGCTGGGCGAGTTCGTGAACACCCCGGAACCCGCCAATGCCAACACCGAGATGATTCTGGCGACCATTGACCAGGTGCACGCGGCGGGCCTCACGCCCTACAACAGCGTGAAAATGTCGGCGCTGGGCCAAGGGCAGACCGCGCCGGACGGCCAGGACCTCGGCTACGTCAACACCCGCCGCGTCGTGGAGCGGGCCAAGCGCTACGGCGGCTTCGTCAATCTGGACATGGAAGACCACACCCGCGTGGACTCGACTCTGCAGATTTTCCGCCGCCTGGTCAAGGAGTTCGGCCACCAGCATGTGGGAACGGTGTTGCAGGCCTACCTGCACCGCTCGGAAGACGACCGCCGCAGCCTGGACGACCTGCGCCCCAACCTCCGCATGGTGAAGGGCGCCTACCTGGAGCCCGCCTCCGTCGCCCTGCAGAGCAAAACCGACATTGACGCCGCCTACCGCCGCCTGGTCTACGAGCACCTCAAGGCCGGCAACTACTGCAACGTGGCCACCCACGACCACCACATCATCTACGACGTGATGCACTTTGCGCTGGCCCACGGCATCCCTAAGGACCAGTTCGAATTCCAGCTGCTGTACGGCATCCGCGAGGACCTGCAGCGCGAATTGGCCGAGGCCGGCTACACGGTGCGCTCGTACATTCCTTTCGGCAAGGACTGGTACGGCTACTACTCGCGCCGCATCGCCGAGCGCCCGCAGAACGTGATGTTCGTGCTGCGCGGCCTGCTGTAAAAAGAGGCGAACCGGCCCCAAGTACACGGCCCGTAAATCACGCTGTCGGCGCATAAATCTACACGTTCCCCGGCCTGTATACAGCTTTGCATACAGGCCGGAGCGTAGGCTAGAGTGGCGAGGGTACCACCACAGACAAGGAACTCTTTTTGGTTCGATTTAGGCGCGGGATGACCAGGTCGCCCTATGCTTGGAAGGAATAGAGGAGATGAGATTGCCCAAAGACCCCACGCCCATCCGTACTATTGAAGTAGTGCCCTACGACCCTGCTTGGCCTGCCCAGTTCGAGGCAATTGCTGCGCCTATTCGCGCCAAACTTAGCCCGCTGGCGCTGGGTGTGGAGCATGTAGGAAGTACCAGTGTGCCAGGGCTTACCGCCAAGCCGATTATTGACCTGGACGTTGTTATTTCGAGTCGTTTGCAATTACCTGAAGTCGTAAGCAAGCTGACAGAACTTGGTTACGTGCATGAGGGCAACTTGGGCATTCCGGGCCGCGAAGCATTCATGTGGCCTGACGGGAACGGACGTCATCACCTCTATGTTTGCTCGGTCAATACGCCCAATCTTCACTATCACCTGCTGTTCAGGGATTACTTGCGTCAGCATCCAGATAAAGCTTTGGAATATGGGCAACTTAAAGAGAAGTTGGCGAAGCAGTATCCCGGCGATATGGATGGCTATAGCGAAGGCAAGCAGGATTTAATCAGCCGTCTTATGCAAGAAGCCGAGGCATTAAGCGGCTTTGCCTTGCATCAACCTTAGACCCCTCTAAAGGAGAAACCCCATGATCAAAGTTCAGGAATACCGCCCACAGCCCTTTACCGACTTCACCAAGGAAGAGAACGTCAAGGCGTATCAGGAAGCCCTCGCCAAAGTGCGCAGCGAGCTGGTCGGCAAGCACTACCCGCTGATTATTGACGGCCAGCGGGTAGACACCGCAGAGAAAATCGAGAGCCGCAACCCCTGCAACACCGACGAAGTGGTGGGCACCACTGCCAAAGCGACCATTCAGGACGCCGAAAACGCCCTGCAGGGCGCCTGGAAAGCGTTCGAAAGCTGGAAGAAGTGGGACATGGACGCCCGCGCCCGTATCCTGCTCAAGGCCGCCGCCATCCTCAAGCGCCGCCGGATGGAAGCCTGCGCCCTGATGAGCATCGAAGTGGGCAAGAACTACGCCGAAGCCGACGTGGAAGTGGCCGAAGCGATTGACTTCCTGGAGTATTACGCCCGCTCGGCCATGAAGTACGCCGGGTTCGGCAGCAGCGAAACCACCTGGTTCGAGGGTGAAGAAAACGGCCTGATGAGCATCCCGCTGGGCGTGGGCGTGAGCATCAGCCCCTGGAACTTCCCCTGTGCCATCTTTATCGGCATGGCCGTGGCGCCCGTGGTGGTGGGCAACTGCGTCATCGTGAAGCCGGCCGAGGACGCCGGACTGATTGCCGGCTTCATGATGGACATCATGCTGGAAGCGGGCCTGCCGGCCGGCGTGATTCAGTTCCTGCCCGGCGTGGGCAAGGAAGTGGGCGAATACCTGACCACCCACGCCAAGACCCGCTTTATCACCTTCACTGGCAGCCGCGCCGTGGGCCTGCACATCAACGAGGTGGCGGCCAAGGTGCAGCCCGGCCAGAAGTGGATCAAGCGCGTGGTGATGGAACTGGGCGGCAAGGACGCCCTCATCGTGGACGAGACCGCCGACATCGAAACGGCCGTGACTGCCGCCGCGCAGGGCGCTTTCGGCTTCAACGGCCAGAAGTGCAGCGCCATGAGCCGCCTGATTGTGGTGGACAGCGTGTATGACGACGTGGTGGGCCAGTTCGTGGAGCGTGCCCGCAGCCTGAAGATGGGCACCGGCGAGGAGAATGCCCCCGTGACCGCCGTGGTCAACCAGATGAGCTTCGACAAAATCAAGAGCTACCTAGAACTGGCCCCCAGCGAAGGCCAGGTGCTGCTGGGCGGCGAAGCCCCCGGCGAGTGCGGCGGTCAGCCCGGCTACTACATCGCCCCCACTATCGTGGGCGACGTGCAGCGTGACGCCCGCATGGCGCAGGAAGAAATCTTCGGACCGGTCGTCACCGTGCTGCGGGCCAAGGACTGGCAGGACGCCCTGGACATCGCCAACTCCACCGAGTACGGCCTGACCGGCGGCGTGATCAGCAACTCGCGTGAGCGGCTGGAGCAGGCCCGTGAGGAGTTCGAGGTGGGCAACCTGTACTTCAACCGCAAGATTACCGGCGCGATTGTGGGTGTGCAGCCCTTCGGCGGCTACAACATGAGCGGCACGGACTCCAAAGCGGGTGGCCCCGACTACCTCGCCAACTTCATGCAGCTCAAGACGGTGACGGAACGCTGGTAACCCGCCACAAAAAGCCGCTGACATAAAGCAGCAGGTAAAGGAAAGCCCCCGCATGACGCCGGGGGCTTTTTGCGGCTCCGTCGGCATCTCGCAAGACTTAATTTTCAAGCCTTGCCTCCATCCATCTGAAAAACAAGACCGGAAATAAAGTTGCAACTGCCTCTCTCACTGTGCTTGCACCATTCAAATGGTTCTGGTAATCTCCCCCTCACGTTCAATGAGGTTTGAACTCAGCTTCGTGGCTTCGCCGCTCACCAGCACGCCTTCGGCCGGCGGGTGAGCGCCCTTTTCGATTCTCAGCACCTTGACGGAGATTCCCGATGACCTATGCACGCTCTTTGCTGGCCACCACCCTCGCCCTCTCGCTCGCTGCTTGCGGACAGCCTCAGAGCAGTGCCCCTGCCCCTACTCCTCCTGCGTCCACGGCACCTGCACAGGGAGAAGACGGCGAAGTCATCGCGGGGGCCTACCTGGTGGGCTTTCAGCAACAGGACGGTCTCTCGGCCCAGGCGGTAGAGCAGCAGGCCGCACTCCAGGCCCAGGCCATCGAGGCAGCCGGAGGCGTGCTGACCAGCCAGTGGGCCGATATCAGCGCTGCTGCCGTGCAGCTGAGCCCCGAAGCGCTGGCGCGGCTCCAGGCCAGCCCGCTGGTGGAGTACATCGAGCCCGACCTGGTGCGCCGCGCCCTGGGTGGCCCCGCCGTAGGCCAGGCCGCAGACGGCGGTGTAAGCGCGCCGGCCGCCAGCACCGGCCTGGGCAGTCAGGCGCTGTACACCGCCAGCGGCGAAACCACCTGGGGAGACGCCGCTCTGGACGTGCCTACGCTGCGCAGCCAGGGTCAAACCGGCCAGGGCGTAGCCGTATGCATTGGGGACACCGGGATTGACGGCAACCACCCCGAATTTGCCCGCCGGCTGAAAGGCTTCCGCAACTTCGTGACCACCGAGCCGAACCGGAACGACCCTTACCAGCTGAACGATGTGGGCCAGCACGGCACGCATGTGGCCGGCACCGTGTTCGCGCAGTACGGAGCCGGCACCGGCGCCCCCGGCCTGCTCGGCGGCATGGTTGCGGACGGGGTGGGCGGCGTCGCCAGCGGCGCGAACCTATACATGGCCCGCGTGCTGGGCGACAGCGGGTCGGGCAGCAGCAGCGCCATTATCAACGGCGTGAACTGGTGCGTATCGCAGCTGAAGTCGCAGGGCGGCACCGAGAACAAGGTGGTGGTGAACCTGTCGCTGGGCGGCGGCCGCAAGAGCCTGACCGAGCAGCGGGCCTACACCAGCGCCTTTAACAAGGGCGTGCTGACGGTGGCCGCGACCGGCAACGAAAGCACTGCCGTGTCCTACCCCGCCGCCTACGACGGCGTGCTGGCCGTGGCTGCCGTAGACAGCGACCTGAAAAAGGCCGACTTCAGCAACTTCGGCAGCAGCGTGGACCTGGCTGGCCCCGGCGTGGCCGTGCTGAGCGCCGTGCCCCTGGGCAGCGGCAGCGCAGCCAGCGTGGTCAGCGGCGGCACCTCCTACCCGGACGTGACAGGCGCCGACAAGTCCGGCCGGGGCACCGTGACCGGCACGCTGGCCCAGGCCGGCGGCACCAACAACGAGTTCTGCGGCGCAGGCACCCGCAACCCCGCGCTGCAGGGCAACATCGCCTTGATTGCGCGTGGCACCTGCAGCTTCGAGGAAAAAGTCGCCAATGCTGCTGGCAGCGGCGCCACGGCTGTCATCATCACCAACAATGTGGAAGGTGCGCTGGGCCTGAGCCTCACCAACAGCTACAGCATCCCTGTGGTCGGCGTAACCCAGGCGGCCGGGCAGAGCCTGTCCGGCCAGAGCAGTGCCACCGTCAGCGTGGGCAGCGCCGACTACGACAGCTGGAACGGCACCAGCATGGCGACTCCGCATGTGGCTGCAGCCGCCGCCGTGGTCTGGGCCGCCAAGCCCAGCCTGACCAACGCGCAGCTGGAAACCCTGCTGAAAAATACTGCCCGCGATATCGACGCCACCGGCAAGGACAACAACACCGGCTACGGACTGGTGCAGCCGCTGCGGGCCATTCAGAACTAGGCCGGCACCCCCGGCAACCTTATGCCCCCGCAGTGACCGGGGGCTTTCGTGTGTAGCCTATCGTTCGTCGTTGGCCCACAATTGACCCATGCCCACCCTTGTCCCCTACCAGCCCGCGCACCTTGCCGCCCTATCCACTGTGCAGCTTCCGCCCGAGCAAGAGGCGTTCACGGCCTATCCCGCCGACCTGATTCCCGAGACCGAGGCCGACCCGGACAGCCTGGGCGTGAGCATTCTGGACGGTGAAGACGTGGTGGGCTATTTCGTGCTCTCGGTGGGAGCGCAGCGCGACAAGTACCTGCCGCAGCCCGACCCGGCGGGGGTGGCGCTGCGGGCGCTCAGCATTGACGGGCGCTGTCAGGGGCGCGGCCTCGGCACAGCGGCGATGGTGCAGGCGGCAGAGGTGGCCCGGCAGCACTTCCCGCAGGCGGAGCACCTTTTTCTGGTAGTGAATGCGAGAAACAGCCATGCCCGGCACGTGTATGAGAAGGCAGGCTATACGGTCTGGTTCCAGCGTGACGGCGGCGAGTACGGCCCGCAGTGGGTGCTGCGGCGAGGGTTGTAAATACTCACACCCCTGCGCCCCGCGTCTCTACTTGCTCAGCGTCCACCAGTCCAGGCGGTTGCCATCGCGGATAAGCAGCCGGCCATCCGGGGCGAAATCAGCTTCGGGACGAGGGGCAAAGTGGCCGCAGCCCATCAGCCGGGCGTAGCCACTGCCCAGCTGCGCCGGGGTGTTCAGCGTGCGCCCAGAGGCGAGGTCAGCCAACTTGTACCCATACAGTGATGCGCCGCAGCCGTCGCCACTGCTTTCGGAAAGCAGCGCACGCTCACCGTCAAAGGCAGCGATGCCCCAGCCTGCGTAGGGGTCGTCCGGGTGGGCGACGGGTACGTTCAGCACCGGGCCACTTTTGCCGGTGCGGGCGTCCACGCGGACGAGGCGATTCACGGTGCCGCGTTCCTGGTTGGGCGGAATCTGCTCGGTAGACGCTGGGGTCAGCCCTGTGCCAGCCAGCCATGCGCCATCGGGCGAGGGCAGGGAGTAAAGGCCCGAACCGTTCGACGGCGTTTGCCAAAGCACGGTGCCCTTGCCGCGTTCGGTGACGACATGGCGGCGGCGGTAGCTGCCATCCTTGCGGCCCTCTTCCTGACGAATCACCACCTGCGACACCGGAAACCGCGTGCCCTGCGGCAAAGGGTAGGCGGTGCCGTCGGCCACCCGCCAGGCCCGTACCACTTCCCGCCCGTTAGGCACTCCGTTTATCTTGTACTCCTCGGAAATCTGGGCACTAAGAATCAGGCCATCGGGGCTCAAGGCCAGTGCCCGTACATCTCCACCAGCTTGCCACTGCCGGCGCACTTCGCCGTCTTTATCATGCAGGCGCAGGGTGCTCCCACTGGATGCGGCGATGCGCGAGCCATCCGGAGTGGCCGCCAGATGCTCCGGCACCTTTGGCCCCCGGTACAGGGTCGTCAGGCGCCCAGGTTCATGCCGCACGATGCGCCCAAAACCGGCACCGTCCTGCACCGCCAGCAGCGTGCGGCCACCGCTCAGGGGCACAGCGTCCTGCACTGCCGCGCCCAGCGAGCGCACAAAGCTGCCGTCGGCCACGCGGCGCACTTCGGGCACGCTGCCCTCGCGCACCGTCACGAACAGGCGGCCATCCGGCGAAGGGAAGGCCCCACGCAGATTGGCGCCCGCGTTCAGCGTCCAGACTGGTCCCTTACCGGGCGTGACCAGCGCCAGCAACTGACCCACGCGGCTGCCACCGCTGCCGTAATTGTCGCCTGTGTTGTAGACATTGGAGGCCAGCAGTACCCGTTCACCAACCCAGCTCAGCTGCGCGCCGGGATGCAGTAGCACCTCTCCCAGACGAGTCTGCTTGGGGGCCTGCGCCGCACCGCCTGCATTCCACTCCCAGGTCAGCAGGGTGCCCTTCCCGCTAGAGTAGCTGTCTTTGCCGCTCAGGAGCAGCAGGGCCAGCCGCCCTCCGTCCGGGCTAAGGCCCAGGCTGAACGAGGGCGGGCCACTGTCCGGCTTCAGGGAAAGGCCAGCAGGCAGGCGCAAGCGCTCGACCCGTCCGCCGCGCTGCCACTGCAATTCGCTGTCTTGTCCCCAGGCCCGCGATGAGCCGTCCAGAGCGCAGGCTCCGCTGCCCGTCATGCTCGGCGGGCAGTCCGGCTGCCGCGTTTCCTGACCGTTCCCGGTATTGAGGCGGTAGGTGAGCTGCACAGGCTCACTGCCCCGGTAGCCGCGTGCAGTGATGGGCAAGCCCGAAGCGGTAGCCGCGCCGCTGAGGGTGAGACGCGCATTCGGAAAGTCAGGCCGCTTATCCGGCAGTGCCGCCGGGGGCCTGAGCCGCTGCCCCCGCAGCAAGGTTCCGTCCGAGACACGCCAGCGCCTCAGCTCGCGGGTGGTGTCCAGCGTCCAGACTGTGCTGCTGTCGGCGGACCAGGCCACGCCGCCCGCCAGCGGCCCCATGTTCTCACTCAGGCCGAAGCTGCCCGCTGCGTGGCCGGGAATGGGGGTGACCGCGTTCAGCGTGGCCGCCGAAGCCGCAGAAGAAGCCAGCACCAGCAGGGGCGTCAGGAAGGTTCGCATAGGGTCAGTCTGCGGCGGACAAGCTGACGCTGCCTTGGGAGATGGGAAGCAGAGGGCGTGTGCCTGGGCATTCAGCCTCACCCATCCACTATCCTCGTGAGCATGATAGACCTCGTCATCGAATACGACCCACCTGCTGGCCTGACCGCCGCCCTGGAAAGCAGCCTGGCAGCGGTGATGCGGCACTTTGAGGTGGCGGACCGCGAGGTGACCGTGGTGCTGGTGGACGATGACACCATTCAGGCGCTCAAGCTGGAGCACTGGGGCGAGGACGCTGCCACCGACGTGCTGAGCTTTCCGGCGTGGGAACCGGGCGACCCGTTTATGCCGCCGCACCTGGGCGACATCATCATCAGTCTGGATACGGCGGCGCGGCAGGCGGAAGCGCGGGGCCACAGCCTGACCCGCGAAGTGGCGCTGCTGGCCAGCCACGGCATGACCCACCTCGTCGGCCATGACCACCCCCACGCCGAGGGCCTGGGCTTCGAGGAAGGCGCAACGGGCGAGGAATGGCAGGTCTTTCACGGGGCCTGGGCTACCGCCGAAAGCGCCCTGCCCGAAGGTGTCTAAAAATGTCGGCTCGCCTCTGAGCCTTCGCCGCTGGCTGAAGTCGGCGGGCTACGCCTGGGCAGGCGTGCAGGCGGTGTACCGCAGCGAGGCCAACTTCCGGATAGAGGTCTGGGCCGCCGTGCTGGCGCTCACGCTGACACTGGTGCTGGGTGCGCCGCTCGCCCCCATACTGCTCGCCTGCGCCCTGGTGCTGAGCCTGGAACTGCTGAACAGCGCCGTGGAAGCGGTGGTGGACCTGGTCAGCCCGCAGCCGCACCCGCTCGCCAAAGTGGCCAAGGACGCAGCAGCGGGGGCGGTGTACATGGCAGCCCTTTTTGCCGTGCTGGTGGGCCTCAGCGTGCTGGGGCCGAGGCTGTGGGCGCTGGTCAGCGACGGGTAGGAACTGGGCAAGCAGCCTCGCCGTCCAGCGCCTGCACCGTATTCAGCCCCAGGCGCTCCAGCGTGGGCTTCTGCTGGCCTGGAGTGTCATAGCGCAGATTGTCGAGCGACGACACGCACAGGTCACTGCGCCCCCGCCCGTTCGGGACCAGCCACAACCGCTGGATACCGCCTGGCGCGCCCGTTTTCGTGCGGTACACCACGCTCCGCACGCCGCCCGAGAGGTTCCACAGCCGCAGCGTATTGGCTCCTGCACCGACCAAATATTCGCCGTCTTGCGTCCAGAGCAGCCGCTCTACGTTGCTGTTCTGGAGTGGGCTGACTTGACCACCGGGGCGGGCCAGATAGACTGTGCAGCCGTCATACTTGATCGCATCCCAGCAAAAGCGCACCGCTGCCGAGTCGCCACGCGGTGAATACAGGGTTTCTTCGTATTCCCACAGCCCTACGTCCATCCCCGTTTTGTCCGCGTTGGAAGGGCCGGTCACGGTTATGGCTTCATGGCCCAGACGCACGGTGACGGTGGGTACGGGCGGTGGCGGTGGCAGCCACATAGGGCGAGTGTAGCGGCGCAGGCTGACGGGGGAGTGATGGAAGCCACCACCAGCTAGCCTCAAGGGGAGCATGACTACAGGATGACCGAAGCTGCTGATGATGAGCTTTGTAAAGTGGTATTCATACCGGTTGCTGGGCCTCAGGATGGCAGGAGGTCGGAAGTCAAGCTGCTCAGTTTCTCCGGTATGGTCGCACTTTTGATATCGGCCCGGACAGCGTGGGAAAGACAAGACTTCGAGCAACATCCTTTGCACGGGATGAGGGGAGATTCAGGGTGCTTTCAAACGAAAACACAGCCGTGGCATGTGACGCCAATATGGG
The DNA here is from genome assembly GCF_000190555.1 of Deinococcus proteolyticus MRP. Classification (GTDB taxonomy): domain Bacteria; phylum Deinococcota; class Deinococci; order Deinococcales; family Deinococcaceae; genus Deinococcus; species Deinococcus proteolyticus. The sequence goes on from NC_015161.1 coordinate 1,960,082, forward strand.
ATTTCAGGAAACGACTGCTGCAGAAGTTCTGGAGAAGCTGTTGACTGAACAGTGGGTGGGTACGCTGAGTCCCGAGTCGAGTGATATTCGCATTCATGTGCAGGAGGGGAGAATTGCCGCCGTGCGGGGTCACAAGCAGCTGGGCGACGTGGCAGTCGAACTGGGCTACCTGACTCCCAGGCAACTACAACAGGCTCTGCAAGCAGGGGGGCAGCTCGGACGGACTCTCCTGCACAGCAACCTCCTCAAGCCACACCAGCTCCAGCACTGTCTCTACCAACAGGCCAGAGAAGCATTGGCCTTTTTAAGGACCCTGCCACCCACCAAGTACATTTTCGCCCCCGATGACCGCCTGCCCCTCCCCATTGCGGGCCTGACTCTGAAGGACATCAAGATTGTCGAGCCCTCAGAAGCCACCTTGCCCTACGGCATGATTTACCGCCTCGGCGCATGCAGCACCAGCATCTACCTCTCGCCCGAAGCTTGGGAGCTGGCCCGCTGGCTCAATGGCCGGCGCACCATCGCCCGCGCCCTGCAAATCAGCCGTCTGGGCAAAGCCGAAGGCGAGAAAGCCGCTGGAGAGTTACTGAATGCGGGGGTACTGGAACCGAGCGCCATCGCGGGCTTCAAAACCCTGGTCATCCGGCTCAAGCCCTTTTCCGAAGCACGGCAGATGCCCGCCAGCATCCACGCCAACCTGTTTTTGCGGCATATGCAGGGCGAAAAGACCGTGCAGGAAATCGTGGACCGCCTCAACTACCCACTGGAGGAAGCGGCGCTCCTGGTCACCAACTTGCACCGCGACGGCATCACCGAAGTGGTGAGCGGGCATGAAGCGATGCGGCGGTTGCTGGAAGAGTTCTAAAGCATTCAGTGCTCTAGCAACGGCAAGAAACCCGCCTCCGATGCAGTCACCGTCGGAGGCGGGTTCGTGTCTACGGATGAGGAAGGAGGACTGAGAAAACCTCTGCGTCTCAGCACATTTTCTATCAGTACTCCATCACCTGACGAATCGCCTTCGCCACACGGGTGGGCGTGGGGCGGTACTTGTCCTCAATCGCCGTGAAGGGCGGGTAGGGCGCGTCATAGCCGGTCACGCGCACGATGGGGGCCAGCAGCGAGTCAACCGCTTCTTCGGCAATGACAGCGGCCACCTCCGAGTGGAATCCGGCAGTGCGCGGGGCCTCGGTCACGATGACCACGCGGCCCGTCTTGCGGACGCTCTCCAGCACCGTCTCGGTATCCAGCGGGCTGATGGTCCGCAGGTCAATGATTTCCGCGCTGATACCGGCCTGTGCGGCGGCTTCGGCGGCCTTCTGGCATACCTCCACCATCCCGCCGTAGCAGATGAGGGTCAGGTCGTCGCCCTCCCGGTCTATCCGCGCCTGGCCGATGGGAATGGTGTAGTAGCCGGGGTCCACTTCGGTCTTGAGCGAGCGGTACATCTTAATGCTCTCGAAGAAAAATACCGGGTCCGGGTCTTCGATGGCGGCCAGCAGCAGCCCTTTGGCGTCTTGTGGGTTAGAGGGAATCACCACCTTGACCCCCGGCACGTGCGCGATGATGGCCTCGGGGCTGTCGGCGTGCTGCTCGGGGGTATGCACGCCGCCGCCGTAGGGCGCACGCACCACCACCGGCAGCGTAAAGCGGCTGCGGGTGCGGTGGCGGTAGCGGCCCAGGTGACTCATGATTTGGTCCAGCGCCGGGTACAGAAAGCCCGCAAACTGCATCTCGGCCACGGGTTTCAGGCCCGCTAAGCCCATGCCGATGCCCATGCCCATGATGCCGGCTTCGGCCAGTGGGGTGTCGAACACGCGCTCTGCGCCGTGCTTGGCTTGCAGGCCGTCGGTGGCGCGGAACACGCCGCCCATCACGCCCACGTCTTCCCCGAAGATGTACACGTCGGGGTCGCGGGTCAGGGCCATATCCAGCGCTTCGTTGATGGCGGCCACCATCGTGATGGGCTTGCTGGCGTCACGCTGCGCGGGGGCAGCTGTCTTTACCTTCTCAGCCGTCTTGGGTTCAGTGGCGGTCATGCTCCGTACTCCTCCATGATTTGGGCACGCTGCTTGCGGAGTTGCGGGGTGGGTTCAGCAAACACGTGGTCTACGATTTCGGCGGGCGTGGGGTCGGGCAGGCTATCGGCAGCGGCCACGGCTTCCTCGAACTCCGCACTGATTTCTTCCAGCAGCGCCGCTTCGCTCGCTTCGGTCAGCGTGCCCTGGGCCAGCAGATAGGTCCGCAGGCGCAGCACCGGGTCTTTGGCATCCCACCCGGCGGTCATTTCGTCGGTGCGGTAGCGGGTGGGGTCGTCGGCCACCGTGTGCGGTTTGATGCGGAAGGTCACGGTTTCAATCAGGCTGGGGCCGTCGCCGTCCCTTGCACGCTCCACCGCCTGTTTGGTCACGGCGTACACCGCCAGGATGTCGTTGCCGTCCACCCGCAGGCCGGGCACCCCGTAGCCGTCGGCGCGGCGCGAGAGGTTGCGGGCGCGGGTCTGGGTGGTGGTCGGCACGCTGATGGCCCAGCCGTTGTTCTGGAGGATGAATACACACGGCGCATTCAGCGCCCCGGCGAAGTTCAGGCCCTCGTGGAAGTCGCCCTCGCTGCTGCCGCCGTCCCCGATAAAGGCCATCGCCACGTTGCGGGTGCCCTTTTTCTTCTCGGCCAGCGCTGCGCCCACCGCCTGTGGGTACTGGGTGGCGATGGGAATGTAAAAGGGCGTGATTTTCAGGTCTTCGGGCATGTACCAGCCGTGCGGACTGGAACGCCAGTAGGCCACCGTCTGGCGAATCGGCAGGCCGTAGGTGAGCGCCGCGCCGGTGTCGCGGTAGGTGGGAAACAGCCAGTCCTGCGTGGTGAGCGCTGCCGCCGTGCCCGCCTGCGAGGCTTCCATGCCGCCGTAGGGGGGGAACACGCCCATCTTGCCCTGGCGGTACAGCACCCAGGCCCGCTCGTCGAAGTGGCGGATACGGCGCATCTGGCGGTAGAGCCACAGTTGCGTTTCAGCGTCGGGGAGGGGGGCATCCGGCAGCGGCTGCGTTCCGCTGTTCAGGGTGCCTTCCGGGGTGATGAACTGCAGCATCGGCACTTCCGGTTGCCCCTCGCTGACGGGCTGCAGGACGGAAGCCGTCAGGGCTTCTGCGGTGGCGGGCGGCATCCCGGTGGGCGCGGCCACGTCTGAATTTTTGGTGTCGGACATAAAAGGTGCCTCCTGTCGGCTCTGCGCCCCGGCAGGACGCAGAAAGGTGAAGGGCCCAGGGCACAGCAGCCAGGGCACGCAGCCGGCGCGGAGAGCGGAGGCTGGGGCCGGGCCGTGGAGCCGGGGAAGTGGGCCTATGGAAAAGATGCCTGCCCATCATAAAAGAAATGCAGCCGGAAGAAGCGGCGCACCCAGCGGGGAAACATGTTTCACGGGGGGCCAGACACAGGCGGGGAGCTTATAGCAGACCACCTGACTTTCAGCCCCAGGTCAGCTCCAGCCGGGCTTCAGGCTGCCCCGGCGCAGCTGGAGCGGCAGTGGGTGAGAACATGAAAACCGGCCACGCGGAGTTATCCACAGGCCAGAGTTTCACTGTGGATAACTCTGGCAAGCCTGTCTGCCAGAGCAAATTTATGAGAGCGGCACGTGAAACAGCGTGAGGGACGCCATTTCAGGAAAGGCCCCGCCGATTCTGCAGGACACAGAACGGCTCCGCTGCGGGACAGACGCCCCCAGTTCACCGCTCCTGTGGATAACTTTGCGGCAGGTACGGTCCCGACTTACCGCCAAGATGGGCATTTGCTAAAGGAAGCTGTCATCCGTCAGGCCCAGGGTGTGGCGCAGCCAGCGGCCACCCTGCACCACATCGGCCAGCGGGGAGGGGTCCGCAACCCCGGCCCAGGCCAGCGGCACACGCGCCCGCGTGTGCGAGGCCGTATGCAGATTCTCCAGATTGCCGTGGTCGCTGCTGAGCACCGCGGCTGCGCCGCCCGCCAGCACGCCGGCCAGCAGGGCGTCCACCCGCCGCAGATACTCGCGGCCCGCCGCCAGCGCTGCCGCCGGAGCCGGGTCGCCGCGCAGGTGCCCGATGGTGTCGCTCAGCCACAGGTCCAGCATCACCAGGTCGTAGCCGCACTGCTGAGCGGTGCGGGCCAGAGTTTCGCCCAGCCGGGCGGAGTCGCCTCGGGGCCACTGCGGTTTCCAGGGCGCCGTGTGGTCCAGCCCCAGCGTGGGCGGGACCAGGGGCAGGTCCGGCGGGTTGAGGGGCAGGCCCGCGCCGAGCGCCGAGTAGGGAAAGCAGCCGTGCCGGGGGCGGCCGCGCCTCTGGTCGCTGGCCTGCGCCGCGAAGTAGCCCGGTGGGTAAAAGTTGGCCAGAGCCACGTGCCCCCCGGCCTGTGTCAGCTCAGCCGGCAAGCTGGCCGCATCCAGCAACCGGCGCAGCGTGGGCCCCGGCTGCGGCCCGAAGTGCTCGCCCATCACGCGCACCGCGTCCTGCCCGGTCAGCCAGCAGGCCTGCCCGGTGGCCGACTGCGGCAGTCCCGGCACGCCCAGCGCAGCGTCCAGCGCATACCCGGCATCTATCAGCGGGCGCAGTGTGGGCAGCTCGGTGTCCCAGACCGAGTCGGGCGGGGCGTCCTGCGGGTGGCCCACGCCGTCCAGCGCCAGCCAGAGCAGGGGGCCGCTCACTCCTGCGGCTTGGCAGGCAGCGGCTCTGGATTGCGCCAGCCGAAGCGCTCGCCCGCTTCCCAGGCGCGGCGGTCGTTGCCGTAATTGGGCAGGCCACCCCGAAGCAGCCGCGCCAGGTGCAGCAGATTCCAGGTCATGATGGTGGCGTTGCGCTGCGTGAATTCGTTGTCGAAGCCGACAGGCGTGCCGCCCTCCTCAGGCGCGGGGTCGGCGTAGCTGGGGCCAGGGCCGATTTCGCCCAGCCAGCCGCAGTCGGCCTGCGGGGGAATGGTGTAGCCCAGGTGCGACAGCGCGAAGGTCAGCGTCATGGCCGCGTGCTTGACGCCGTCCTCGTTGCCGGTAATCACCGCGCCGCCCACCTTGCCATAAAAGCTGCTCTGGCCCTTTTCGTTCAGCTCGCCCGACATGGCGTACAGCCGCTCGATGATGATGCGGCAGACCGACGACTCCTCACCTAGCCACAGCGGCGTACCGATGACCAGGATGTCGGCCTGCTGCACGCGGGGCCAGACCGTTTCAGGCCAGGCGTCCTCGGCCCAGCCATGTTCCCGCATGTCAGGGTAGACGCCAGGGGGCAGGCAGTAATCCAGCGCGTAGAGGGTGTCCACCTGTGCGCCTGCCCGCGACATCAGGTCCCCCACTGCCCCCAGCAGGCGGCCCGTGTGCGACTGCGCCGAGTCCTTATTCAGCGAGCAGTTGATAAGCAGCGCCCTGATATCAGCGAAGTCCTGTGGGCTGGGAGGCTGATGGGTGGTCATGCGTCCAGTTTGACAGAGGGCAGGTGTGGGCGCAGAGAGCCGGGAGCCAAAGCGAAAAGCCCTCTGCTCTCGGCCCTCTACCTTTACTGTCTTTACTGCGGAATCGCTGGCATGGCCCGCTTGTGCGCCGAGCGGCGGAAATAGCCTTCCAACTTCGTGGCCACCTCTGCGGCCACTGGCCTACCTTCCAGATAGTCGTCTATATCGCGGTAGCGTACGCCCAGCGCCTCTTCGTCGGGCAGGGCGGGGCGGTTCTCCTCCAGGTCGGCGGTGGGCACTTTTTCCCAGGTGGACGCCGGAGCACCCAGTTCGCGCAGCAGCGCGGCGCCCTGGCGCTTGGTCAGGCCGTTCAGCGGCATCAGGTCGGCGGCGCCGTCCCCGAACTTGGTAAAAAATCCGGTAATCGCCTCGGCGGCGTGGTCGGTGCCCACCACCAGCAAGCCCTTTTGGCCCGCCACTGTGTACTGGGCAATCATGCGCTGCCGGGCCTTGATGTTGCCCTTGTTGAAATCGCTGATGGGGTCGCCCGCCTCAGTGCCGTCGCCGCCGGGCTGGGCGCCGGCCAACGCCGCCTCGCAGGCCGCTTCCATCGCGTCGGTGGCGGGTTTGATGTTCACCGTCAGCCGCACGTCGGGGCGGATAAAGTCCAGCGCGGCCTGGGCGTCGGCCTCGTCGAACTGCACGCCGTAGGGCAGGCGCATGGCGTAAAAGCGGACTTCACGGCCCTCGGCCCGCAGGCGCTCGCAGGCCAGTTGGCACAGCCGGCCCGCCAGCGTGGAGTCCTGCCCCCCGCTGATGCCCAGCACGAACCCCCGCGCGCCCGACTGCCGCAGGTAATCCGCCAGAAACTCAGTGCGGCGCTCCACCTCGGCGGCGGGGTCGATGGTGGGCTGCACTTCCAGCTCGTGAATGATGCGGCGCTGCATGTCGCTGGGGGCGGAAGCGGCGGAGGCTGTGGGAGTGACAGGGGCCATGGGGGCGTCAGGGGTCATGGGGGCATTCTAGGTGGACGGGTGACGGCGGGTGGGTGATGCTCGGAGGGTTCACCCCTACCCGCCGCCCCGGCCCCTGGGCCCTTTTCCCTCCCCCCAAGACCATTGACCGTCACGCCTACAATGCGCCTCATGGGGCTGCTCGAAATCGTCACTGTGCTGGTCGCCGTCACGGCACTGGCGTCGCTGCTGAACGTCTGGTATTTCCGCCTTCCCTCCTCCATCGGGGTCACGGTGGTGGGACTGCTGTTCAGCCTGCTCACGTTGGGGCTGGTAGCGGCGGGGGTGCCGGCGGCGCGTGGGGCGGTGGACACGCTGCGTAGCGTGGACTTCGACGGGTTCGTATTTCAGGGGGTGCTGTCGTTTCTGCTGTTCGCCGGGGCGATGGGGCTGAACTCGCACGCGCTGTGGCAGCTGCGCGGCCCGGTGCTCACCTTCGCGCTGCTGTCTACGGTGCTGTCCACCTTTCTGGTGGGCGGGCTGGTGTACGGACTGCTGGGCCTGTTCGGGCTGCAGCTGCCGCTGGTGCTGTGTCTGCTGTTCGGCGCCCTGATTTCGCCCACCGACCCGGTGGCGGTGCTGGCGCTGCTCAAGCAGGCGCGGGTGCCCGAGAAGATGGAAACGGTGGTGGCCGGCGAGTCGCTGTTCAACGACGGCGTGGGCGTGGTGCTCTTTACCATTCTGGCTGGGCTGGCCGCCTCGGCCGGGGCGCACGCGGGGCACGGCCCGGAACTGAGCGTGGCCGGCGTGCTGGGATTTTTCGGGCAGGAGGCCCTGGGCGGCCTGGCACTGGGCAGCCTGCTGGGCTACCTGGGCTGGCTGGGCCTGAAATCACAGCACGACTTCACCACCGAGGTCCTGGTGTCGCTGGCCATCGTCATGACCTGCACCGCGCTGGGAGAACACCTGCACGTCTCCGCCCCGCTGGCGGCGGTAGCGGCCGGCCTGCTGGTAGGCTCGCTCACCGACCGGCAGCCCGGCGCCCTCAGCTCGCGGGAAAAGTTCGACGCTTTCTGGCACCTGACCGACGAACTGCTGAACGTATTTCTGTTTTTCATGCTGGCGCTGGAAGTGGTGGTGCTGCGCTTCAGCCCGCAGGCGCTGGGGCTGGGGCTGCTGGCCATTCCGCTGGTGCTGTTCTCGCGGGCGCTGAGCGTGCAGGTGCCTTTCAGCCTGCTGCAGCGCACCGCGCAGTTCACGCCGTTTACCCGCCGGGTGATGGTATGGGGCGGCATGCGCGGGGCACTCAGCGTGGCGATGGCCTTTACCCTGCCGGCCAGCGAGGGCCGCGACCTCTTTCTGGTCATGACCTACTGCGTGGTGATTTTCTCCATCGTGGTGCAGGGCCTGACCATGAGCGGCCTGGCAGCCCGGGCCGCTGCAGCGGCGGGCGAGGGCGGCACAGGTGGCAGCGGCGCAGCTGTGCTGCACAGCGCACACTGACCCGCCCGCCCCACTCACCCGGCCAGATGAGGACCGCGTCAGCTGCTCCCATCACCCGCACGCGGCACTGGGTTAAGCTGGGCCGCAACGTGACACAGAATCCTGTCCTTTCCCATCTGGCCCACCTGCGACCGGCCCTGCTGCTCAGCCTGAGCCTGGGGCTGGGCGCAGCGGGAGCCCAGGCCAACCAGGCCCCGGCGGCGCCGGTCCCCAGCCTGTCCCTGAGCGCCACCCCGGCTCCACAGACGCTTGAGACGCCAGTGCTGGGCAGCCCCCTGTTGGGCACGCCGTCACTGGCGTCCCCGTCGTTGGCGTCCCCGGCACTGGCGTCTCCGGCCTCGGCTGCGGCGGCCCCCGCGCCGAACACGCCCGACTCCACCCAGCTCCGGGGACTGTGGATCGACGGCTTCGGCCCCGGTCTCAAGACGGCGGCTCAGGTCCGGCAGACGGTGGACGACGCCGAGCGGATGGGCATCAACGTGCTGGTGGTCCAGACCATTCGCCGCGCCGACTGCTTTTGCCTGGGGTCCAGCCTGCCCGCTGTGACCGACAAGGACCTGCAACCCGGCTTCGACCCGCTGGCCGAGGTGATCCGGCTGGCCAAGCCCAAGGGCATGAAGGTCATCGCCTGGGCCAGCGTGACGGGCATCGGGAATCTCAGCAACCTGAACACCAACCCCAACCACGTGTACAAAACCCACGGCCCCCAGAGCAAAGACCCCTGGCTGGCCGTGCGCTCGGACGGTAGCTGGCAGGAAGGCAACGACGCCTGGCTGGACCCGGCCATTCCCGAAGCGGCCAAGTACATCAGCGACGGCCTGCTGAGCGTGGTCAAAAACTACGACGTGGACGGTATTCAGCTGGACCGCATCCGCTACCCCGACAGCGGCGACTGGGGCTACTCGCCCCGCGTGCTGCACCGCTACCGGCTCGAAACCGGGCGCAGCGGCACACCGAGCGGCAGCGACGAATACTTCAAGGCCTGGAAGCGCGACCAGGTGACCGGGCTGGTGCGCCGCATCAGCGTGCAGGCCAAGGCCATTCGGCCGGAACTGTGGGTGAGTGCGGCCACCATCGTGTACGGCAGCCCGCCCGCACCCGGCGATATCAAGGCGTTCCAGAGCACCGCTTCGTACCGCAACGTGATGCAGGACTGGCCCCGCTGGATGAACGAGGGCCTGCTGGACATCAACATGCCCATGAACTACAAGCGCGAAACGTCGGCGCAGCAGGCGCAGTGGTACGACGGCTGGAACCGTTTCGCCCGCAGCGTCCAGGGCCGCGGCCTGAGCGCCAGCGGCTCCAGCATCTACCTGAACACCCCGCAGGACTCGGCCGCGCAGGCGCAGCGGGCCCTGGGGGCGGGCGTGGGCTGGGTGGGCTACTCCTACCGCACGCCCACCCTGGCCGTGTACGAGGAAAAACAGACCGCCGAAGCCGGCCGCGAAGCGGTGCGCCAGGCCCTGGCCAAGACCAGCCTGGGCAAAGCGGTGCGCTTTGACGGCCCCCCGCCCAACACGCGCGGCCTGATGGGCACCGTGGCCGGACAGGAGCGCCTCGGCGGGCTGAAGGTGGAGCTGCTGCAGGGCGACAAGGTGGTGGCCACCAGCGTGACCGACGGCGGCGGCTTCTACGGCTTTATGGACGTGCCGGCCGGCGAGACCCGCATCCGCGTGAGCGGACAGGCCTGGAAGACCGCCGTGCCGCAGCGGGGCATTGCCCAGGTGCCCAACCTGGTGATTCGCAAGCTGTCGCCAGTCAGTGCACCGGCCCCCAGCACTGCGCCCGCCCCCGGTACGCCCGGTGCCCCCAACCTGGCCCCGCCCACCCCGCAGGAGTTGCAGCGCGGCGGCGAGACGCCCGGCTAAGCCGCTCCCGGGCCGCCCCTTTCCACTCTGCACCACCCTCCCCAGCGCGGGAGGGTGTATCTCCAGCCGGCAGCTCCCCCGCAGTGGCCCATTGCTAGAGCTTGCCTCTAGACTGACCGCATGACACAAGCCAACCCGCAGGGCATCGGCCCCGAGGACTTCCGCTTTACGCTGGGACGCTTTGCCAGTGGAGTGACCATCATCACGGCGCGCAGTGCGGACGGAGCCGTCCACGGCATGACTGCCAGCGCCTTCGTCTCGGTCAGCCTGAATCCGCCGCTGATTCTGGTGTCGGTGGACAAGCGGGCACGTATGCACGAGGTGCTGATGTCGGAAAGCACGCAGCAGTTCGGAGTCAACATCCTGGCGCAGGACCAGGTTCATCTCAGCAACCACTTTGCCGGCCGCCCCGGCCCCGAGGAGGCCGTGCCCTGGCGCGAGCAGGCCGGCTTTCCGGTGCTGGGAGACACGGTGGCCTCGCTGGTGTGCCACAAGTCTCAGGTGCTGGACGGCGGCGACCACACCCTCTTTCTGGGCCTCATTACTTCTACCGAGTACTCGGATAAGGAGCCGCTGCTGTACTTCAAGGGCAAGTACGGGACCCTGGCGGGCGAACCTCAGAGCTGAGTCCCGCGCGGCAGCCACACTGCTCTAGACTGTCTCTCATGACCCGCCTCGCCGTTATTGCCGACCTGCATGCCAACCTGGAAGCCACGTTGGCCGTGCATGCCGACATCCAGCGGCGCGGAATCCCTGACATTTGGGTGCTGGGCGACCTGGTCGGCAAGGGGCCCCGCCCACAGGAAGTGGTGGACTGGGTGCAGGCGCACGCAGGGCGCGTCATCCAGGGGAACTGGGACGCCCGCGTGGCCGGGGCCAGTCACCGCCCGCAGGACCTCTGGCCGCGCTCGCGGTTGCGCCCGGCCGACCTGAAGTACCTCGAAACCCTACCTTTCGGCATTGAGGAAGGGTTCGGCGGCCTGTGCTGGCGCTTCGTGCATGCCAGCAGCCGTGGCGTGTTCCACAAGTTGTACCCGCACTCCAGCCTGTCCGAGCAGCTGGACAACTTCGCCCCGCAGCCGGCCCAGGGCCTGATGAGCTACGCCGACGCGCTGGTGTTCGGCGACATTCACGAAACGCTGCTGCTGGACGTGGAAGGCCGGCCCCTGCTGAACTGCGGCTCGGTGGGCAACCCCCTGGACAGTGTCCTGCCCAGCTACCTGATTCTGGATTTCAGCGCACCGGGCTACGCGGCCACCTTCGTGCGGGTGCCCTACGACCGCGCCGCTGAGGTGCGTGCCGCCGAGGAGAGCGGCATGCCCTTCGCCCGCGAGTATGTGGCCGAGCTGATGACCGGCGCCTACCAGAAGCGCAAGGCGAAGAATCTGGACGAAGACTGAGGCGCACGCCTGCGCCGCTGAACTGCGCCACTGAACGGGGCCACTGAACTGGGGGCCTGGGGACAGGTCAGTCCAGGCGGCCGGCCAGGGTAGACGGGTCGAACAGGCTGGCGCCAGGGCCGAAGCGGGCCACCGCTGCGCGGTGCAGCAGCCAAAAAGCGATGCCCACCCCCAGCAGGCTGATGCCCATGCTGGGCAGCCGCATAATGGCGTTCACCTCCGCCACCTGGGCATTGAACGCGTCGCTGCCGAATTCGGCCGTGACCCGCTGATAGTTCACGAACGAGTTGACCAGCCCACTCACGATGTCCACCAGCGCGAAGACCACCGTGGCGTTGGCGATGGCGCGGTGAATGGCCGGGTCGCCCAGGGCCCGCTGCATCAGCGAGCGCTTTTCGGGGCTTTCGCTCAGGCTGGCGGTGTCCAGAAAGATACGGAACAGCGGCAGCCGGGTGCCGGCACTGATGAGAAACGCCAAGCCCAGCAGGTACGAGCGGGTACTGTCCTTGACCGCGTACCAGAAGCCGTCCACGTACCAGAACGCCAGCGCCCCACCCACCAGGGCACCGGCGCCGCCCAGCAGCGCCACCGGGCTGACATTGCGGTTCTTGAGCAGGTCCCAGGCCACGTACGCGACCGGAATCAGCGCGGCCGCGAGGTAGGCACGGACGTTGCCTGCCCGGCCGCCTCCGAACAGGTCGGCAAACGAAAAGCCACTGCTCAGCAGGTTGGGGCTCAGCACGGCAATCGGAATCAGCAGGGTGAAGATCAGGTCGCGGATGGTCTGCGGCACGGCGCCCTGAGCGGATTTCCGGGAGGCGGCAGGCGGCTGGGAGCGGGGCTGGGTCATGGTCGGCCTTCACTATGCCACGGGGCTCCCGGCCTGAATTCACCCAGCACCGACGCCGCACGCGCTAGGCCCTCGTGGCGCAGCGCCCCGGTCCGGTGTTCTGCCCAGTGCCCCGGTTCAGGGCGGCCGGCCTGGCCCCGGAGGCGGGAGCCGCGTTAGCCTGCGGAGCGTTATGGACCTGACTCCTGCCCTGCTGCTCAACGCCCTGATGATTTTCGGCCTGCGGATTCTGGACGTGTCGCTGGGCACGCTGCGCATCGGCATGATTGTGCGTGGCCGGCGCAACCTCGCCGCTGTGCTCAGCTTTTTCGAGTCCCTCATCTGGCTGATGGCGGCGGCGCAGGTGCTGGGCAACCTCGAAAGCCCGGTGCAGTTCGTGGCCTACGCGGGCGGGTACGCGGCGGGCACGCTGGTGGGTGCCTGGATTGAGCAGTGGCTGGCCGTGGGCAAGGTGGTGCTGCGCGTGTTCGTGCCGGTGTCGGCCCCGGACGTGGCCGGAGCGCTGCGGGGCGCCGGCTATTACGTGACCGCCCTGAACGGCTCGGGCCGCGACGGCGACGTGCGGATTCTGTTCAGCGTGATTCCGCGCCGGTCGTCTGCCAAAGTGCTGCGCCTGATTGAGGAGGTCTATCCCAAAGCCTTCGTCACCATCGAGGAAGTCAGCACCGCCGACTTGCAGGAAGCCTCGGTGCGCCAAGAACGCATGGCGCGGCGCTTCCGCATGAACCGTAAGTGAAGCTCCGGCGCCTGCGGCCGCCGGGCCTGCCCCCGAAAGGTCAGCTTTTTCTCAATTCTGGCAGCGGGCCTTTTCACTTGGCTGTGTGGGGAGCGGCCTAGCCTAAGGACACATCACTCCAAGGAGGTTTGACCTATGTTCGAACAGCTGAAACGAGAACTGCACGAGAAAATGGCTTCCCTGAACGCCCCCCAAGGCGGTATGACTCAGGGCGGTATGACCCAGGGCAGCACCGACCCCCGCGACACCAACGGTGACGGCGTGGTCAGCGCCCAGGAAGCCGCCGCGTACGTGCGCGACTACCTGCAGAGCGCCAGCCCCGAAGACCGCGAAGCCCTGATGAAGGACTACCTGGGCAAGCTGTCCCCCGAAGACCGCCGCCAGATGGGCGACGCCATCGTGCGCAGCCCCAGCAACCCGGTGCAGCAGGTCAACGCCGAAGACGACCGCGACCTGATCGACGCCTACACCAAGGCTGCCCAGGCTCCCGATCAGAACGGCAAGAGCCCCCTGGAAGCCGCCTTCGCCGAGGGCGGCGCCCTGAGCAGCCCCCTGGCCAAGGCTGGCCTGGTGGGTCTGGCCGCCGTGATCGGCTCTTCCGTGCTGCAGGGTGGCCGCCGCTAAGCTTCACCGCTGAACTGGCCCCCCGGCCCGGCCCCGCACCTGGCGTGCGGGGTTTTTCTGTGTATGTACACGGGAAAGTGGCGAGCCGGTCCGGCAAGGGGGCCAGCGAAAAGAGGCCGTGCAGCGCGGTACACTCGGAGGGCCCATGCCGCTTCAGTTCCTCCAGCAGATTGCCCAGACCCCGGCCCCCACCTTTCAGGAGGACAGGCGGGCGCGGCTGATGGCGCAGCTGTGGCGTGAGCTGGGCTACGCTCCCGAGCATGACGAGGTGGGCAACGTGCTGGTGCGGATTGCGCCGGGCCGCCCGCAAGCCGGCGCACGCGGGCCGCTGCTGCTGGCCTCGCACTTGGACACCGTGTTCGGCCCGCACACCGACGTGCAGGTGCGCACGGGGCCGGGCCGCTGGTTCGGCCCTGGCCTGGGCGACAATTCGTCGAGCCTGGCCGTGCTCACTGCGCTGCTGCGCGACCTGGACCCGGCCACGCTGAGCGCCCCGCTGTGGGTGGCCGCCAACGTAGGCGAAGAAGGCCTGGGCGACCTGCGCGGCGCCAAACATCTGCTGGCCCGCCACGCACACGAACTGGGCGCGTTCGTGGCGGTCGACGGATATCTGGGCTCGGCCGTCACGCAGGCGGTAGGGGTGCGGCGGTATCAGGCCCACTTCAGCGGGCCGGGGGGCCACTCCTGGGGCGAGGCGGTGCCCAGCGCCGTACACGCTCTGGGCGTGGCCACGGCGGCCCTGTACGCCCTGCCGCGTCCCAGCCACCCGCGCACCACCCTGAACGTGGGCGTGGTGTCGGGCGGCAGCACGGTCAATTCCATCGCCGCTGCAGCCTCGCTGCTGCTGGACCTGCGCTCGCTGGGCGGAACAGAGCTGGAAGCGCTGGACCGGCAGGCGGTCGACGCCCTGTATACGGCCGCGCAGCAGGTGGGGGTGACACTGGAGCTGGAGCGGGTAGGCGACCGCCCCGGCGGCCCCCTGAACACGGCTGAGCTGCTCCCGCTGGCCCAATCCGCCGCCCGCACCGTAGGGCTGGAGCTGCGCACCGCCGCCAGCTCGACCGACGCCAACGCCGCTGCGCCCTACGGCCTGCCGGCCCTGGCCGTCGGCGTGTACCGGGGCGGGCACGCCCACCGCGAGGACGAATGGGTGGACCCGCGCAGCCACGCGCAGGGGCTGACGTTCCTGCAAGCACTGGTGGCGAACTACCAGCGCTGAGCCGCAGCAGGAGGCGGAGGGATTCGCTTCAGGTCAGCGGGATGATGTCTAGGCGGCCCGTCTCTACGTCGCCGTCGATAGTCAGGACTTCCAGCCGGCAGGGCAGGTCGTCGCGGCCCAGTTCACGGGTCAGGTACTCCATCGCGGCGCGGTGCATCAGCGCCAGCTTGCGTGCGGTCACGCTCTCGGCAGCGCTGCCGTAGCGACCTGCGCGGCGGTGCCGCACCTCGGTAAAGACCAGCGTGCCGCCTTCGCGTGTCACCAGGTCAATCTCACCGCCGGGAATCCGGTAGTTGCGGCTGAGAATCTCGCGGCCCTGCGCCGCCAGAAAGCGGGCCGCCCGCTCCTCGGCGTCCGCGCCTTTCATGACCCGGCCGGTTCTGTCTGCACTGGCTCTCCCTGCACCGGTCCTGCCGGCGCCGGCTCTCCCTGCGTTGGCACAGCCGAAGCCGGCCCATGCCCCAGCCCGGTCAGCAGGCTGCGGTACAGCGCGGCCGCCCGCCGGCCGACTTCCGGCAGCGGAGTGCCCTGCGGCGAGCGGCTGTCGGCCACCGCCAGCGCCTCGGCCAGCAAGGCCGGGTGCAGCGGCCAGGGCGCAGTGAGAGCAAGAGATCCGTCTTGCGGTTCTGCCCGCAGCGATTGTCCGGGGTGCAGCTCGCCGGGCAGCAGCTCTTCCAATGCCTGCACGGCCGCGCCGCGCTCCGCTTCCCGCCGGCTGCGGCCCTCGCCCTGCCCCAGCCGCTGACCGTCGCACCAGACCTCGGCCACGAACCTGGGGGCGTGGGCCGGGCCGCTGCCGTCCACACGGAACTCGGGGCTCAGGCCCTGGGCGGCCAGCGCTGCAATCAGCTCTCCTTTGGGGTTGTCCGGCATGGCTTCAGCATATCCTGGCAAGGCTTCAGTGCCTCACAAGCTTTGGGGCCACGCGAGCTTCAGGAGCGGCTGGGCGCAGGCAGCGACACGCTCCACATGCCCGCAAAGTTCGCCAGCTGCGTGTCGGTGTCGGGCGTGGCGTAGGCACTGATGCTGCCGTCCAGATACAGCGCGTCCGGGCAACGCAGGACATCGCGGAAAAAGACAGCGAAGGCATAGAAGTTCACCGGAGCGTTGCTGACGGCAAAGCGTACCCGCCCATCGCTGCATACCCCGACCCCGCTACGCAGCTTGAACGAGGTGCTTTTTTCGCTGAACGAGGGATGAACCTGTCCGCGCCGCAGCAGCAATGGCCCCGACTGCGTGGCGTACTGCGGGCGCAGTTTCTGGGCCACGTATTCGCCAGTTTCGCTGACTCCGGCCCGGCCGCCGTCCACCCAGAACACCCCGTTGGGCAGCAGGGCGAAATTGCCGCCCGTGCGTGCGAAGTTCAGTGGCACCAGTTCCCGGCCGCCTTCCACATGCAGGCCCAGAGGCTTGTAGCCGGGCGCATAGATGCCGCTGTTGGTCAGGAAGAGGGCACGGTCACCCTCCTTACGCAGACGCTCCCGCAGCTGCGCAAAGGTCTGGTACGGCTGCCCCGTGGTGGGATTGATCCAGTGCAGCCGCAGGTCGTCGCGGCGCAGGTCCACGGTCGCCACAGTGTACGTGGTCAGGCCGCCGCGAATCTGCTGCAAGGTCAGCGCCTGGGCTGAGGAGCCGGCAAGCAGCCCACAGAGCATGGCCGCGTAGAGCAGGCCCGCGTACCAGGAGCCTGAAGCCTGGGCGGGCGCTGCCGGACGGAGGGGTGGCATTCGCATCGGGTCCATCATGACAGGCGGCAGCCGCAAGGGGCATGAAAGCGCCGTGAGGGCCGCTGGCGTGCCTCCCAGACAGGGCTTGCACGCTGCAGGGGGCTGTGTTACTATTCCTTTCGCGCCTGCGAAGGCCGCGTATTCGGCAGTAGCTCAGTGGCAGAGCATCCGACTGTTAATCGGACGGTCGTTGGTTCGACCCCAACCTGCCGAGCCAAGAAGGAAAAATCCCCCCGCTCCGGCGGGGGTTTTTCTGTACCCCCAGACCTGCGCGCCGCCGACCTGCGCTACTCGCGCCGGCCCAGGCTGCCAATCAGCGAAATCCGCTGCTCGGCCATCAGGCGGGCTACCGTATGCACCGGCTGCGCCGAGTGCCGCGCCACCTCGCAGATGCGCGACACAGTCTGATACACCTGCTCGGCCGCTTCTTCCTTGCCGCAGCCGTGGGCCGCCGCAATCAGGCCGGCACTGTTGATGGCAAAGTCGGGCACGTAGACGATGCCGGCCTCGCGCACCGCATTCTCGCCGGCCCGGGTCAGCGGGTGGTGCTCTCCTCCGGCAATCATGCGGCACTGCAACCGGGGCACGGCCGCCAGCGAGATACTCCCGCCTTCGGCACACGGCGCGAAAATGTCGCAGGGCGCGTCCAGGATGTCGGCGGGCTCCATCGCTGTAGCGCCGAAATCCTCGACCAGCTCCTGCATGACGGCCGGGCGGCGGTCGGCCACAATCAGGCGGGCTCCCTCGCGGTGCAGGTGCTCGGCCAGCTCACGGCCCATCGCGCCCAGGCCGTAGATGGCGACCCGCACGCCGCGGAGGCTCTCGCTGTCCAGCACGTATTTGGCAGCCGCTTTCATGCCCCGGTATACCCCGTAGCCGGTCACACGGCTGGTGTCGGTGTGCTGGCCCAGTGTTCCCGGCGTTTCCTGCGCCACAAAAGAAATGTCGCGCGGCGTCACACCGATGTCCTCGGTCAGAATCACCCGGCTGCTCAGCGGGCGCAGTTCACGGCCCAGGGCACGGAACAGGGCCTCGCGGGCGTGCGGCTGCGTCTTGGAAGTCAGCAGGTCGCTGTCGCCGGGCATAATCACGCAGGCTCCGCCGCCGTAATTCAGCCCCGCCAGCGCCGACTTGAAGGTCAGGCTCTCGCTGAGGTCCAGTGCCGAGCGGACCAGAGCCTCCTCGTCCAGCTGGCGCAGGCGCACGCCTGCAATGGCCGGGCCCAGCACTGTGGAATGTACCGCCAGCACAGCCCGCAGGCCGGTAAGAGGATGCTGAATCAGCGACAGCGACTCGTGGCCGCGGGTCTGTAGCTCGTCAAAAATCAGCACTGGGCAGCTCCAGCCTTGGCAAAGTGGGGGTGTGAGAAGCGCGTCATAGGGGCAAGATATACTGCACGCCAAGAACCTGACAGGTGGGCCAGACTCTCTCCCGGCCGTCTGCATCGAAAAGGCCGGCCTGCACGGCAGCGGTCTGCGGGTGTCCGCCCAGGCCCTCCTGTGCAGTGCCGGTCCCCTATCCCCAGTTCACCGTAAGCGGCCCGCAGTCAGGCCAACCGAAGAGGTCAAGATGAATCCAGTTCTGTCCCGAATTCCGGTCAAGATGCTTGGGGACGTGCTGTCCACGCGCGCCCTGGAGCGCATTATTCAGGACGCCGCCCAGGAGCGGCGCGTCCACCCGGCGCAGCTGGACGCCCAGGCGCTGGAAAGCGTGCTGAAAAAGGACATCTACCGCCGCCTGCAGCTGAGCCTGCCGGCCAAGCTTGCCAAAAAGCGTGTGCTGGACGTGCTGGGCGAGGTTCAGCGGGTGGCCGCCGAAGTAGGCACTGTGGACTACGTGCCGGCGGACCTCAGCGGGCTGGAAGAGGGAGTGCGGCGCTTCACGCTGTATTTCGACTGGCCCGAGTCGCAGCGGCTGCGCGGCGTGCTGAACATGGCCCGCCAGGAAGAATCGGTGGGCAACGACGTGTCGGCCCTGCTGCAAGAGGGCGAAAGCCTGATTGAGCAGATGGACCGCCGCCTGGCCGAGGGGCTGGTGGCGCAGGGGCAGGACCTGGCCGAGCTGCGGGCCACCTTCGAGCGGGTCAGCGCCGTGGGCGGGCGCGAGGTGCGCCGACTGGAAACCCTGCTGGAGCAGGTGGACGACGCCCAGAAACAGGGCATGCTGCTGCCCGGCGAGGTGGAGCGGGCCCGCACCCTCAGCCTGAAACTGCGCCGGCAGCTAGAATCCTCGGTGGTGCAAAACACTCCCGGCGACGCACAGCCTGACCCCGCCGCCGAGGCCAAGCTGCGTGCGCTGGAGCTAGAGCTTGTAGGCCGCCGTCTGGGCGACGTGCTGGCTGAATTCAGCCCGCTGATTGGGGCACGGCCCGAGCTGGAAGCGCACGCCGCCGCCCTGAACGACGCCCTGGCCGGCGGTACCCTTACCGAGCAGGCCGTGGCCGACTGGCAGCAGGACCTGAGCGCCCGGCGCGGCCAGCTGCGCAGCGAACAGCAGGCGCAGCTGGCCGAACTGGAACGCCAGCTGGCGGAGCTGCCGGCCAGCGGCGAAGCCGAGAAGGCCCGCGTCACCCTGGGCCTGGCCCGCCATACCCTGGAAGAAGGTGGCCTGGCCGCCGATGAGCTGCGCGACCTGGCCCTGGCCGTGCAGGCGCTGCAAAGCTCGCCGGGCGGCGCCAGCGAAACCCTGCGCCAGCAGCGCGAACTGTCCGAGCTGGAGCGCAGTGCCCGTGACGTGAGCGGCGCCGGTGAGGAGCTGGCCCCCCAGATTGCCCAGGCCCGTGAGCGCCTGCAGCGCGGCGAAGACGTGGACATTGACGCCCTGTACGCCGTGCTGGAACGCCGCATGGGCCAGGCCGCTCAGGAACGTGAGGGGCTCGACGCCCGCGCCGACCACGTGGTGCGCGAGTACGACTCGGTGCGCGACCTGGCCGGCGAGACCATCCAGAAGCTGGGGCGCCTGGCCGATACCCTGCGGGCCCAGCGCCGACTGGGGCAGCTGTCCGTCCAGGCCCGCGAGCGCTACCTGCAGACCCTGACCGAAGCCGAAGCCCTGCTGGACGAAGCCCGCGCCGAACACGCAGCCGCGCAGGAAGTGACCGCCAGCTTCGGTGAGGACGCGCTGAGTGGCCTGCTGGACATCTTCGACCTGGAAAGCGCGGAGAGCGGGCTGTTCGACGTGGACGCCAGCGAACCCGAGCCCGGCAGCGACCTGCTGGTAGGCGGCAAGAACGAAGACGAAGACCTCCGCCCTGGCACCGGCACCGGCAGCGGCGACTCTGCGGGGGCGGCAGGTTCCCCGGGCACCGCTGCCGGCGCGGACACAGGCGGTTTCAATCCTTTCGCCTTTCTGTCTGGCACGTCGGCAGCAGCCTCCCACCCGGCAGACAGCCTGCCGGCAGCGGCCAGCGCGGAGCCTGGAGACGCCGCGCCCCCGCCACTGACCGAGGCGCAGCATCTGCCGGAGCACGCCTGGCTGATAGCCCACGGCCGCCGGCAGGCTGGGCAGCCGGACCACGCCGCCGAGCGCCTCGCCCCGCTGCTCCAGAGCGCGGCCGAGCTGGGCATCACGCGCCTGCGCTTTGAGGACGGCGACTGGAGCTGGAGTGCCCGCCAGAGCCCGGCCGGCACCTGGCGTTTGGCGCGCGCCGCCGACGCCGCCACTCTGGAACTGAACAGCGGCGCCTGGCTGAAACAGGACTGAGGCAAGGTGCGTCCCGAACGGCTAGGGCCCTAGCGGTTCAGGACGCACCTTGAATCAAATACGCACGGTTACGCGGGCGCCGTCGTCTTCCAGATGCACCGTATCAATGAAGCGGACCACGCGGGTGGCGTGCCCCATCACCAGGGTGTGGGTGCGGGCACCGCCGCCGAAACGGCGCACCCCGTACAGCAGGTCACCGCTGGTAATGCCGGTGGCGCTGAACACGATTTCGCGGCCTGGCGCCAGTTCGTGGGTCTTGTAGATGCGGCCTTCCTCCACGCCCATCAGCTTGAAACGCTCACGCTGGGCGTCGTCCTCGGCGATGAATTTGCCCTGGATATGACCGCCCAGGCACTTCATGGCGGCGGCACTCAGCACGCCTTCGGGTGCGCCGCCCGAGCCCATCAGGCAGTGCACACCGCTGCCGCGCACCGCCACGGCCAGGCTGGCAATCACGTCGCCGTCGCCAATCAGCTTGACGCGGGCACCGGCTTCGCGAATCTGGCGGATATGGTCGGCGTGCCGCTCACGGTCCAGAATGGTGACCAGCAGGTCGTCCACATCACGCTCCAGCGACTCGGCGATGATTTTCAGGTTCTCGGCAATGGAGTAGTCCAGGCTGACCTTGTTGGCGGCGGGCGGGGGCACCACCAGCTTTTCCATGTAGCAGTCGGGGGCGTGCATCAGGCCGCCCTTCTCACTCAGGGCAATCACGGCGATACCGTTGGGCAGGCCCTTGGCGGTCACGCTGGTGCCTTCGACCGGGTCCACGGCGATGTCCACCTCGTATTCGCCCTGGCCCAGCTCCTCGCCGATATACAGCATGGGGGCTTCGTCCATCTCGCCTTCCCCGATCACCACGGTGCCGCGAATGTTCAGGCTGCTCAGAACTTCACGCATGGCCGTGGTGCCGGCGCCGTCTACGGCATTCTTGTCGCCCATGCCCACCCAGCTGCTGGCGGCCAGCGCTGCCGCTTCGGTCACGCGGGCGGTTTCCAGCACCAGGGCATGTTCAAACTGCTGAGAGCGGAGTTCCGCCTCGGTTGGATTGTTGTTCATACTTCAAAATTAGCACGGTGCCCACAGCGCAAAAGCCCCGGCGCACAGCACCTGGGGGTCCACTGCTAGTGCAGGACACCGGCCCACACCAGCAGGGCCCACAGCAGCACCGGCACCGCCAGCGAGAGCACAGTCAGTTTGAGCAGGCGCCACCAATCGTTCAGCCATTCGGGCATGAGCCCATGCTAAGGCACCGAGATCAGGCTTCGCCTGAGGTGGCTCCGGCTAGGTGGGGCTCGGGAGGAACCAGGCTGGCTCCAGAAGGCGGCTGTTCAGGAGGAAGGAGCGCACCCCGTCACCTTCCGGCAGCCGCCCCGGCGTCTCCTGTTCCTGTCCAGCACAGGCCCTGCGCTATGCTGAGCGGCGTGACCCAGGTGTTGCCCATTCCCGACCCCACGCCCCGGTTCCTGGAGGGGCAGGTCATCGCCGTGACTGGAGCCGACCGGGGCTTTGGCCGGGTGATGGCCCAGGGCCTGGCCGACGCGGGGGCCACCCTGGTGCTGGTGGGCAAGCAGGGCGAGCAGCTGGCCGGCCTCGCCAGCCTGATAGAGCGCAGCGGCGCCACCGCGATTCCCATGCAGGCGGACGTGTCGGTGCCGCTGGACTGGATGAAGGTGCAAAAGCGCATTCTGGAGATTTTCGGAGCGCTGCAGGGTGTGGTGCACTCGGCCGACAAGCGGGCACACCCGTCACTGACCCTGCTGAGCGAGAACGAGTGGATGGAGCTGTTTCAGGCCAACATGAAAAGCAGCGTGGGCATCGCCCAGACCATGCGCCAGCGCCTGCCGCAGTCGTGGCTGACCATCGTGGGGCCGCATCTGGACGAGGGCGGCCTGCAGGGGCACACCCTGCGCGGCGGTCTGCGCGGGCTGGTAGAGAGCGTGCGCGGCGAGCAGTTCCGCATCAACTTGCTGCTGCCCAGCCGCTCGCCCAGCGGTGAGGACGACCTGGACATGGGCGTGGTCAATGTCGTCACTGCACTGGCCTCGCCGGCCCTGATGCACCTCAACGGCCTGTGCATCGATGTGCCGCTGCCCGAAATTCAGCGCTCGGAGCTGGACCAACTTTCGCCCGAGCAGCGGGCCAACTTCATGCTACCCCGGTCCCCGCAGGGAGGACAGGGCTGATGCACTGCCCCTACTGCTCGGCCCCCGACAGCCGGGTCATCAACTCGCGTCCCAGCGACGAGGGCGCCAGCATCCGCCGCCGCCGCGAGTGTCAGAGCTGCTCGCGGCGCTTTACCACCTACGAGCGCACCCAGCTGGAACCGCTGATGGTCGTCAAGCGCGGTGGCGTGCGCCAGGCCTTTAATCCCGACAAGCTGCTGCGCGGGCTGCTGCTGGCCGCCGAGAAGCGCCCCGTAGAGGAAGGAGCGCTGCGGGCGTTCGCCTACTCGTTCGAGGACGAAGTGGGCCGGCCCGAAATCAGCTCCGAGGACATCGGCCGCCGGGCGATGGCGTTTCTGCGTCCGCTGGACGACGTGGCCTATATCCGCTTTGCCAGCGTGTACCGCGACTTCGATTCGGTCGAGCACTTTCTGGAAGAAATCCAGGGCCTGCGCCGCAGCGACGGGGAAGCGGCCGGCCAGGATACGGCCAGCGGGGAGAAAAGCAGCGGGGGCAGCGGGGCCAGCTAAGGCCCCTGCCTGCCCCTATTCCCCCGCCGGGCGGGGCACCACTGGCCCCATGTTCTCTGGCGTGTGTCCCTGCACGCCGCGCAGCAGCTCACGGATGGCGGCGAAATCGGCGTCTATGTCGCCGGTCGGCTGGACGTAGCCCACAATGCCGAAGCGCTTGCGGCCCCAGTCCATCACCGTGACGGCGATAGGTACATTCGCCTCCAGCGCCATGTAATAAAAGCCAGTCTTCCAGTGCTCGGTGCGGGTGCGGGTGCCCTCGGGGGCGATGGTCAGCATGATTTCGTCCGACTCACGGATAATCTGCACCACCGCGTCCACAAAGTTGCCCCCGGCGCGGCGGCGGTCTACCGGAAGGCCGCCCCACCAGCGCAGCAGCCAGCCTACGGGCGGCCGGAACAGGCTGTGTTTCGCCACCCAGCGGGCCGGGCTGCGGGTGGCCCAACGCCAGAAGATGCCGGGCCAGAAGTCCGCGTTGGACGTGTGGGGGGCGGCCACCGCCACAACCCGTGGGCCAGGGAGGGGCGCCAGCACCACCTGCCAGCCGGCCAGCCGCAGCGCCGCCGAGGCCAGCCGGGAGGTAAACGTATGGGGGCGGTTCATCCAGGTCGGGGAGCGTGGAGCCATCGGGCGGCAGTATACCGGCCGGCCCGATGACACATGGAGGACAGGGGATGCCGTCCAACCACAGCACTGCCCGCTGACAGCACGGCGCTGCGCCCACCACACTTCTGGCAGCTAGAGCGCCATCAGAGCCCGGAGCCCGCTCAGACTCCGGAGCCTTTTTAGAAACCGGAGTTCAGAACAGGGTGCCGCCCGTCACCGGAATCACGGCGCCGGTGATGTAACTGCTTTCCTGCGAGGCCAGCAGCACATAGACGCTGGCCAGCTCGGCCGGCTGACCGGGGCGGCCCAGCGGGACCGACTCGCCGAACTGCTGCACCTTGCTCTGCGGCTGCCCGCCGCTGGGCTGCAGCGGGGTCCAGACCGGACCGGGCGCCACCGCATTCACGCGGATGCCCTTGTCGGCCAGCTGACCCGACAGCGCCTGCGCGAAGGCCACCTCGGCGGCCTTGGTGGCGGCGTAGTCCAGCAGGTTCTTGGACGGCTTGGATGCCTGGATGCTGGATGTCACGACGATGCTGGCCCCCGGTTCCAGGTGCGGCACAGCAGCGCGGCACAGCCAGAACATGGCGTACACGTTCACCTTCATGGTGTCGTCGAACTGCTGGTCGGTGATGTCGGCGATGGCGTCCCGGCTGACCTGCTTGCCGGCGTTGACCACCAGAATGTCCAGCCCGCCCAGCTCGCTTACCGTGCGCGCCACCAGGTCGTCGCAGAACTCGCGCTCGCGCAGGTCGCCGGGCAGGGCCACGGCGCGCCGTCCGGCCGCCTCAATCAGGCGCACCACCTCCTGCGCGTCACTTTCCTCTTCCGGCAGGTAGTTGATGGCCACGTCGGCGCCCTCGCGGGCGTAGGCAATGGCCACTGCCCGCCCGATGCCTGAGTCTCCCCCGGTAATCAGGGCGCGGCGGCCCTGCAGGCGGCCGAACCCCTGGTAACTCTGCTCGCCGTGGTCGGGCAGCGGCTGCATGGCCGAGGTCAGGCCGGGCGCCTCCTGCGGCTGGCGGGGAAAGGGAGGCTGGGGATACTGGGTCAGGGGATCGCGCTGCTCGAATTGATTCTGCACGTCGTTCTTCGGCTCGGTCATGCGGTCAGTATCCCGCCCACCCGTTCAGCAGGCACACAGTCCGGCGTTAAAGAATCTTTACGGCGTTCCCTGCGCTGTGCCCTGCGGCGTGGGGCCGTAGCGGTGCTCGGCAGGCAGGTCCGCCTCCTCCTGCACGGCGTGGGCCAGAGCCAGGGCCTGAGAAAAGTCCATCGCGGCGTACCAGCCCTGCTCCAGCGCCCCGGCCCGCTCGCGGTACACGCACACCGTAGGCCCGAACGAGCAAGCGCCCAGGCAGCCGCTCCCGGTCAGCCGGACCTGCCCGCCCGCCTTGTAGTAGGCCAGGTGTTCACGGTCCAGCGCCTGCCACAGCGCCTGATACAGCAGCTGCGACCCTCTGGCCTGGCAGCTCTGGCCCTGGCAGACCAGCAGGTGCCCGGCGGTGGGGAAATATTTCGGGCCGGCTTTGGTCATGGGGTTCAGGGTAGTGCAGCAGAGGCGGAATGTGGATGGCCGGTGGTGGCCGAGTTCACCCGCAGCCCTCCTGTTACTCCACCGGCACCAGCACCAGCCGGTCCCCCGCCTGCACCACTTCAACCTGCACGCCGTAAGCCGTCTGGACGTTGTGCGGGGTCAGCACCTGCCGCGGCGTGCCGGCAGCCAGCACACGCCCCCCATGCAGCAGCACCAGCCAGTCGGCGCGGGCGGCCAGGTTCAGGTCGTGCAGTACGGCAATCACGCCCACGCCGCGCCTCACCTCGGCGCGCAGGTAGCGCATCACGTCCAGCGCGTAGGCCAGGTCCAGATGGTTGGTGGGTTCGTCCAGAATCAGGAAGTGGGGCCGGGCGGCCAGGGCGCGGGCCAGGGCTACCCGCTGCGCCTCGCCGCCCGACAGCTCGCTCACGCGGCGCTCCGCAAAGGCCAGCGTGTCGGTGCGGGTCATGGCGTCCAGCACGGCGGCCTCGTCCTCGGCGGACCAGGGCCGCACCGGGAACAGGCCCCATTTCCACTCGCCCGCGCCGCGTCCCAGCGCCACCACGTCGCGCACACGGGCGTCTGCGGGCAGCCCCTCGGTCTGGGCCAGGTAGGCCAGCTGCCGCGCCCGCTCGGTGCGGAGCCAGCTGGCAAGTGGGCGGCCCAGCAGTTCCACGGCGCCGCCGTGCAGAGGGGTCAGGCCCAGCATGCCGCGCAGCAGGGTGGATTTGCCGGCACCGTTGGGGCCTATCACGGCGCTCAGCTGCCCCGCCGCGAACGATACAGACACGTCCTGCACCGCGTGAACGTCGCCCGCGTACACGTTCAGCCCCTGCGCGGCAAACGTGGCCGGGAAGCTCATACCTTGACCCGCCGCAGCAGATACAGGAAGAACGGTCCCCCCAGCAGTGTGGTCACGATACCCACCTGATACAGCGGGGTGGTGCGGGCCAGCAGGTCGGCCAGCACCAGCAGCAGCCCGCCCGCGAGCGCCGAAATGGGCAGCAGTGTGCGGTGGCTGGGGCCCCAAATCAGGCGCACCGTATGGGGCACGATCAGGCCCACGAAACCGATCACCCCGGTGTACGACACTGCCGCCGCCGTCGCCAGGCTGGCCGCCACGATGACCAGCAGCCGCAGCCGTTCTACCGGCAGGCCCAGGCTGGACGCGGTCAGGTCGCCCAGTTGCAGCAGGTCTAGGGCGCGGCCCAGCGCCACCAGCACGCCGCAGCCCACGGCCGCGTAGGGCAGCACCTGAGCGATATCGGCCCAACTGGCGAAGCTGAGATCGCCCAGCGTATAGGCCAGCACCTCGCGGGCCCGGTCCTCGCCGCGCATGATGAGGAAAGTGGTCACCGCGCTCAGAAAGCTGCCGACCACCACCCCGGCCAGAATCAGCCGGGTGGGCGGGTAGCGCCGTCCCGCACGCCCCAGCCCCAGCGTGACCAGCACCGCCCCCAGCGCGGTCAGCATACTCAGCAGCGGGACCAGGCCGCGTGGCAGGTCCAGCAGCAGCCCCGCCGTGGCCCCGACCGCCGCCCCACTGGCCACGCCCAGCAGGTAAGGATCGGCCAGCGGGTTGCGGAACACCCCCTGAAACGCCCCACCACACACCGAGAGGCAGGCCCCAACCAGCAGCGCCATGACCACCCGGGGAAGCCGGATATCCCAGATAATGGTGTCTTCTTCGCGCAGGTGTCCGCTCAGACCGCGCAGCACCGTGTCCAGCACCTCGGCCGGGGGAATCGCTACGCTGCCCACGGCCACGCCCAGCACGGCGGCCAGCAGCACCAGCAGCACCAGGGTGACCAGCAGGGCCAGCCGACCCGAATTCAGGCCCACGTCTGCCCGAAGGGTTGCGACAACCGGGTAATTTCACGCTCCAGTTCGGCCAGCAGGGCTTTGGCCCCCAGCGAGGGCGGCAGCGGTTCTCCCAGCCGCAGCACCCAGCGTGGGCCCTCATGCCAGATGCCGGCCGGCACGACCGGGGCGCGGCCTTTGAGCGCCAGCAGCGCGACTCCCCCGTGCATCTGCCCGCCTGAGCGGGTGCCCTCGGGGAAAATCCCCAGGGTGCCGCCTGCCCCCAGTACCCGCAGCGCGGTACGCACCGAGCCCACATCCTGCCCCTCACGGTCCACCGGAAAAGTGCCGCCCCGGCGCAGCACCGCCCCCAGTCCCGGCACGAACAGCTCACGCTTGGCCATGAACTGTACCCGGCGGCCCGTGGCGGCCGGCACCCCCCGCGCCAGCACGAAGGGGTCCAGTCCGTGGCGGTGGTTGGCGGCAAGAATCAGCGGCGTACCGGCCGGCGGAACGTGTTCCCGCCCATGCACCTCAAGGTGCCCGCCCCCCAGCAGGATGGGCAGGTAGGTGGCCTGCAACACCAGCTGGTAGACAAGGGGGTCCACCGTAGGAATCTGCTCGGCCACAGGGGCCTGGGCGGGCTGCGGCGCGGCGTCTGACATGTGGTTCAGCATACCGCTGGGGTGCCGGCCGGCGGGAATATCTGGGACACGGCGCAGCGGAGCCCCGTTTCGGCGTGGCGCAGTGGCCTGGCACAGTGGCCCAGTAGCCCAGTGGCCCGGCCTACTCCTCTTCCCCGTCCGCTCCGTCCTCCTCCATGCCCTCCGTGCCCTCAGCGCCGTCTTCCAGCCAGCCGGCACTGCCCACCGCCTGCGCCACCGCGGCGATGCGGCCCTGGCAGACCTCGTAAGCGGCGCGGGCCTCTTCGAGCAGCGGCAGCACCCGGTCCAGGTCGGTCTCACCATTCTCCAGCTCGGTCACGATGCGGCTGAGGGTCGCGTAGGCTTCGCGGTAGGTGGGCTCCTGGACAGCTTTGGCTCTGGGCATAGGCTCCAGTGTAGTGCCCGCCTGCGCTCTGTACGCCGGTCCTCTTTACACTGGACAGCATGGCCCGCCGCTCCAGCTCCTCCAAGCCCCGCCGCGCCCGCGAAACGGTAGAGACACCCGCCGGATTTCTCGCCACCCATGACCTCAAGGAGCGCGGCTGGACGGCCCGGCTGATTGAGCGCCACTTGGGCGAGCACGATTCCACCCGCCCCAACGGACTGAAGATGGGCGGCCGGCGCCTGCCCCCGGTCAAGCTGTACCGCGAGGAGCGCGTAGAGCAGGCCGAGGCCGACGAGGACTTTCTGATTGCCCGCATGAAGGCCGAAGACGCCCGCGAAAAGCGCCAGGCCGCCAGGGAACGCCGCGAGCGCGAGCGGGCGCTGCTGCTGCAAGGCGCCGCCGAAAGTTACGTGCCGCGTGTACAGAGGCTGGATATCCGCAAAGGGGCGGTCAAGAAGGCCCGCGAACCCTACCTGCCCGAGCTGGAGCGGGTGCTGAGCCACCTGGCGGGCGAGTTGGGCGGCCTGAAAGGTGGCGAGGAAAAAGCTCTGCGTGAGCAGCTGCTCTACCGCCTGCACCTCGCGCTGGCCGGGGTGTACGAATGGTATCCCCACCCCGACCTGAAGCCGCAGGGCAAAGGCGCCGGCACAGGGAAGGCGCGCGCAGCAGCCCGTGAGTCCAGCAGCGAAGAGGCCAAACCCAGCGACTGGCGCGACTGGGACTGGGACGAGGCGTAAAGAGTAAAGACAGGCTCTGGCGCACTTGTCATAAGAGTGGCGTGTCCTTCGCCATCCGTTGTCCGACTTGCAAAGCTCCGCAGGAGAGTGGAACGAGTCAGTCCTGAGGCCAGGGGAAGAAAAAGCCGCCTGCACGGTGGCGGCGGCTCTCCTCTCTCACTCGGGCGTCCTTACTTCCAGATGTCGTCCGGCAGACGGCGGTCCAGCTCGGGGTCGGCGCGGCGGTCGAACACCGGCTCGGCCACTCCGGCGCGGCGCTGGCGGTCATAGTCCTTCAGCAGCCGCAGCGCCACCGGGCTTAGCAGCAGCAGGGCGACCAGGTTGGTAATGGCCATCAGGCCCATGCTGAGGTCGGCCATGTTCCACACGGTCGGCACGTCGCGGAGGGCACCGAAGACCACCATGCCCAGCACCAGCAGCCGGAACAGGTTCAGCAGCGTGCGGCTGCGGCTCAGGTACTGCACGTTGCTCTCGGCGTAGGCGTAGTTGCCGATGATGCTGGTAAACGCGAACAGGAAAATCGCCAGGGCCAGGAAGTCGTCGCCCCAGGCTCCCACGTGCTCGGTCAGCGCCGCCTGGGTCAGCTGCACGCCGGTTTCCGTGCCGCCCAGATGCACACCCGACAGCAGGATGATGGCTGCCGTAGCCGTGCAGACCAGAATGGTATCCACAAACACGCCCAGCATCTGCACCAGCCCCTGCTGTACCGGGTGGTTCACACTGGCCGCCGCCGCCGCGTTGGGCGCCGAGCCCATGCCGGCCTCGTTGCTGAACAGGCCGCGCTTGACACCATTCAGCAGGGCCGCCGCGATACCGCCGGCCACGCCGCCAGCCGCCGCCTGCAGACCGAACGCCCCCTGGAAGATGCTGGAGAACATGCCCGGCAGCTCGCTCAGGTTGGTCAGGATGACAAAGAGGGCAATCAGGAGATACAGCACCGCCATAATCGGCACCACCACTTCGGCCACCCTCGACACGCGCTTGATTCCGCCGAAGATGATGGGAGCGGTCAGCAGGGCCAGCACCAGGCCCACCGGCAGGGCGCCAAAGCCGTAGCCGCTCAGGGCCGCCACGATGGAATTGCTCTGCACCGCATTGAACACCAGTCCGAACGCGATAATCAGAAAGACGGCGAACAGGCTGCCCATCCAGCCCTGACCCAGGCCCTGGCGGATGTAGTAGGCCGGACCGCCCCGGAAACCGTGTGCCTCGTCGGGCACCTTGTAGGCCTGCGCCAGGCTGGCTTCGATCAGGGCGGTGCTCATGCCCAGCAGGGCGGTCATCCACATCCAGAACACGGCGCCCGGCCCACCCAGCGAAATGGCGATGGCCACCCCGGCGATGTTGCCGGTGCCCACGCGGCTGGCCAGCCCGGTGGCGAAGGCCTGAAAAGACGTAATGCCGCCGCGCCCGCCGTCGGCGGTGGGGCCGCTGTCCCGGCTGCCCATGACCGCTTGCCAGGCATGACCCAGCAAGCGCAGCTGCGCCGCCCCGGTCCGCACGGTGAAGTACAGCCCCGCGCCCACCAGCAGGTAAATCAGCACCGAGCCCCACAGCAGGCCGTTGCCCCAGTCCAGAAACTGGTCGAACAGCGGCTTGGGCGCCTCAGCCGCGCCCAGCAGGGAGAAAATATTCATGAAGTCCACGGACGTAGCTTAAGGCAAAGTGTCCCTTGCTTCTTCCGGCGGCTTACAGACTGACTCACCACGCGGGACACCCTCTAGCCAGAGGCCAGCAACCTGACGGGTCAAAAGGCGAAGGCGCAGAGACGAGTCAATCTATACGCAGTTGCCTTCCGCCCGCTGCCCCGCTTACGGAATCAGCCGCTCCAGCTGAGCCAGCCGCTCCCGCAGTGTCTCCGCGTCGGGGGCGGTCAGGTTCACGTGCCCCAGCTTGCGACCACTTCGCCACGCCTTGTGGTAAAGGTGAATGTGGGTGCCGGGCAGCGCATCAATGGCCGCCCAGTCGGGCTGGGCGGCCTCGTCCTCCGCGCCCACCCAGTTGACCATCGCGGTGGGATGCAGCGGCGTCCAGTCGGCCAGCGGCAGGCCCAGCACCGCCCGCACCTGCGCCCCGAACTGGCTGAGGCCGCCGCCGTCCTGCGTCAGGTGGCCCGAGTTGTGGACGCGGGGCGCGACTTCGTTCACCAGCAGCTCACCGCTCGCCAGCTCGAAAAATTCCAGCGTCATCAGCCCTTCCAGGCCCCAGGCTTCGGCCACCCGGCGGGCCATCTCGCGGGCCTGCGCGGCGGCTTGCTGGTCGGCTCCCAGGTACACCGAAGTCCTGAGAATGCCGTCACGGTGAACATTTTCCACCAGCGGCCCGAAGGCCAGCGCCCCACCCGAGGTCCGCGCCACGCCCAGGCTCACTTCGCGCACGAACGGCACCAGCCCTTCCAGCACGCATGGCACGCGGCCCAGGTCGTCCCAGGCGGCGGTCAGCTCAGCCTCGCTGCTCACACGGCGCTGGCCTTTGCCGTCGTAGCCCAGTTCGGAGGTCTTGAGGATGCCTGCGCCGCTCACGCGCTCCAGTGCGCCGGTCAGGTCACTTTCAACCTCAATCGTCACCCAGTCCGCCGTGCCCACCCCAGCGGCCCGCAGGCCCTCTTTCTCGCGGGCGCGGTGCTTGGAGTGCGCCAGCAGTCCCGCGCCAGGGCGGACGGGCACGCGGCCTTGCAGGTATTCCAGCGCCTCTACCGGCACATTTTCAAATTCCAGCGTCACCGCGTCGCACTCGGCCAGCCGCGCCAAGCCTGCGGGGTCGGTGTAGGGGGCCTGGAGGTGCTTGGCGCACAGCCGTGCCCCCGCCTGCGGGTCGGGTTCCAGCGCCACCACCCGCACGCCCAGCGGAATTGCCGCCAGCGCCAGCATCTGCGCCAGTTGCCCGCCGCCCAGTATGCCCAGCGTCTTTGGGGTAAAGGTGTCGCTCATCGGTTTCCCCCTGCCCAGCTATGGCTCCTGAGACCCTTCGACCCTTCGACCCTTCGACCCCTACCCATCATGCGTCCCCCGCTGCCGGGTGACCGTCGAAATGCGGGTCGTCCAACACGCTCTGGGTCTGCGCGGCGCGGAACTCATCCAGCGCCGAGCGTACCGTCTCGTCGGTGGTAGCCAGCATGGCCGCCGCAAAGAGGGCGGCATTTTTGGCTCCCGCCTGCCCAATCGCAAAAGTCGCCACCGGCACGCCCGCCGGCATCTGCACGATGCTCAGCAGGCTGTCTTGCCCACTCAGCGCCCGGCTCTGCACCGGCACACCCAGCACCGGCACGCGGGTAAAGGCCGCCAGCATCCCCGGCAGGTGCGCCGCACCACCCGCGCCCGCGATGATGCAGCTGAGATTCAGGCGCTCGGCCCGCGCCGCGTAGGCAGGCAGCAGGTGCGGCGTGCGGTGCGCCGAGAGCACACGCACCTCGTAGGGAATCTGCAGTTGGGCCAGCAGGTCCAGGGCGCCCTGCATGGTGTCGAAGTCCGAGCGGCTGCCCATGACCACACCGACTTTGGGGGTGGGGTTCGTCATGAGAGACATGATGCCAGATAGGGTACGGCTGCAAACGCAGCTAGCGGCAGTAGTTGATGGCCTTCAGACCCGTCAGGAGTCCTTTGGTGGGAAAGCGGTAGGTCACCGGGTCATACCCGTTTCTGAGCGCCGTCACACTGATGGAACTGTCGGCATCTATAAAAGCCGTATAGAGCGCGCTACTCAGGCCGCCCGTCGTCTCCCACACACCCAACTGACCCGTCTGACGGTCACGGCGAACACTCCCCTGCGCGTAGCCCAATTTTTCGCCGTCTGCATAGGCGATGATGCTCATAGCGCTGCTTTTGGCAAACTCTTTTTCGGTGGAAAGCGGGTTCTTGCTGTAAAGCCTGAACGCCACGCCGTAGCTCTCGCAGACGAACGCCACATACGTCTTGCCCCCGGTGCTGCTCTGCTCATCAATGAACACCATGTCGCTGTTGTAGGAGACTTTGCTGTTAGGCACACGGGTATCGGCTAGAGCCGTCCCCAACACCAGACACGCCAGCAAAAAAACGCTGTTCCTCAGGCGCTCATTGTAGGAAGTTTCCTTCGCAGTCCCGGCCTTCCTTGCGCCGTTACACCTCCCGCAGCAGCCGTGTCAGCAGGGCTACCCGCTGCGGCCACATATCCAGCCGGATGTGCTCGTGTGGGGCGTGTGCCCCGTCGCCGGGGGCACCCAGGCCGTCCAGCGTAGGGCACAGCGGCGCCGTGAAGTTGCCGTCACTGCCGCCGCCCACCGCCGTTTCGGTCAAGGTGAAGCCCAGCTCCTGCGCGGCCGCCTGAGCCTGAGCAAAGAGGCTCAAGGTGGCCTCACTGCGCGGGAAAGGCGGGCGGTTCACGGCCAGCGCCCAGGCAGCCTGCACCCGCCTGTCGGTGGGACGGAGGGCAGCCAGGCCGCGCAGCACCCGCTCGTCCTCGCCGGCCTGCGATACCCGCACGTCCAGCGTCAGGCGGCACTCGGCCGGTACCACGTTGGTGGCCGTGCCGCCTGCAATCTGCGTGACCAGCACGGTGGTGCCCAGGTCCGGGCGGGCAGCCGCCTCGATACGGGGAATCAGTTCGGCGGCAGCCGCAACAGCGCTGGCTCCCCGCTCAGGCTCGTTGCCCGCGTGGGCAGCCCGGCCTGTCAGGGTCAGCGCGGCGTCTATCACGCCCTTGCGGCCGGACTTGAGGGCGTGGGCGTGCCTGGTGTCGCTCTCGCCCACCGGCGGCTCAGGCACCAGGGCAGCGCGGGCCTGCGCCGCTGCGGCCTCAATGTGGGCGCGGCTGGACGGGCTGCCGATTTCCTCATCCGGCGTGACCAGCAGCACGATGCCGCCCGCCGGCCACTGCCCTTCCAGCGCCCGCAGGGCATGAATGGCCCCCACCACCCCCGCTTTCATGTCGAAGACACCGGGGCCATACAGCCGCTCCCCTTCTACCCGCAGCGGCATGGTCTCCAGCGTGCCATGCGGCCAGACGGTATCGGCGTGCGCCAGCAGCAGCAACGGCGGGCGGGTGCCGTCTTCCCCGAAAGCGAAACGGCGCGTGCCGCCGCTCAGATGCCGCACCTCAGCGCCCAGGTCACGTGCCCAGCCCTCCACCAGGTCCAGCACGCGGGCCACTGCCACGGGGTCTGCCGAGGGGGATTCGGTCCCGGCCAGAAGAAGCAGGTCGTGCAGCAGAGCCTCAGGGTCGGGGAACATGCCCCTATCAAAGCACAGCACCACAAGAAAAATGGAGACCGCTGGGGCCTCCATTCTTGGCAGGGATACAAGGACTCGAACCCTGAATAACAGAACCAAAATCTGCTGTGTTGCCAATTACACCATATCCCTAGAAGAACTCCCCGGAAGACGCGGCGTTGGCAGGGATACAAGGACTCGAACCCTGAATAACAGAACCAGAATCTGCTGTGTTGCCAATTACACCATATCCCTATGGCGCACGTCCGGGGAGGCTCAAGATGAGCGATGGAGAGTATAGCGGCGCTCGCCTATCCCGTCAAGCTGCCAGACCCGGCAACGCCCTGGGGACACAATAAAAAACCCGCTCCTGGGGAGCGGTTATGACAACTACTCTAGCGCGGTATGCAGGATTCGTCAAGAGGATGCAAGCTGTTCGCGTACTGTCCCCACCAAGTAGAGGCTGCCGGTCACCAGCAGAGTGCCCCCCGGCGGAGTCAGCTCCAGAGCGCGGGCCAGGGCCTGCTGCAGGTCCGGGTAGCTCTCGCCGCCCCACTGGGCCGCCAGGTCGTGCGGCGGGGTGGCTTCGCCCTCGCCGGGCACCGTAAAGACCCGCTGCGGGGCCAGCGCCAGCAACGGCGCCAGCGTCTGGGCGGTGTCCTTGCGAGCAAAGCTGCCGAACAACAGCACGTCAGCGCTGCTCAGGCTGGCTGCCAGGGCCTGCGCGGCGGCCGGGTTGTGGGCGCCGTCCAGCAGCACGCGGCGGCCCTGGCAGCTCAGGGGTTCCAGCCGGCCGGGCCATGGGGCGGCCAGCGCAGCTTCCAGGCCGTCGTCGTAGCCCAGCAGGCGCAGGGCGGCCAGCGCCAACGCCGCATTCTGCCGCTGATGCTCGCCAGCCAGGGCCGGGGGCCGGGGCAGCGCGAACAGTTCCGGGTGGGTCGTGGGCGTGTGCAGCGGTGCGCCCATCTCCTGCGCTACGGCCTCCACCACAGCCAGCGCTTCGCCCGTCACCGTACTGAGCAGCGGCACGCCGGAGCGGGCAGCGCGGGCTTTGTCGGCGGCAATCTCCGCCACGGTGCTGCCCAGGGCAGCGGTGTGGTCCAGCCCCACGCTGGTCAGCAGCACAGCGTCCACGTTCGCCAGCGCGTGGGTGGCGTCGCTCTGGCCGCCCACGCCGGCTTCCACTACCGCCAGTTCCACCCCGTCCTGTACAAATGCCTGCGCCGCCAGCGCCAGCGTCAGGTCAAAAAAGGCGGCGTCCGGGGCTTCCCGCTGCGCCCAGCGCACGAACTCCAGCGTGCGGGCCGGGTCCAGCTCCTGCCCCAGTGTGCGAATCCGTTCCTCGAAGCGGTGCAGGTGCGGGCTGGTAAAGCGTCCGGCCCGCACCCCCGCTGCCAGCAGCCCGGCTTCCAGCATGGCGCAGGTGCTGCCCTTGCCGTTGGTGCCCACCACCCGCAGCGTACGGAACTGCTGGTCTGGGGCGCCCAGCCGGTCGAGCAGCTCGCGGGCCGGCTGTGGGCCGCGTGTCTGCCCGGCGGCGCGGGTGCGGGAAAAGAGCCAGTCGTAGGCAGGGCCAGAGGTCATCCCTGCAGGCTAGCGCCTGGAACAGCCAAGCGGCAGAGCCTGTTGCAGCAGCGCCTGAAGGTTTCCGTGCTTGACCACCTGCGCGCTCCCCCTTCATGCTGAACCCATGAGCCGGACCGCTTCACTCTCTCCTTCCGCCGAGGACTACCTCAAGCAGCTGTATCTGCTGGGGCAACAGGGGCGAGTCTCGACCCAGGCACTGGCCGGGGCGCTGGACGTGGCCCCGGCCAGCGTGACCGGCATGCTGCGCAAGCTGACCGAGCAGGGGCTGGTGCTGCATGCGCCCTACCGTGGAGCACAGCTGACCCCCGAAGGCGAACAGGCTGCACTGGAAATCCTGCGCCATCACCGCCTGCTGGAACTGTTTTTGCACCGGGCGCTGGGCGTCCCGCTTGAGGAGGTGCACGAAGAAGCCGAGGCCCTGGAGCATGCGCTGTCGGAGCGGCTGGAAGCCCGCATTGCCGCCTGGCTGGGCGAACCCAGCTTCGATCCACACGGTGACCCCATCCCCTCGCTCAGCGGGGACCTGCCGCTGCGGGCCGAGCGGAGCCTGACCCACCTGAACGTGGGCGACCGCGCCCGGGTCTCGCGGGTGCCCGACCACCACCCCGAGCAGCTGCGGCAGCTGGTCGAATCCGGCCTGCGCCCCGAGGCCGAAGTGGAACTGCTCAGCCATGGCAGCGAGGTCGGCATCCTGGAGCTGCATATCGCTCCGCCTGCCGGCAGTCAGAGCACCGTCTGGACCCCGCTCAGCCTGCCGCTGGCCGTGGCTGAGCAGATTCAGGTGTTCGGTGAGGAAAGCTCCCCGCCCGGCAGGGAGGACTAACCGCCCAGCAGAAGACCGGCAGAAGAAGAGCGCACTGCACCCTGCCTGCGGGAAGCCCGCTAGAACTGCACCACGCGCCAGTTGTGCAGCGGGTTTTCGCGGCCCGGGTCCAGCATCAGCTCCAGGTATTCGCGGCGGTGCAGCGCGTCGGCCAGGGCAAAGCGGTGGCCCTCGTGGACCACGATTCCCCGGTCCATTTGCGTGTGGCCGTACACCCCGAAAGCCAGCCCGGCCAGCTCCACGTATTCGGGCGTGTCCAGAAACCAGCGCTTGCTGGACGTATCGCTGTAGAACCACTCGTCGTAGCAGGCGTGGGCCGGCAGCGGTCCCACATGGGCGAACTGGACCCGGCCCACCCGCAGTTCACGCAAAAAAGTGCCCACCCAGGCGCTCAGGTCAGCCGGCAAAGGCGTCCCGCCGTGGCGCGGGTCGAACTCGGTGTGGCGCAGCCCCCCACTGGTCCCCAGCACGAACCGGGGCTGCACCAGCACATCGTCGTGGTTGCCCAGGACGATATGCACCGACCCCGGCGCCTGTGCCTGATAGTCGCGCACGGCCCGCAGGCCCTCTATCTGCACTGCGGCCACCTGTGCCTGGTGTGCCGGGTCGTGGCAGTCGTAGGTGGCGCCCAGCAGTTCATCGTAGGCGCGCTGGCTTTTGGGATGCACCAGGTCACCCAGCAGCACCACCTGATACAGCCCGCTGCGAACCGGTGGCGTGGGCTGGCCCCCTGGCGTAACACAGCCGGCCGCCCGCAGCGCCCCCCAGAGCCCAGCAAAATCGGCATGGACATCGCCGACGACGATGAATTTTCGCAGGCCCGCCGGGGCACTTGTGGGCACCGGAGCATGGGTAGGCGTGGGAGAACTCATGGCGCGTCGTTCAGCCGTCCCGCAGGACCGCCTGCAACTCCTTGTAGATTTGCCGGCTTTCTTCCAGCGTGTTGCCGTAGCCGCGCATCAAGATGGGAGCGATTTCCTTGCCGCGTCCTGCCGCACGAATCTGGGTAATCAGGTCGTCGATGTGCCCACGGGCCTTCTCCATCTGAGGGTCGCGGGGCGGCTCGGGCGGCAGGCTGGGGCGGGAGGCGAGGGCCACCCCCCCCTCGGTCTCGGCCTCGGCTTCCAGCAGGGTGGTGTCAGCTCCCTCGTCGGGGTCGTAGTCCACCCAGTGGCTGCCGCCGTCTCCCCCACCCAGCACGGCCACACCGTACAGCCGGGCGGCGTCGGCCAGCGCGGCCAACTTGGCGTCCTCCAGGGTGTAACCAGTGGCAAGGCCTTCGCGCTCCAGGCCGGCGGCGCACAGCCGCGCCCGCACCACGGGAGGCTGCATGCCGTCGCAGGCCCAGTGCAGCGACCAGTCAGGGTCGGCCTGGTCCAGGTGGCCTACCAGCAGCGTCAGCTGCGGCGCCGGCACCACCCGGGCCTGGTCACCGCGCACTTCCAGGGTCGCCCAGTCCGTCATGCTGACCCTGAGCGCTTCTCTGACCCCATCCAGCCTGACTCGCCGTTCCTGATTCATGTGCGGCAGTCTAGAGTATTTGGTCAGCGCAGAAACGGAGGTTTTGCAGGCTTTCCAGGCCCGGCAGCGCGCCTCCGGGCGGGGCAGCACGGAGCAGCACAGGGCAGGGTCTGACAGGACAGCTTCAGTTCAGCAGGCGCACGCTGCCGTCGACCAACCGGAACTCGGGAACGGCCACCTGCCGCTGCTCTCCCCAGGCATTTTCCAGGGTGTAATAGCCGGACATCTGCGCCGGGGTGTCGGTCACGGTCACGAACGAGTCGTACATGAACACGGTGCCGGGGGTCAGCAGAGGTTGCTGGCCCACCACCCCTTCGCCTTCCACCTCGGTGCGCCGGCCCTGACCATCCACCACCAGCCAGCAGCGGCGCAGCAGTTTCCACGTCTGGTCATCCTCGTTTTCCAGCCGCACGATATAGGCGAACACTTGCCCCTCGGGGCGGCTGTACTCGGGCAGGTGGTGGGCTTCGACGCTGACCTTGACGCGAACAGGAAGGGGGGAAAAGTGGGGCTGTTCGGCGGCACTCTGCATTTGCCCCACCCTAGCCGGCTGCGGGCTTAGACTGGCAGAATGTCCCTTAAAGAAACAGTCATTAAACACCAGGAGTTTCTCTTCGACCTGCTGCGTGCCGCCGGCCCCAGCGGCTACGAGCGCCGCGCCGCCGACGTCTGGAAAAAGGAAGCAGCCAGCTTCGCCCGCGTGAGCGAGGACCATTACGGCAACGTGTACGCCGAAATCGGCCCCGAGGGAGCGCCCGCCGTGGTGCTGATGGGCCACCTGGACGAAATCGGCCTCATCGTGTCGCATATCAGCGACCAGGGCTTTATCTACTTTCTGCCGGTGGGCGGCTGGGACCCGCAGGTGCTGGTGGGGCAGCGCATCCGCCTGCTGGCTCCCGGCGGCGACATCGTAGGCGTGATCGGCAAAAAGGCCATTCACGTGATGTCGCCCGAGGAGCGCGAAAAGGCCAGCAAACTCGAAGACCTGTGGATTGACATCGGCCTGGACGCCGAGGACACCCGCGCCGCCGTGCCGGTGGGCACCTACGGCGTGATTGAGCAGGGGCCGATGATGGTGGGTGAGCGCATCGTGGCGCGGGCCCTGGACAACCGCGCCGGCTCGTTCGCGGTCCTTGAAGCGCTGCGCCAGGTCCATGAAAGCGGCAGCGAACTGAAGCACCGCGTGATTGCCGTGGGCAACAGCCAGGAAGAAATCGGCACCTTCGGGGCTGTCATCAGCGCGTTCAAGACCCGTCCAGTGGCCGGCGTAGCAGTGGACGTGACCCACGAAACCACCCAGGTCGGTGTGGAACCCAAGAAGTACGGCCAAAGCCCCTTCGGCTCCGGCGCCAGCCTGACGGTAGGCCCCATGAGCAGCCCGGTGGTGAACCGCCAGCTGATGGACGCCGCAGGCAAAAAAGGTATTCCCTACACCCTGAGCGCCACAGGCCGCTACACCTTCACCGACGGCGACGCCCTGACCCTCAGCCGAGAAGGTGTGCCCAGCGCCGTGCTGAGTATTCCGAACCGCTACATGCACTCGCCCAGCGAAATGATCGACGCCCGCGACCTGCAGGCGGTGATTGACCTGCTGGCCGCCTGGGTCGAAGGTCTGGAAGAAGGCACCAGCTACCAGCGCTGACCCGCGCTGAACGAGAAGCCCGGCACCCGTACGCCGGGCTTTTTTCGTCCTTACCCTGCCCCACCCAGCTCTGTCAGCAGCGGCCACAGCGCGTCTGCCAGCCGCACGACATCACGGTTTTCGGGGTGTTCGCGGGGGTCCTCGCCGCCAAGGCTGAGGCAGGCCACCGCCAGCGGGCGCGGGGTCAGCAACCAGCCGGCGTCATGATGCACGCCTGGCAGCTCGCCGCTCTTGCTGAGGACCGGGTACAGCGGTTCGCCGTCCGGGCCGCAGGGCACCCGCCGGCCCATCAGGTCGCGTAGCTGCTGCCGGCCCAGAATGTCCAGTGCCAGCGCGGTATAGGACGCATCCAGATACTCACCCTGGCGCAGGTTCTGGAGAAGCCGCAGCATGTCGCGGGGCGTGGTCTGGTTGCGCTCGCCACGCCGCTGGGCCGCGTTCTGCCGCTGCGGAGGTTGCTGCAATTTGCCTACCAGCCGGGTGTGGGTCAGGCCCAGGCCGGGCAGCGCCACCTGCACCCTTTCCAGCCCCAGGCGCTCTATCACCATGTTGGTGGCGGTGTTGTCGCTCACCACGATCATCAGCGTCAGCAGGTCGCGCCAGGTCAGCCGCAGGCCAGCGTCCAGCTCGTGCAGCACCCCGGCCCCAGGGACATGCTCGGCGGCAGGGAGGGGCAGGCACTCCACGAGGGCCACGTCTCCGCGCTGCGCGGCCTGCAAGCCCAGCACCAGCAGCGGCAGCTTGATCAGACTGGCAGCCGGAAACACCGCCTCGGCGTTCAGGCTGCACAGGTCCCGGCCCGCTTCATCCTGAATCAGCAGGCCCACCGTGCCGGTGAAGCCACTGGCCCGCAGCCGCTGCTCGAAGTCGGCAGTGCTCACCGCAGCCACTCCGCGCACAGGCGCACCAGCTCGGCGGGGTTAAGGAGCAGGGCCGTATCACTGCACATGACATACACCTGCGTAAGGCAGCTCAGCGAAGCCTTCAGCGGCATAGGCCTCTCCCTCTCAGTCCGCCGACTCGGCCTGCTGGCTGGCCACACCGAGCGGCTCTATCCGGATGCGCGTGTTGTGAAAGGTGCTGCCGCCGCCCAGGTCGGTCAGCGTCTGCGCGGTCAGGGTGTTGATGCTCTTGCCGTCGGGCGCCTCGGTGCCCCACCAGATGCCCTCAATCACCGCCACGCCCGGCTGCGCGGCGTCGGTCACGCGCACCCGGCGCGTCACTTCGCCCTGTTCGCTGCTCAGGCGAGCATACTCGCCGTCGGCCAGGGCGTAGGCGGCCGCGTCCGCCGGGTGAACCATCACGTGCGGCTCGGTGCCCTCGGCGCGGTTCAGGCGGTCCAGCAGGCCGTAGGTGGAGTTCAGGAAGTGGTGGGCAGGCGGGGTCAGCAGGCGAATGGGATAGTCGGGCGTCAGGCGGGCCTGCGGCTCCTGCTGAAGCGGGACCGGGGTGAACCGGACCCGGCCCGTGTCGGTGGGCGCACCCTCGGCGTAAGGCAGCCAGCGCTCCGGCAGATTCAGCCGCAGCGTGCCCTCGGCCTTCAACCGCTGCGGGGTGATACCGGCCAGGTGCGGATGCGGCGAGTCCAGCAGCTCGGCCAGCAGGTCATCTACCGTCCAGTACAGTTCCGGCGCGGTCACGCCCAGACGGCGTCCCAGCTGCTGCATCACCCAGGTGTTGGGCCGCGCCTCACCCAGCGGCGGCAGCTCGGCGCGGTTGTAGCCGATCCAGTGGTGCCCGTAGCTGGTAAACACGTCCTCATGCTCCACGAAAGTGGCAGCCGGCAGCACCCAGTCGGCCAGTGCCGCCGTTTCGGTCATGGCCTGCTCCAGCACCACCACCAGCAGGTCGTCGCGCCGCAGGCCCGCCCGCACCCGGTCCGAGTCTGGGGCCACGGTGGCCGGGTTGCAGTTGTAAATCACAGTGGCCGCAAAGCTCTGCTCGGGCGGGCCCGCCGGGTCCAGCGCGTCGGCCAGGCAATTCATGTTGATGGTCCGCACGCCCTCACGCAGCAGATGAGCGCCCCCCAGCCGCCGCTTGTTGAGGCCAAAGGCCCCGCCGCTGCTCAGGGCCGCCCCGCCGCCCTGGTAGCGCCAGTCCCCGGTCAGCGCCGGCAGCAGCGATACCGCCCGCAGCCCCGCGCCGCCGAATTCGTGGCGGGTCATGCCGTAGCCCACCCGGATATAGGTGGGCCTCGTCTCACCTATCAGGTGGGTCAGCTCCAGCACCTCGGCTTCGCTCAGGCCGGTCACAGCGGCGGTGCGCTCCGGGGTCCAGGTCATGGCCTCGGCCCGCAGGTCCTCTACCCCCTCGGTCATCCCGGCGATGTAGGCGTCGTCGGTCCAGCCATTGACGAACAGCCCGCGCATGATGCCCAGCGCCAGTGCCGCGTCGGTGCCGGGCTTCAGCTGATAGTGCGTGTCGGCAAAAGCGGCTGTGCGGTTGCGGTAGGGGTCCACGCACACGACGCGGGCACCGTTCTTACGGGCCGCCGTAATCTGCGGGGTGAGGTGCGTGTTGGTGCTGAGACTGTTGATGCCCCACAGCACGATCAAGCGGGCCTGCGGAATATCCAGCGGGTCCGGCACCATCCGGGGGCCGTAGCCCAGCGCCCAGGCCGCGCTGCCCGCCGAGGCGCAGATGGTTTCCTCGATTTCCGCCGCGCCCAGCGCCCGCCACAGCGTATGCACGTGCTCGCCTTCCATCAGGCCCATGGTGCCGGCGTAGTGGTAGGGCAAGATGGCCT
This sequence comes from Deinococcus proteolyticus MRP, assembly GCF_000190555.1. Taxonomy (GTDB): domain Bacteria; phylum Deinococcota; class Deinococci; order Deinococcales; family Deinococcaceae; genus Deinococcus; species Deinococcus proteolyticus. The sequence goes on from NC_015161.1 coordinate 2,001,997, forward strand.
GCGCCCCCCTCGTTGCGATGATGCCGCGCAGCCGCCCTGCAATCTCGTCCAGGGCTTCGTCCCAGCTCACGGCCTGCCACTGCGGCACCGGGTCACTCTTGGAATTGATGCGTTTCAGGGGCGTGAGCGGGCGCTGCGGGTTGTTCTGCCGCGCCGGGTAATGCACCGTCTTGGCGCAGGCAAAGCCCCGCGTATAGGGGTGCTGCGGGTCGCCGGTCACCTTGACCAGTCGCTCACGCCCCGCCTCGTCCGGCGCAAACGTGACCTTCAGCCGGCAGGCGTCCGGGCAATCGAGAGGGCAGGTCAGCAGCGCGTCACGGGTCATGGCAGGGATTTTAGCGGTCTGGCGAGCCGGCTGCGGGCCTCTTCCCCTACGCCGGGGCGCTCGGCCGGGACCAGACCACCGCGTTGCGCCGCCTGAACGGGGGCGTCCAGACCAGGGGTTCTGTGCGCTGGACGCACTTTCCAGGCACACCATGCCTCACGGCTAGACTGCGGGGTATGGCGTACTGGCTTCTCAAATCCGAACCCGATGTCTTCAGTTTCGCGGACCTGCAGGCTGTCCGCCGCGAACCCTGGAACGGCATTCGCAACTACCAGGCGCGCAACTTCCTGCGGCAGATGGTTCCCGGCGACCTGGGTCTCTTCTACCACTCCAACACCCAGCCGCCACATATCGCCGGCGTGCTGCGCGTCGTCCGTGAGGCGTATCCCGACGACCTGCAGTTTGACCCTGCCAGCGAGTACTACGACCCCAAAAGCAGCGCCGAGGCCCTCCGCTGGAGCATGGTGGATGTCGGGGCGGTGGCCGCTTTCCCCCAGCCGGTGACCCTGGAGGACCTGCGCGCCCTGCCGGAGTGGGCCGAGTCCCCGCTGGTGCGCCGGGGCAACCGCCTGAGTGTCATGCCCCTCAGCGAGGCGGAGTTCCAAGCGGCACTGCGGGCGGGTGGGCTGCCGGAAACCACGTCCTAAGCAGGAGCGGACCAGCCCCAGCTGCCGCTATAGAGACGACCTTCACAGAACCATCATCTTTATACAGTCATAATGTTATGTATGGAATTTCTGCTGGTTGGCCTTCTCACTGTGACCTTTCTGGTGGTCGCCGCCCTGCAGCCTCGCCTAGAGACTGAGGCAGCCGCCTCCGACCCGGCAGAATAAAGCCCTGGCCCACCCCCGCAGGTGGGCTTTTTTTGTCTGGCCTGCCCAGTCCGCCTGGGTATCCCAAGCCGCCTCGGCCCAGCCGCTCAGCGGCCGAAGCGCCGGCTGCGGCCCTGAAAGTCACGCAGTGCCCGCAGGAAATCGACCCGGCGGAAACCCGGCCAGTACACGTCGCAGAAGTAGTACTCGGAGTACACGCTCTGCCACAGCATGAAGCCGGAGAGCCTGACTTCACCACTGGTCCGGATGATGAAATCCGGGTCGGGAATGCCCGCCGTGTACAGGTGGCGGCTGATATCGGCGGAGTGCAGCCCAGCGGCCACCTCTTCTAGTGTGCGGCCCTGAGCGGCCTGTTCGCGCAAGTGGCACTTGACCGCGTTCACAATCTCTTCGCGGCCGCCGTACCCCACGGCAATGTTCAGGCGCATGCCGTCATGGTGGGCGGTGCTCTCCTCAAGGTTCTTCAGCGCACGCAGCACATCGGGCGGGAACGAGTCGTGCTGTCCAATCACTTGCACCTTGACACGGTTCCTGTGGATACGCGGGTCCACAGCCAGTTGCGTGGCTTCACGGCGCAGCAGGCCCAGGATATGGCCCAGCTCGTCCGGGTCGCGGCCTGCGTTGTCGGTGCTCAGCACCCAGATGGTCACGGCGGGAATGCCCAGCTCCAGGCACCATTCCAGCACCTCATGGGCTTTGTCGGCGCCGATGGAATGTCCCATCTCGCGCTGCAGTCCAGCTGCCCGGGCAAAGCGGCGGTTGCCGTCCAGAATCAGGCCAAGGTGCTGCGGTACCGTGCCGTGGGCCTGCACCTGCGCTGCCAAGCGCGCCTCGTAGCTGCTCAGCAGGGCGCCGCGTACCGAGTCCTTGACATTCTGCCCAGCCCTGAGCCAGCGGGCCGCCACCTGCGTCTTGGAACCGTGTGTGGCGGGGTCGTTCGGGGTCACGCCCCTCAGTTTAGCAGCGCTCTGCGGGCTAGACTGCGGGAATGTTAGGAAAGACTTACAAGACGGTGCTGGGTGGCCGTGAACTGACCATCGAAACGGGCCGACTCGCCAAGCTGGTCAGCGGCTCGGTCACGCTGCGCTACGGCGACACCCTGCTGCTGGTCACCGCCCAGGCCCGGCAAGAGAAAAGCACCCTGGATTTCCTGCCGCTGACCGTGGAGTTCGAGGAAAAGCATTACGCCGTCGGCAAGATTCCCGGGAGTTTCAGCCGCCGTGAAGGCCGCCCCGGCGAGCGCGCCATTCTCTCGGCGCGCATCACCGACCGGCAGATTCGCCCACTGTTTCCCAAGGGTTACCGCCACGAAACCCAGGTCATCATCACGGTGCTGAGCGCCGACCAGCAGAACGCCCCCGACGTGCTGGGGCCTATCGGCGCGGCCGCCGCCCTGAGCATCTCCGATATTCCCTGGGGCGGCCCCACCGCCTGCGTACGGGTAGGCCGGGTGGACGGACAGTTCGTTATCAACCCCACCGCCGTGCAGCTGGAGCGCTCCGACCTGGACCTGGTGGTGGCCGGCACCCGGGACGCCGTGATGATGGTCGAAGCCGGCGCACAGGTGGTGGCCGAAGACGAGCTGGTGGACGCCATCGAATTCGCCCACGCTGAAATGCAGGGCGTCTTGGACCTGATTGACACCATGCGTGCCGAGCTGGGCCGCGAAAAGTTCAATTACCTCGCGGACGGGGAGCTGGCTCCCGATCTGGTCCCCGAGCTGGCCGAAGCCGCCCGCGCCAGCGGCCTGCGCGACGCTCTGCTGACGCTGAAAAAGCAGGACCGCAGCGCCAACCTCAAGGCCCTGCGTGACCGGCTGATTCAGGACCGGGTGCCCGAAGGCGAAGTGGACGGCGCTGCAGCGCGGATTGAAGAACTCAAGGCCGCCTTCTCCAAAGTGGAAAAGCAGGAACTGCGCCGCCTGATTCTGGAAGAGGACCTGCGTGCCGATGGCCGCGACACCCGCACCGTGCGCCCCATCTGGACGGAAGTGCGGCCCCTGCCCCGTGCACACGGCAGCGCCATCTTCACCCGTGGCGAGACCCAGGTGCTGGGCGTGACCACCCTGGGCACCGAGCGCGATGAAATCCTGATTGACGACCTCACCGAAGACACCGGCGACAAGTTCCTGCTGCACTACAACTTCCCGCCCTACTCCACCGGCGAAGTTAAGCGGATGGGCGCGCAGTCGCGGCGCGAGGTGGGTCACGGCAACCTCGCCAAGCGGGCACTGAGTGCAGTGCTGCCCCCCTTCGAGGAGTTCCCGTACGTGATTCGCGTGGTGGGCGAAGTGCTGGAATCCAACGGCTCCAGCTCCATGGCGACCGTGTGCAGCGGCGCTCTCTCGCTGATGGACGCGGGCGTACCCATCAAGGCTCCCGTGGCCGGCGTGGCGATGGGCCTGGTGATGGAAGGGGACCGCTACCGCATCCTCACCGACATCCTGGGCCTGGAAGACGCACTGGGCGATATGGATTTCAAGGTCTGCGGCACGGCCGAGGGCGTCACGGCGCTGCAGATGGACATCAAGATTGGTGGTATCACGCCTGCCATCATGCGCGAAGCGCTCGCGCAGGCCAAAGAAGCCCGGCTGCACATCCTGGGCAAGATGGCCGAAGTGCTGCCTGCCCCGCGTGCGGAGCTGTCGCCTACGGCTCCCCGCATCATCTCCATGCGCATTGACCCTGAACTGATCGGCAAGGTCATCGGCCCCGGCGGCAAGCAGGTGCGCGAGCTGGAGGCGATGGGAGCCCAGGTGACCATCGAGGAAGACGGCCTGGTGCGGATTTTCAGCGCCAATGGCGAAGCGGCCAAAGCGGTGCAGGAGCGCATCACTGCGGTCACCTACCAGCCCAAGGTGGGTGACGAATTCGAAGGCACGGTGGTCAAGATTGCGCCGTTCGGGGCATTCATCAACCTGTTCCCCGGCCAGGACGGCATGCTGCACATCTCGCAGATGAGCGAGGAGCGCATCGAGATGGTGGAAGAGGTGCTGCTGCTGAACCAGAAAGTGCGCGTCAAGATCGTCAACATCGACGAGCGCGGCAAGATTGACCTGATTCGCCCGGAGCTGGAAGGCAAGGTCCCTCCCCGTGAACCCCGCGCTCCACGTGGCGACCGCCGAGGCGGCGACCGCGACCGTGGCCCCCGCCGTGAACGCAGCGACCGGCCCCAGAGTGAGCGGGCACAGAGTGAGCGACCTCAGGGTGAGCGGGCCCAGGGCGAACGCCCACGCGGTGAGTGGGGCCGCCAGGACAGCCCACAGCAAGTCGGTGCGGCCCCAGCTGCCGAAGCGGCCCTGCAGGAGGCGGCGCGGGCACCACAGCAGACGCCCCCCGCAGCGGCCGAGCAGCCGGAACTTAGCCGCCTCACCTTCGGCCCTGGCAGCTCTACCGCCGGCGAGCCGGACAGCGAGGGCTGAGCACGGCACTCGATCAAGCCAATGAGCGAGCCCCCACTGCCGGGGGCTTTTTGCTGCCGCCTCATCGCTCTCCTGGCGGGCGGGGCCTCTTCATACGCCGTATCAGTCGGGCGTATACACCGACAGCAGCGAGGCAGCCACTGCGCCGACCAGTCCCACCGTCACCGGCAGGTCGTGCCCAGCCAGTGCGGCGGAACCTACCAGGTACAACCCGGCCAGCGTCAGCGCCAGCATGGCGGCCAGCCAGGCACCGGTGACCCCGTGACTGGACACCTGCCGGCCCCAGCCGTAGCCGGCCAGGACCAGCAGGCCGGCTCCCAGCCAGCCCCAGGTCACCGGGCCTATTCCACCGTCCATGTCACCGCGTCCATGCCTGTCAGCATAGCGGGATAGACTGGCTTTCATGAAACCGTCTCTGAGCGCCGCCGCTGCCGCCCTGGAAGGTGCCGAGCAGGCTTACGCTGCCGGGCACACGGGCCGGGCGGGGTCACAGCTGGACAGCGCACTGGACCAGCTTCTGCGCCTGCGCCCCAGTGCGCTGCGCGATACCCTGCTGGCCCAGACCCACCTGCGGCTGCATGTGCTGGCCCAGGCAAGCGGGCAGTTGGGCCGCAGTGAGCGGCACCTGCGCTGGGGGGTCAGCTACGCCCGCACCGCCGGGGACGGCCCCACGCGCACGCTGGCCCAGCAACTCTGGAACGACTGGCAGGCAGGCAGAACCTAAAAAAAGGCTCCCCAGGCGGAGAGCCTTGTTCTGCTGCGCCGTTACCGGATCAAGCACTCACTGAGTCGGCTGAAGGGTCACCACAGCCTGGCCCGCTTCACGGTCGTAGTGGCAGCGCGAGTAGGCCTGCAGCAGCGGCTCGTTGGTCAGCTGCGAACGCATCAGCACCGGCGCCGCCAGGGTCCAGCTCTGGCCCGGCTCGTTGGATACCCGGATGCTGTCCACCAGCTCGGCCGAATCCAGCAGCATTTCACTGTGGATACCGTCGTCCTCGCCCAGCACATTCTGGGCCACCAGAGCACTGCGAATCTCGCTCATCTGGGGCGCTTCGGCCATCTGCTCCTGGCAGCGCTCCAAGAACTGGTATTTGCTGATTCCGTTGGCGTCACGGTCGGAATACAGCGGGTTGTTGGGAATGGCCAGGCCCAGCGTCAGGTAGGCCAGGGCAGCCAGGGCCAGAGCCAGCACTGCCCAGAGCGCCGTGCGCCCCGACCCCCCCGGGCTGGATTTGGTCGTGTGTTCGTTCATATGCGTTCCACAATAGCGCGTTTCCGGGCGGTCAGCGGTCCCAGGCGGCGCTTTTCACAGTCATGCTGTCCGGTATACCGGTCCGCTGCAGTGCCGCAAGAACCGTTTCTCCGCTCACCGGGTGGCGCAGTTCCGGGGCCAGGTCCGCCAGCGGCGCCAGCACGAAGGCGCGCTCCCAGGCCAGCGGGTGCGGTACAGTCAGCCGCTCCCAGGCCAGCACAGCCTGTCCGTACAGAATCAGGTCCAGGTCCAGCGTGCGGGCCTCCCAGCGCACGGTGCGTGTGCGCCCGGCCTGGGCTTCAAGCGCCTGCAACCCGTCCAGCAGCGCCAGCGGGTTCAGGGCCGTCTTCAGCGCGGCCACCGCATTCAGATAGTCGGGCTGTCCCGGCGGCCCGCCGACCGGGGCGGTGCAGTACAGGCGGCTGACCCCCTCCACTTCGCCCAGCTCACGTAGGCCTGCCACTGCCCTACGCAGCGTAGGCAGCGGCTCGCCCAGGTTGGCCCCCAGCGCCACATAGGCGTGCGTCATACGAGGCTGCGTCATGCGCTCTGCGTCTCACGGTCCAGGGTCAGTTCGGCGTAGATGTCGCGGAAAATGCCCGCCACCGGCGCTGCCGGTTTGTGCACACGCACCGTGACCCGCTGCAGGGGTAGGTGGGCGGCCAGTAGGCCCCGGGCTATACGGGCAGCCAGCGTTTCAATCAAATCAAAGCGCTCCTGCGTCACCAGCTGGGCTATCAAAGCGTAGGCTTCGGCATAGTTCACGGCTCCGCTCAGATCGTCGTTCAGGTCAGCGAAGGGGTAGTGCAGCTCAGCGTCCACCACGAAGCGGGCCCCCAGTTCAGTCTCGGCAGCAAAAACCCCGTGCCTCGCAAAGAATTCCAAGCCTTGCAGGACCACACGGCTGTTCATCTCTCACCTCCAGCTCCAGGCAAGACATCTAAACCCGCCTGCACTTTCAGCGCCTGGACATGTTGGGCCACCGCATGCACTCGCACCATCGCTGCTCCGGCCCGTGCTGCATGCAGGTGCAGCGCCAGTGAACCAGGGTCGCGCTGCGCCGGGTCCTGTTCCCCCGACAGGGCACCAATCATGCCCTTGCGGCTGGCCCCAATCAGCACCGGCCAGGGCGAAGCTGCCAGGTCCGGCACTGCCCGCAGCAGGCTGAGGTTGTGCTCCAGCGTCTTGCCGAAGCCCAGGCCCGGGTCCAGCAGCACGTCCGGCACACCAGCAGCCTGAACCCGCTCCGCCTCGCAGCGCAGATAGCTGTGAACCTCGGCCACCACATCCTCGTACTGGGGGCTGTCCTGCATCGTGCGGGGGGCACCCTGCATGTGCATCAGGCAAGCAGGCGCCCCGGCTTCCGCACAAACCTGCACCATCTGCTGGTCACGCAGTCCCGACACGTCGTTGACCAGGTGTGCGCCAGCTTGCAGGGCCGCAGCTGCCACCTCGGCCTTGAGGGTATCCACACTGACCAGAAAGCCCCGCTCCGCCAGCGCCGCTACCACCGGCCGCACCCGGTCAATTTCCTCGGCGGCATCTACCCCCATAGAACCAGGGCGGGTGCTCTCCCCACCCACATCGATGATAAGGGCCCCGGCACGGTGCAGGCTCTCTGCCTGGGCGACGGCAGCAGTCAGCCCGGCATACCGCCCGCCATCGCTAAAGGAATCGGGGGTCACATTCAAAATGCCCATCACAGCGCAGCCACGCCAGTGCAGCCACCATCCGTCCGCATCCTGCAAGACACCCGGCGAAGCGGGCAAAGGGCGGCGGAACCGCAGGCGGTGCAGGCGTCTCGGCCAGGCCACAGTCATGCCCGATAGCATAGCCTGCCTGCCCGGGCAGACGGCTAGCTCTCTGCTGCCGCCCCGGCAGCGGAAGCTGCGCCCAGACGCTCCAGCTGGGCTTTTCCGAGCGCAAAAGCGGCCGCGACCAGCCCACCTGCAGGGTAAGCCGTCACGTAAGCCGGCATTCGGCGGCCAGAACGGAAGGGCAGATAGCTGACCGCTTCCACCGGCAGCCCACTCGCCCTGGCTTCCTGCACCGGATGGTCTGCCGGAATAGCTGTCCCCGGCGACAGGCTGTAGGGAAAGGAGGGTGAAGCTGCACTGGCGCGCACCTGTAGAGAATCGCCCGCTGCACGCCCAGCACCGCAGACAGCGTACAG